>CANOFO010000137.1 GCA_947565305.1 uncultured Lachnospiraceae bacterium | reverse complement strand
CCCGGGAACCTTGATGTCCTTGTGCGATTTAAAAAGCACTCGCTGCTGCAGTGAGTGCTTTTCGATTGAACTTCTCTTGATAAACTTATTTATTCTCTGCATCGCAGTACACGCATCTGTAGACCTGCTTTTCTTTGTCTACCAGCTTGAATTTGTGTACGATTTCCTGTTCAATGGAAGTGATACATCTCGGGTTTTTGCACTTAATCGGATTATTCCGTTTCGACCTAGTTTCCTTTTTATTCGGTGACATGAGCTGGATTAGCCGGATTGTCTATGGAATCGTAGGAATTGGCGGACTGTATCTGTGCAGTGTTTTTGGGCGGATTCGTTCTATGAATGAAGCCTGAAAATAAAAGCCCTAACATAAAGAGTTCGCTTGTGGACTTACATGCCGGGCACATCCGTGATGTTGTAATCTCTTTGGTGCCCCGCAATTCTCTACAAGCGAACTCTTTTCTTATGTAATAATTGTCAATCTATAATGATACAATGACTTTGCCTTTCGTACATTCTGGTAAATCTTTCTCATTTTTAGAAATACTCAGCACAAAATTGACATGGAATTTACTACTGATATCTTCTAATTTAATAATTGCACGTTCAATATCTTCATCTTCTAATTTCGCAATTGTCAGAAAACTGTCCAGATACATTTCTTCTAAATCATGATCCTGTGAAATGATTCCACATAAAAATCCTAAAAATTCATCACCGTTTGCAATCAGATATTCCGATGCGTTAATCAGACGAACCTTGTTGCTCAGTTCATACATATGTTTTTGGCTCTTATCCAGATACACGATATTGCCGGTAGCTGATTTCACCGATTCATTTACCTTATCCAAAAGATACTTTGTCTTCCCTTTTCCCTTTTCGCCAGCTATAATTTGTACCATGTCAATCTCCTCCTAGTCTCAACCACTTTGTACAAAATAGATAATTTACGCGCAAAAGAACAACGATTCTTTATCTAATCTGTAAACAATAGTTTCTTTTTATACGACAATTATAGTATATATTTACAAAGAATTCAACTGCTATTTTGCACTTTCTATTAACAATTCAGTCATCTCATGATAAAGGTTTTCCCGGCTCTCTGCTTTATAGACAATCGAGATATGAGGGACACCGCTGTTGTTCTTGCTGTAGAGCACGAGGCAGTAACCGGCATCATTGGTGGTTCCTGTTTTCCCGCCCAGCACCTGAATCCCCTCCGGTGCCTCAATCTCACCGTTCAGATATTTATTAGTATTCAGCCAATCCTTGGAAACGGCTTCTCCAGCAGAATTGGTAAAGGAAGCGGTATGGCTCTGCGAACCGATGACAGAGACAAACTTCTCTTCCTGCAAGGCTGCCTGAAAAATCAGGTACATGTCGTATACTGTGGTGTAATGCTCCTCACTGTGCAGACCATGCGGGTTGATAAAATGGGAATTTGTCGCTCCCAGCGCCAATGCTTCCTGATTCATCAGCTCTGCAAATTTCTCACTACTGCCAGATACCAAATCAGCAATTACATTGGCAGCATCATTGCCGCTGCATAGCATCAATCCATATAATAATTCTTCCAGGCTGATAGTGTCGCCAACTGACAATCCACAGGTAGAAGAACCCTCTTCCAACTGGAGTTCCTGTTCTGTCACTGTCGCACTCTTAGTCAGGTCACCATGTTTCAGCGCCACATACGCAGTGAGAATCTTGGTAGTGCTTGCCGGATAGACACGTCCATAAATATTCTTGCCGAATTTGAGGGTATTCTCTTTGATATCAAACAATCCCGCTGCTTCAGAGAGGGAAGCTGTGACATTTTGGCTCAGCTTGTCCTCCGTACCGGCAACGCAGAGATCCTTACCGAAAAACGTTTGGCTGCTCTCACTGTTCACTGTGATGTTCAGACCATAAGCCCTCGGGCTTTCATATACGTCATAAGGATGGTCAATCTCTGTCGGCTGCCCACAACCTGTGAACAGGACAACTGCCAGCAGCGCTGCTGCCAGAGACCGTTTTTTCCTATCTATACATCTCACGCCACTCTAAATCTCCTCTGTCTAATGACTTAATCAACAATTCTGCCGTGGCAAGATTGGTTGCCAACGGAATGTTATACATATCACATAAATGCACCGCATTATTTACATCCGGTTCATGGGACTTGGGGGTAATCGGGTCTCTCAAAAAAATCACCAAGTCAATCTCATTATGTTCAATCTGAGCTGCCAGCTGCTGTGCGCCGCCCAAATGTCCTGCCAAAAATTTGCGGACAGACAAATTGGTCACTTCCTCAATCAGCCTGCCGGTAGTTCCTGTCGCACATAAATCATGCTTACACAGTATCCCCCGGTAGGCAATACAAAAATTCTGCATCAATTTCTTTTTGGAATCATGCGCAATCAATCCAATGTTCACGTTAAAAATCCCCCTTTCGGTATTTTAAAGGCTGAAGGCCTACATTTAGCACAAGTCCTATCCCAATAAAAAGGCTTACCAGCGAAGTGAGACCATAACTTACAAAAGGCAATGGCAACCCAGTATTGGGCATCATTCCGGTTACCACACAGATATTGACAAATGTCTGGAAACCAATCCAGACGGCAACGCCGCCGCAAATTAATTGCCCCGGTAAATCCTTCGCTTTCCTGCCAATTAAAATGCATTCAATTACTATGAGCAAAAGAAGGACTAAAATAGCAGCACTTCCCACAAAACCTAACTCTTCTCCCACAACGGCAAATATAAAGTCTGTCTGTGGCTCAGGGATAAAATTACCATTCTTAACTGAAAATACAGTGTCATTATTTAGTCCTTTCCCCCATAATAAGCCGGATCCAATCGCCATAATGGAATTCTGCTGCTGATATGCATCGGTTGCATATTTCTCCGGCTGCAGCCATGCCATGATACGCTTCCACTGGTATTGGTCCAAAATCGTCTGTCCCGGCTGGAGAATCAGGTAGACAAAAAGTGAGCCCGCAGGAACTAACACCGCCAGAACCCCTACTATTATTTTATAGCTTAACCCGCTTAAAAACAAGAGGGCAATAAAAATAATTGCCACTACAATACTTGTAGATAAGTCAGGCTGATGCTCAATCATAAACCAGGGAATAAAAATCAGAACCCCTGTTATGGCAAGAAAATACAGTTTATTTACCTTCTCATAATATTTTCCAAAGTACCAGGCAAAAAACAATATGATAAGTACCTTTGACAGTTCGGATGGCTGGAAACGAAATCCCCCGATTTCAATCCAGCGCGCTGCACCGCCAGCTTTATCCCCGAACACATGGAACGTAATCAGGGAAAGCAATCCTATGTTGAACGCATAAATCAGCCAGTTGAACTTGAGGATAAAAGAATAATCTATGATGGAGACAACCGCCATGGCAAACAACCCCAGGCACAGACCCATTATCTGCTTATTCTGCACAGATTTCTGCGCGCTCCCAACTACATTGATTCCTATCAGGGTCAATGCTGTCACATAGATAACCAAACGAAAATTGTAGTCCTTAATCTGATATTGTTTCAACATAATAAAACTTCCTTACTTTCCTTTGCCACACTAGTCAGAAGCACTTGTATGCCTCATATCTTTGATTGGAATATTTGCAAACAATGCCGGAACATTCCCATTATTCCCCTCAGACTCAGTTTGTGTAATCTGGATGTCCAAACCTTCCGCATCAATTTCCATATATTTGGAAATCACCTGGATAATATCATTCTTAATCTTTTCCATTATTTCTGGGGAACAGTTTGCTCGATCGGAAACCAATAACAGCTTTAGCCGGTCTTTGGCAATATCGCCGGAATTTTTCTTTTTAAACAAATCCATCAATCCCATTTTGGTTTCCTCCTAATTTTTCTTAAACATCCCTTTTAGCTTGTTCCACATACCTTCCTTTTCCTCCAAATCCATATATGGCACTTCCTCCCCCAAAACTCTGTGGCAGATATTTGCATAAGCGATTCCTGCTTTACAGTCTGTGCCAACAAGAGGCTCACCCTGATTGGTAGAAATTACAATCTGTTCATCATCCGGAACAGCGCCGATAAGATTAATTGCCAGAATATCTGTAACATCCCCGATATTCATCATATCGCCACGTTTTACCATATCCATGCGCAGACGGTTGACGATTAAATCCACGCGGGTAATCTCATTTGCCGTCAAAAGTCCGATAATGCGGTCCGCATCACGGATGGCAGATACCTCCGGCGTGGTGACAACCAATGCACGGTCCGCCCCTGCAATGGCATTCTTAAATCCCTGCTCGATACCTGCCGGGCAATCCAGCAATATGTAATCAAATTCATCCCTCAGCTCATCAATTAACTTTACCATCTGTTCCGGGGAGACAGCTGATTTATCCTTGGTCTGTGCAGAAGGCAGTAAAGACAGATTCGGATAACGCTTGTCTTTAATCAATGCTTGCTTCATACGGCAATTTCCTTCTACCACATCGACCAGATTATACACAATCCGATTCTCCAGTCCCATGACCACATCCAGGTTACGAAGCCCGATGTCTGTATCAATCAATACAACCTTCTTATCCAACTGTGCAAGACCTGTTCCTACATTTGCAGTGGTGGTGGTCTTACCAACACCGCCTTTTCCTGACGTTACAACAATTACTTCGCTCATCTTACCATATCCTCCTGATATTTATATATTATTCAAAAGCCCCTTTGTAATTGGTTCAATATAAATATTTCCATCCTTAACAAGCGCTACCTGCGGGTCTGTCTCGACATCAACGGTATGTTTTCTCCTGCGTTTTTTTCCTTCCTGAACCTTATCTGCACTCCTGGCAATCACATCGCCAATCTTTATCTGTATGGGATCCATCATAAGCGCTGCCACAAATGCCTGTTCATTGCCATTTGCCCCCGCATAGGCATTGCCTTTCAAGGCGCCCAAGACAACGATGTTGCCTTTCGAGATTACTTTGGCGCCAGGATTGATATCTCCCAGTATAATGATGCTGCTCTCACAGTCAAGTACCTGCCCGGACCGGAGCGTCCCCTTGTAGAATTCTCCGGTCTTCCCCGACTGTTCTTCTTCAAAACGCTCAATTTTCTGCCGGGTCAATTCTTCCTTAAGCGCATCGTTATCAAGAATACAGATGATATTTACAGACGTATTTTCTGTAATAGTTTCAATAATCTCAAATTCCTCCTCTTGGGTCAGCTTCCTGCCCTCAAAAGAAATCGCCATTTTTGCATTCTTAAAAAATCCTTCTGACTCTTTAAATTTATCCAATATACATTTCCGTAACTCCTCAAAGTCCATGTGCTCATCTAAAATCAAGTTTATCCCATATTTATTGCTTTTTAACATCACTGGCTTTGACACTTTCATCCCTCCAAACTTTAATCTGTAAATCCATTGGCACTGCTCTCAACGTCTTCTGCCTGTCCGTCTAACAGTGTCTTCGTATCTGCAAGATTGAAATAATATTTTAAGATATTGCTGGATACTTCCACTGCATTGGCAGAAGTATATCCATGAGCAATACGTGTTGTAATAGCAATCTCTGGGTTCTCATAAGGCGCATATCCAATAAAGAGCGCATGGTTCGCCCGGCTTTCCATCTGCTGTGCTGTACCCGTTTTGCCGGCAACTGCAACCGGAAAATCCTTGAATGACTTATTATTTTCCACCACCATCCGCATACCGCTTTGGATAGCATTCCAGGAAACAGGAGATACCTCCGTAATCTTACGGATTATCTCAGGCTTGAACTCCTTAACTGTACTGCCATCTGCAGTAGTCTCCTTATCCAAAAGCGTCAACCGGTACACATTTCCGCTGCTTGCTACTGCAGTAAGGTAGCGGGCAAGCTGTGTGGTCGTATAGTTATGGTTACCCTGTCCGATAGCTGAAGTAATTGGATACTCGTCCGATATCTGCGGGTCATTTTCAGGAATTTCAATACCTGTCTTTTCATCCAGGCCGAACAATGCCGCATACTTTTTCAATGCCGCAATACCCTTGTTCTCGTTATAGACCCCGCCTTCTGAACTTAGCCGGTAACCCATCTCATAGAAGAAGTAATTACAGGAATCCCGGATTGCTTCCGAAATATTGTCCCTACCATGTGTGCTTCCAGGATAAATCCAGCATTTGGGGGAAGGCGTGATGTTGGTATACTCACCCTCATCCTTAATCTGTTCCCCGACACTGACAATGCCCTCGGTCAGCGCCGCTGCAGCCGTAATCGGCTTAAACGTTGAACCTGGCGCGGTCCGCTGCTGTGTCGCATTATTGTACTGAGGTACGGACAAATCTTTCTGCAGGCTTTCAAAATATTGGGAGTCTACCGTATTGGCAAGCCTGTTAGTGTCATAACCAGGATATGTCACGCAGGCGAGTAGTTCACCGGTCTGCACATTTACCATGACACAGCTGGCCGTACAGGGATCCAGTGCAAGCTGCGCCGGGGTAATTTCTATATTCTTGATTTTATCCCTGAGAAAGTCAAACGAACTGAGACTGCCGTTCGCAAGCGCTGCCTGTTCTCCGTTCTTATCTTTGAGGATTCCCTGTTCAAAGAGAATCTGACAGATTTGGCTTCCTGAAATCAGGTTATCCCGAATCATGTATTGATATATTTTTTTGGAAAATTCTGTATCTGTCTGCAGTTCCTCCAAAACATAAGAAATCAGTGCATCGTAAATTTCCGTAGAATCGGAATATTTTGATTCCGTATCAAAGCTTCTGGTGGAAAGTATGGGCGGCAGTATTGATGTAACGAGTGAGT
>CANOFO010000136.1 GCA_947565305.1 uncultured Lachnospiraceae bacterium | reverse complement strand
TCTGCTATGTAAATGATTCCTGGTATTATTCCAAATATCAGCCGGATGATGATGATTTGCAAAAGGAGCGGGCAGTTAAGCTGGTGAAAAAGGAAGCAACCCAGCTTCTTACAGACAGCGAAGACGTAGTGTATGCGACGTCTGTCTGGTCAGTGGGCAGCAGTTACTATCCGAGAAGTTTTATGTATCTTGCCAAGTTGGGAGATAAGATTTATTTTAATACCCCGACAGAAATTTTCCAGATGAATGCAGACGAGAGCGTGGCTAAATTCTACGGACCGCAGGACCTTGCCGGTGATTTGATTGATGGGTTTACCGTGCGTGGGGATGAGTTTTACTATTCATCGAAGAGTGATTTTATGACCAGCGGGAAGCAGACGAATATCCGTAAGATTATCGTTCCTAAGCTGGAGGGTATTTCTGCGGAGGATGTAACAGGGACTTACAATGGACAGCCGTATCTGATTGAGGTGACTGGCGTTCAGGATGGTGACATTATAAAATATGCAGGGGCAGATGGAAAATATCAGGCTGCCCAGCCGCAAATGGTGGATGCCGGTACATATGAAGTCCGCTATCAGGTGGAGCGGGCAGGCTATATGTCTTTCCAGGGCAAGGCGACAGTGACAATCGAGCAGGCAGCTCCTACCTATGAACTGCCGGAAGGGCTTACTGGTTACAGCGGCAATACGCTTGCGGATGTGGGGCTGCCAACCGGATTTTCCTGGCAGGAAACGGATACGCAGCTGCGTGAAGAGGGCTCCCACAGCTATCCGGCAACATATACACCGGAAGATTCTAAGAATTACCATACGGTGAATGTAAGCATTGCGGTAACTGTGACATGTCCCGGTCATAGATATATTTCGGAAGTTACCAAGGAGCCGACAGGGACGGAGAAAGGAATTATGACCTATACCTGTACGCTTTGCGAAAACAGCTATACAGAGGAGATTGATGAACTGCCGCCGGAAATTACAGGCATTACGGCAGAAGATGTAATAGGGACCTATAATGGGCAGTCCTATACCGTTGCCATCAATGGGCTGGAAGATGGGGATATCGTGCAGTATGCGCTTAAGAGCGATGGCGATGCAGTGTTTGGGCAGGAACAGCCGGATATGACAAATGCCGGTACATACGAGGTATTATACAAGGTGTCAAGGACTGGGCATCAGACATTTGAAGGAAGTGTGCGTGTGGAGATTGCGCGTGCTATACCGCAGTACAGTGTTCCGACAGGTCTGAAAGGGAATAGCGGAACTACCCTTGCAGCAATAGAACTGCCGGAAGGTTTTCTGTGGCAGACAGACGCAGGGACTAAGCTGTCCAAGATTGGGAATCAGAAATTTTATGTATGTTACAGACCAGAGGACCAGGCAAATTATCAGATGGTTACGGACATTGAAGTGGTAGTGGAAGTAACATGCCCGAGCCATCAGTATCAATCAGCGGTAACAAAAGCGCCTACGGAAACACAGAAAGGGTTGAAGACTTTTACCTGTAGGCTGTGCGGCAAAACTTATACTGAGGAAATCCCCACGCTTTCCCCGACAAGACCAGGCAGCGTGGCTGGCTTGAAGATGGCAAAGAGGACAACGAATTCCCTGTCTTATTCCTGGCAGAATGTGCCAGGGGTAAATTACCGTCTGATGTTTTACCAGGGAAGTAAGGCAGTTTCCACAATATATGTAACGGGAAATGCTTATACATACAAAAACCTGAAGCCCGCAACTGCATACACGCTGCAGGTTACGCCGTACCGTGTTGTCAATAATAAGAATGTCTATGCGGCTGCAGCCGACAGCCTGAGGACAGCGACATCTCCAGCAAAGGCTAAACTCAGCAAGGCAAAGAGGAGCGGGAGCAGTAAGGTAAAGCTGACCTGGAAGAAAGTTGCCGGAGCCAGCGGCTATGAAATTTTCATGAAGACAGGCAGCGGCAAATATAAAAAGATTAAGACGATTGGAAAAGGCAAGACAGTCTCCTTTACGAAGACGAAACTCAGTAAGAAGAAATCTTACAGTTTTAAGATACGCGCATATGTGACTGTAGATGGGAAGAAAATTTACGGCGCTGACAGCAATGTGAAAAAGGTGAAATAGCAGCCTACAGGCAGCAGATACGAAGGGGGAAAAAAGATGGATCAGCCGAAACGGCAGATGGGGAGGGTGATTCGGGAACCAATGTCGGAAGATCTTCAGTCCAGGATGCTGCACAGGGAGCGGCAGCAGCTGGAAGAGGACAGACGCAGATTCAAACAGGAGCAGCAGGATTTTTACAGGAGAAAGGAACTGGAGCAAAAACGCCTGGCGGATGAAAAGCATCTGTTCCAGATGAAGTGGAAAATCCTGGAAGAGGAGCTGCACAAACTTGCCCATGAAAAAGAGGACATTGAGCGGGAGAAGAAACGTTATTCCCGCACAAGCAGCAATCGTGGGAAAACGGCGGGAGAGTCGCTTCCAGAAGCACAGATGTTCTTCTCCGGCGTCAATAATATGGGTGCGTTAAAAAAACGGTACAAAGACCTTACCAAGATTTACCACCCGGACAATGCAGCGGGAGATACGAATACATTGCAGGAAATCAACCGGATTTATGACAGTTTGAAGAAGCAGTTTAAAAATTGAGGAGCACAGGCATGAAGTGGAAACAGTATACCATCCAGACAACGACCGAGGCGGAGGATTTTGTCAGCAGTATGCTGGCAGATTTGGGAATTGAAGGTGTGCAGATTGAAGATAATGTTCCTTTGTCGGCAGAGGAAAAGGAACGGATGTATATTGATATTTTACCCCAACTGCCTCCGGACGAAGGCATCGCTAAGGTCAGCTTCTTTCTGGAAGAGGGAGAGCATGGGACGCTTCTCGCCCAAGTGCGGGAAGAACTTGAGAGTCTGCGGATGTTTGTGGACGTGGGCAGTGCTGCAATCAGCGAGGGAGAGACGGAGGACAAGGACTGGATCAATAACTGGAAAAAGTATTTTAAGTCCTTTGTGATTGACGATATCCTGATCAAGCCAACCTGGGAGGAGATGCCGCAGACCTTGGATTACCGCTGCGTGATTGAGATTGATCCCGGGACTTCGTTTGGGACCGGAAAACATGAGACCACGCAGCTTTGTATCCACCAGTTAGATAAGTATCTGAAACAGGGGGACAGGGTATTGGATGTGGGCTGCGGAAGCGGTATCTTATCCCTGGTCAGCCTGAAACTTGGCGCTTCTGCTGTGGTGGGGACGGATATTGACCCCATATGCATGGAAGCAACGAGAGACAATATGGAGATAAACCATCTGCCCATGGAAAATGGCAGCTTTTTCCATGGGAATCTCATTGATGACAGCAAGCTGCAGGAGAAAGTAGGCGGAGACTATGATATCGTAGTTGCCAATATTCTTGCAGACATCATTATCCCCCTGACGCCGGTAATTCCGAGCCGCCTGAAAGAAGGAGGAATCTATATTACCAGCGGAATCATTGATTTTAAGGAAGAGGCGGTAAAAAAGGCTGTCACAGAGGCGGGGCTTGAGATTATGGAAGTCAGCCATCAGGGCGAGTGGGTCAGTATTACTGCCAGAAAATAGCACAGGAGTGAGAATATGTTTCAGTTTTTTGTAGAGCCGCAGCAGATTTGCGGTTCAGAAGCCATCATTACAGGCAGTGATGTAAACCATATCAAAAATGCCCTCCGTATGCGGACTGGGGAAGAGGTGCGTATCAGCGATAATGCAGGAGGTGATTTTTACTGCGCAATCAGCCAGATAGAGAGTGAGAAGATTACCCTTACGGTCCTGCGGGAAGCGGAGGGGACAGAGCCATCCCTTAAGGTTACGCTGTTTCAGGGTCTTCCCAAGGGAGACAAAATGGAGTTGGTCATCCAGAAAGCCGTGGAACTTGGCGTCTCGGAAATCATACCGGTTGCCATGAAAAACTGTGTGGTCAAGCTGGATGAGAAGCGCGCAAAAGCGAAGCAGGCTAGATGGCAGGCGATTGCAGAGAGCGCGGCGAAGCAGTCGAAACGCAGCATCATTCCCCATGTGGGCATGGTGATGAATTTCAGGCAGGCAACGGAGTATGCCCAGGGTTTGGATGTGCGTATTCTGCCCTATGAGAACCAGCGTGGGATGGCGCATACCAGGGAGGTGTTCAGCAAGATACCTAAGGGTTCTTCGGTTGGAATTTTTATCGGACCTGAGGGCGGCTATGATTCCGCAGAGATTGCATTGGCAAAGGAAGATATGGAGATGGTTTCTCTTGGAAACCGTATTCTTCGCACGGAGACCGCTGGGCTCTGTGCGCTTTCCATGTTACAGTATGCAGTGGAAGATTAGGAGGATTTTATGGAGGCATATTTTGATAATTCTGCCACAACCCGCTGTTCGGAAGGGGCGAAAGAACTCGTGGTGCGCGCATTGATGGAAGATTACGGCAATCCCTCCTCCTTGCATGTGAAAGGGATGGAAGGGGAAAATTATATCCGCGATGCGCGGGACAAAATCTGCAGGACGTTGAAAGCCAAAGACTCAGAACTGATTTTTACTTCCGGGGGCACGGAATCCAATAACCTTGCCGTTATAGGTGCGGCTATGGCGAACAAACGATGTGGGAACCATCTGATTACCACAAGGATTGAGCATCCGGCGGTGATAGCGCCGATGAAGTTTTTGGAAGAACAGGGGTTTCAGGTAACCTATCTGGATGTGGATAAGGATGGCATCATTTCTCTGGAAGAGTTGGAGGCAGCGGTAACGGAAAATACCATTTTGGCATCCATCATGTATGTAAATAACGAGATTGGAGCCGTTGAGCCGATTGCCCAGGCGGCGCAAATCATTAAGAAGAAAAATCCGCAGGCATTATTTCATGTAGATGCCATTCAGGCGTATGGGAAGTATGTCATCCATCCTGGCAAACTAGGTATTGACCTGATGTCTGTCAGCGGACATAAGATTCATGGACCAAAGGGGAGCGGATTTTTGTATGTAAAAGAAAAGACGAAATTAAAGCCGATTATCTATGGCGGCGGACAGCAGAAAAATATGCGTTCCGGCACAGAAAATGTGTCGGGGATTGCGGGGCTTGGGCAGGCGGCAAAGGAGGCATACGAAGATTTTGCGGCAAAGCAGGCGCATTTATATCAGTTAAAAGAATCATTTATTAAGGGACTGGATGGACAGAGTTGGGCACATTTCAATGGATATCGGGAAGATAGCGCGCCCCATATTGTCAGCCTCAGTGTGGACGGCATTCGCAGTGAAGTGTTGCTCCATGCATTAGAGGACAGACAGATTTATGTCTCTGCTGGCAGCGCATGCGCCTCCAACAAACCGGCGAAGAGCGCAACGCTTCTGGCAATCGGTCTTGGCAGGGATTATCTGGATTCTACGATTCGTATTAGTTTTTGCCCGCAGAATACACTGGAGGAAGTGGAGTATTGCCTTGCCAGCCTGAAAGAACTGGTTCCCATGTTGGGGAAGTATACCAGACATTAGAAAGGAATTGTCATGTTTAAAGCATTTTTGATAAAATATGGAGAGATAGGCATTAAGGGGAAGAACCGCCATCTGTTTGAGGATGCATTGGTACGGCAGATAAAATATGCCTTAAAGCCAGTGGAGGGAGAATTTCAGATTAGCAAAGAACAGGGGCGCATTTATATTGAGGCGCTGTCAGATTTTGATTATGATGAAGTACTAGAGAGCCTCCAGCATGTGTTTGGCATTGTCGGAATCTGTCCGGTTGTGCTTACGGAGGACGAGGGATTTGACAAACTGGCAGAAGATGTGGTATCTTACCTGGACAAGCGTTATCCAGATAAGCGTTTGACTTTTAAGGTCAATACCCGGCGGGCGCGCAAGAGCTATCCCATGCCCTCCATGGAAGTGAATGCAGCGCTGGGAGAGCGGATATTGGAGGCATTTGCGGACATGAAGGTGGATGTGCATAATCCCGATATTCTGGTAAATGTGGAAATCCGTGGGAAAATTAATATTTATTCGGAAATCATCCCGGGACCTGGCGGGATGCCGGTTGGCACAAACGGCAAGGGAATGCTGCTTTTGTCTGGCGGTATCGACAGCCCGGTGGCAGGTTATATGATAGCTAAGCGCGGTGTGAAGATAGATGCTGTCTATTTCCATGCGCCGCCCTACACCAGTGAGCGTGCCAAGCAGAAAGTTGTGGATTTGGCGAGGATTGTAGCAAAGTACACCGGTCCGATTTACCTGAAAGTGGTGAACTTTACGGATATCCAGATGTACATTTATGAGAAATGTCCCCACGATGAACTGACGATTATTATGCGCCGCTATATGATGCGGATTGCGGAGCATTTTGCCAATGAGACGGAATCCCTTGGCTTGATTACCGGGGAGAGCATTGGACAGGTGGCAAGCCAGACCATGCAGTCCCTGGCAGCGACGGATGAGGTCTGCACTATGCCGGTTTACCGTCCGCTAATCGGTTTCGATAAGCAGGAGATTATAGAGCTTTCCAAAAAGATTGGCACGTTTGAGACATCTATCCTGCCCTATGAAGACTGCTGTACGATATTCGTGGCAAAGCATCCGGTGACAAAGCCGAGCCTCAAAGTCATCCGGCGGTCGGAGACGCATCTGGGGGAGCAGATTGACGAAATGGTGAAGACGGCCATTGAGACGGCAGAGACTATTATTGTAAAATGACCTGAGGGGGGGACCCAACGAAGTTGGGGAGAGTCCTGAGGTCTCTTACCGTGACCAAAGAAGTAGAACGAAAAACCCCCATGAATCTTCATGGGGGGATGTACCGTATTATGCGTAAAGATTAAACCAGATACGGCTTGATGACTTCCATAACT
>CANOFO010000135.1 GCA_947565305.1 uncultured Lachnospiraceae bacterium | reverse complement strand
ACGTGCAGTAGAATTTACTTCTGCACTGGAAGTTACTTTTGCAATTAAGCTTTTTTCTATAATTATTTTTTGTTATTTCTTTTGCTCCAAATCATTCTCGGCTCTGACCTTATAGAATCGATTTTAAGGCGGTTATAAATTCATTCTGGAAATCTCGCAGAATGGATATTAAAAAGGAATTTGCCCGCTTTCCGAAAGGTAGAACCGCATATAAATATAAATGGGTGATTTATAGGCTTTTCAGGGGATTGTAACCCATTTTGCATGATTCTAACAAAACCCTAACAAATTCATAAATCAGCGCACAATTAACTACCACACAGAAATAGTAAAAGCCTTGAAAACTCAAGGCTTCTACATCAAGCTGCTGACGGGAATCGGACCCGTGACCTCCGCACTACCAATGCGACGCTCTACCGACTGAGCCACAGCAGCATTGCATATTGGGACAATTCCCAACTGACTTATCCAATATACAATAAATCTGCTGTGTTGTCAAGGAAAATTTTACTTTTATTGGACCTGCTGAAACGATTATTTAAAATAAGCTACCCCGCTCTCAAACAGCTTCATGTCCTGCTCACCGTAAATGTTGACGGCAACACCGTCACCGCGCCGCTCAGAATGCGCCATCTTACCCAATACACGTCCGTCCGGGCTGGTGATGCCCTCAATCGCCATGTAAGAGCCGTTGACATTCCACTCCTCATCCATGGTAGGCTGTCCATATTCATTGACATATTGGGTTGCCACCTGACCGTTTGCAAACAACCTGTCAAGCCATTCCTTAGGTGCAACGAAACGTCCTTCACCGTGGGAAGCCGGATTGCAGTACGTTTCCCCCAGTTTTGCCTGCAGAAGCCAAGGAGATTTGTCTGTTACAACCTTGGTGTACACCATCTTGGAGATATGGCGTCCAATAGTATTGTAGGTCAGGGTTGGCGAATCTGCATTCTGCTGGCGGATTTCACCGTAAGGCACTAAGCCCAGCTTAATCAATGCCTGGAATCCGTTGCAGATACCCAGCATCAGGCCATCGCGCTCCTGCAGCAAGTTATTCACTGCCTCCGCAATCTTCTCGTTGCGGAACGCCGTAGCAAAGAACTTGGCGCTTCCCTCCGGCTCATCCCCTGCGGAGAACCCGCCAGGGAACATGATTATCTGAGACTGCTCAATGGCTTTTACAAATACATCCACGGAATCGCGGATATCCTCAGCATCCAAGTTCTTAAATACCTTGACTATCGTGTCTGCCCCGGCACGCTCAAATGCTTTCGCACTGTCGTACTCACAGTTGGTTCCTGGGAATACCGGAATAAATACCTTAGGCTTCGCTACCTTATGCTTGCAAGTATAAACGCTGTCTGCCCGGAACACATTGGTCTTTACTTCTTTTTTCCCTTCCACTGCGATGGTAGGGAATACTTTTTCCAGCGTACCTGTCCAGGCTCCCACTGCCTCCTCCATGGAGATTTCTGTCTTGCCATAGACAAACTTCTGCTGTCCGTTTACCTCTCCGAATACACGGCAGTACTTCTCATTGCCGCAGCCTTCATTTTCTCTGGCAGCTTCCTTGCCATACGCTTCCATTGCCCTGGCGATAGTTTCTTCCACCAAAGCTACCTTGTCCTCCGGCACTTCTGCAATCAGCTGACCAAAATGCGGCGCAAACAGGCAGTCCTTGCATACATTGCGCTCAATAGTGACGCCCAATTTATTACCAAATGCCATCTTGCTCACGGCTGCTGCAATTCCCTTGCCGTCCAAAGCATAGGCGGATATAATCGCCTTCTCCTGAATCAATGCATGGATTGCATCGTACAACGCCATCACCTGCTCATAGATAGGCAAATCATACGCGTCTTTGGCAATCTTAAATATCATCAGTTTGTTGCCAGCTTTTTTCAATTCCGGCGTGATGATATCCTGTTCCTTTGCCACGTCCACCGCAAAAGATACCAGTGTCGGAGGAACGTCAATCTCATTAAATGTACCGGACATAGAATCCTTGCCGCCAATGGAAGGAAGCCCAAATCCAATCTGCGCGCTGTATGCACCGAGCAATGCCGCAAATGGCTGGCTCCAACGGCTCGGCTCCTCGCTCATCCTGCGGAAATACTCCTGGAAAGTAAAGCGGATATTACGGTAATCGCCGCCCGCTGCCACAATTCTTGCCATGGATTCCAGCACCGCATACACTGCTCCATGATAGGGACTCCAGGAAGACAAATAGGGGTCAAAACCATAAGACATCATGGTCACTGTATCGCATTTGCCTTTGGCAACCGGCAATTTCGCCACCATGCTCTGTGTCTCTGTCAGCTGGTACTTTCCACCATAGGGCATGAAAACGCTGCCAGCCCCGATAGAGCCGTCAAACATTTCCACCAGCCCTTTCTGGGAGCAGACATTTAAATCAGCAAGCATTGACAGCCACGCTTCTCTTACATCCTCTTTTTCTAACGCCTCTGCCACCGCCGGTATCTCTATTTTCTCAAAGAAATTATCCTCTTTCCGTGGGATATCCACAGATACAGAAGTCTCTTGATGCGCACCGTTGGTATCAAGGAATGCTCTGGAAATGTTTACAATCTCCTTGCCCCTCCACTCCAATACAAGCCGCGGCTCCTCGGTTACCACAGCAACCTCAACAGCCTCCAGGTTTTCTTCCTTGGCGTAATCAAGGAACTGCTGCACGTCATCTGGTGCAATCACGACTGCCATACGCTCCTGGGACTCGGAAATGGCAATCTCCGTGCCATCCAGCCCAGCATATTTCTTAGGTACTTTATCAAGCTGTACCCGCAGTCCCGGCGCCAATTCACCGATTGCCACCGATACGCCGCCTGCACCAAAATCGTTACATTTCTTGATGATATGCGCCACTTCCTCCCGGCGGAACAATCTCTGAATCTTGCGCTCTGTGGGCGGGTTGCCTTTCTGCACCTCTGCACCGCAGACTGCAGTGGATTCCGTGTTGTGCGCCTTGGAACTTCCGGTCGCTCCGCCAATTCCATCACGTCCGGTCCTTCCACCCAGCAGAATGATAATATCTCCCGGGTCAGAGGTCAGTCGCTGCACAGCACGTCTGGGCGCAGCACCCATAACTGCACCGATTTCCATACGCTTTGCCACATAATTCGGGTGATAGATCTCCTTGACATAGCCTGTAGCAAGCCCAATCTGGTTACCGTAAGAACTGTAGCCATGCGCTGCCCCGCGCACCAATTTCTTCTGGGGAAGCTTGCCCTCCAACGTCTCCTTAACCGATACCGTGGGGTCTGCCGCACCGGTAACGCGCATCGCCTGATATACATACGTGCGCCCGGAAAGCGGGTCACGGATAGCGCCGCCAAGACAGGTTGCCGCCCCACCGAACGGCTCAATCTCCGTCGGATGGTTATGCGTCTCATTCTTGAAATTGACCAGCCATTCCTCAGTCTGACCATCCACCTCGACCGGAACAACGATGGAACAGGCGTTAATTTCATCCGACTCCTCCTGGTCATCCAGTTTTCCTTCTTTCTTGAGGCGTTTCATCGCCATCAGCGCCAAATCCATCAGGCAGACAAACTTATCGTCCCTTCCTTTGTAAATGTCCTCATACGTCTTTAAGTAATCCTTATATGTGTCCTCCAAGGGTTTACGGTAATAGCCGTCCTGGAATGAGACATCCTTAAGTTCCGTGGAAAATGTAGTATGGCGGCAATGGTCAGACCAATACGTGTCAAGGACACGGATTTCCGTCATAGAGGGGTCACGCTTCTCCTCCCCCTTAAAGTAATTCTGGATATGCAGAAAGTCCTTGAATGTCATGGCAAGTCCCAGAGAATCATACAGTGCTTGCAGCTCTTCCTTGGGCATCTGCAGAAAGCCCTCAAAAACCTTCACATCTTCTGGCTCTTCAAACTCATCTGCCAGAGTCTGCGGTTTCTCCAGCCCAGTTTCCCTCGAATCGACGGGATTGATACAATGGTTTTTAATCGCCGCAAGCTGCTCCTCATCTACCTCCCCTTCAATCACATAGGTAGTAGCTGTGCGGATAATCGGCTGTTCCTCTTCATTTAACAGCTTCACGCACTGCTCCGCTGAATCCGCCCGCTGGTCATACTGTCCCGGAAGATATTCCACACTGAACACTTTGGCAGATGCCGCGTCAAATTCCTCCTCATATACTTCATCTACCGGAGGCTCCGAAAAAACGGTCATCAATGCTTTTTGGTATGTCTCCTCAGAAATATGCTCCATATCATAACGAATTAATACACGCACCCCGGTCACAGTCTTGATTCCCAGGTAACTTCTGATTTCTGACTGCAGTTCCTTCGCCTGGATTGCAAACGCCGGTTTCTTTTCCACAAAAATACGTCTTACGTTGTCCATAATTTCCTCCTAAAATACTCTTTTTCATGCCGCTTATCTATGTATAGGGAACGAATAAAACGCCTGCGTTTTAATTTGTTCCCTTGTTTTTACTTCCGTGCAGCTTTTTTCTCTTTCTTTTCCTGATACATAATCGCATCCGCTTCATTCACATAATCTTCCAGTTTCTTGGAAGATTCCTTATCCGTAATCACATATCCCGCACTGATACTGAGATTACTGAGCCCCACCTGATTCCCTGCCCGTTCCACTTTCTGGCGGATACTTTGAATCATGGCTGTAATCTCCGGCTTTGGCATCTCCTCACAGATAACAAGAAACTCATCTCCACCCAGCCGGACCGGAATCCCTTCCTCATTCAGTGTGCTTTTAATGGCATCCGCCACTGCCCGGATGGCAAGGTCGCCCATATCATGCCCAAGATTATCATTGATAAACTTCAGACGGTCCAAATCGATAAACAGAATCAGCAGGTTGTTTGCCCTGCGCCTGTCCTCAAACAGCGTCCCGGCAAATTTGCGGTAACCCATACGGTTATACATGCCTGTCAGCGTATCGCGCACATACAGGTTAGACAGCCTGTCATTCATCCACTCCAATTTCTCATGCCTGTTGAGATTCTCCATTGCTTTCAATAACGCACCCAGAATATGGTGCAGGTACTGACGTTCCATCAAATACACTGCATTGCGGATAACAATATAACCTATCGTCCACTGCCTGAAATGCAAGGGCAAGAACAGGAAATTGGCTCCTGCCTCCTGACAGTCAAATACCGGGAAAATGCCCTCCAGATCACGCACATGCATCTGCTCCGGCTGTAACTTCAGCTTGTCTAAAATCTCAGGGTCTTCATAGGAAAACTCCAGCGTCATCTTCTTTGGATAGCCTTCAACGCAGTAGTCCTCTTTTTCTACTATGAAAACTTCTGAATTTTCTGCCCTGTTTTTAAAATCATTCATCTCAGGGTCCATCACCAGGTACATGGCATCACATTTCATGGATGGCAGACATTTAAGCACACAGTTCATCATCTGAGAAAAGGTGCTGCATTTTAAAAGCTCATACTCCAGCGAAATAATGTCCTCCAAAAAACTGTCAGTCTCAATCTGATAGATAATCTGTCCTTTGAGATACTGCCTGTCTTGCCGCCGATAATCGGCATTGCAGCCGCAGCTTTCCCAAAACTTGTATTCCACATCCGTATAGTGGAACCTGGTCGGCTGCTTACCATTCCAAATATCAAGCAGAAGCTGCGCACACAGGTATCCAGCCTCCTCACGAATATGGCTGACAGTTGTAATCTGCGGCGTATAAAATGCAGCCTTATCAAAGTTATCAAAACCAGTAATCAGAAAATCCTCTGGTGCATGATAACCTGCCTTGGCAGCTTCCTCACAGACTCCCACTGCAATATTGTCGTTAGCACAGACAATCGCATCCGGCAGCTTCCTGCCGCTTTCCATAAAATGACGAAAGCCGTTGACACCGCATTGGAACTCATAATTCCCATAATAGAAATCCTCTTCTTTCCAGGCAATCCCCTGTCCGTCCAGATACTCCCGGATACCCTCCACACGCCTGCAATTCTCATAATTATCCTCAGAACCCATAATAAACCAGAATGCCCGGCAATGATGCTCCTTCGTCAGATGTTCCACCATCCCCGCGATTGCGCTCTTGTTGTTCAGCCCCACATAGTAGAAATCACTGAGTTCTTTACCAATGGAAATCACCGGCACACCTGCTTGCTTGGCCATTTCCACGACTTCCTCAATTACGGATTTCACTTCCACATTCGTCAAATCCAGAATAATCCCATCAAATTCTCCCAGATTGGGCAGACGGAAAATATTATATTCTCCTTCGTTGTATTTCTCATCATGGCTCCAATTCCCGGAACTGTCAAATATGTAGAGGGCCACCTCTTCCTCCGTCTCTTGAATCCGCTGCAGGATTCCGGCGGGCCATGCAAAAGTAAAATATCTTTTCCAACCATCCATCAATAACGCAATTTTTCTCAACTTATGCCCTCCCTGCTATTTGCTTTTATCTCTTTGTCCCCGATACAAAGCTCCGGGACCGCCACCTTATGCCATTTGCTATATTATAGCATATTAAATTGAGATATTGTATAGCTTTCTTATATTTTTGACACGGAAATCAATTTTCAAAATATCCTTACAAAAGTTAAAATATCTCTCACTGCTGTAAACTGCAGTACAGAGAGATATTACAAAATGTCAGAAACTTATAAAAGTTGTTTTCCGTGAGCTTTTGATGTATAAGATTGCCCATCCCTGGAAAAAATTTGTTTTATATAGAAATGAGGTGCTAAGTTTCATGAAGATTATGCTGAATCAGATGCTCGACCAAAAGGGCATCTCTCAAAACCAATTGGCAAAAGACAGCGGCGTTTCCATCAACACGCTTCGCAACTTAAACCATAACAGAACAACCAGAATCAGCTTCGATACATTGGAAAAAATCTGCAGCTGTTTAGATTGCAATGTAGGCGATATCCCGTCCATTCAACTTTAAAATGGTTTCCTCACGACCTTCTACGGCCGCT
>CANOFO010000134.1 GCA_947565305.1 uncultured Lachnospiraceae bacterium | reverse complement strand
GCCATTATCAAGATAGGCTTCGTCTTGCTTTATGTACTGACCGTTAGTCTGATACAGACGGAGCAGATTCTGCAGATGACACAGAAGAAGAAAAAGATACACGCAGACCTGTCTACTATGTAACCGACAGACAGCAGCAAGGACAGTATATTAAAATGTTCCAGGAACAGAACATGGACGCTGTCATTTTAGACCACAATATTGATACTTCTTTCATCACACAGTTAGAGCGCAGAAATGAAAAGATTAAATTTGTGCGCATCGATGCCGACCTCACGGATTCCATGAAAGAAGACGTCTCCGAAGAAGATTTGAAAGAAGCAAAAGAAACACTGACAGAGACATTCCGCAAGGCTTTGAACAACGAGAAATTAAACGTAACTGTTGAAAAGCTGAAAAATGCAGATATCTCCTCCGTCATCACTCTCTCTGAAGAAGGAAGAAGAATGCAGGATATGATGAAGATGTACGGCATGGCAGGCATGGATCCCTCCATGTTCGGAGGCGACCAGACATTGGTACTGAATGCCAACAACGAACTGGTCAAATACATTTTAGAGCACAAAGATTCCGAACATATACCGGTCTTCTGTGAACAGCTCTATGACCTGGCGCTCCTTAGCAACCACCCGCTGACGCCGGATGCGATGGGCAAATTTGTCGCAAGGAGCAACAAGATTATGCTGCTGTTGGCAAAATAAAGGAAACGCTGAGCAAAGCGCCTCCTTAGAATTAGTATAACTTTCCTTTGATTTTTTATGGGAAGTTGCTATAATGGGAAATAGGAAACAACCTATTTCCCATATTTTTTGTATGTTATATAGAAAGGAGATACAATGGCAAAAACATCTTGGAAAACAAAAATAACGGCTTTTGTTCTTATTTTTATCTTGTCAATTACCCAGATTCCTGCAACCGTCCAGGCTGCTTCCACCCGCCCTGCCGATGTAAAAAAAGCCGAAAAGGGCAATATCCTTATCGGCGTATCCGGCACTTTTGAGCGAGTGGATAAATCAGACATTCTAAAAAGAATCAACGACATCCGCAAGGAAGCCTGCACGAAGGGTTATATCAACCCTAACACTGGCAGGAAACTGAAACCCTCTGACTATGTTCCGCTCAAATGGTCCGCGAATTTAGAATGGATCGCACAGCTGCGGGCAGCAGAATGTACCGTGAATGAGGGGCACACCCGCCCAAATGGCAAGAGCTGTTTCAGCATCAACTATAAAGACGAGCAAAGCTGGGGCGAAAACCTTGCCTGGAACTATTCCGGGCTGATGCGCGGAATTGAACAGTGGTACGATGAAAAGAAAGATTGGGTGAACCAAAACACCAATGCCGTAACCGGACATTACACAAACCTCATCAATCCTGAGTATAAGTTTATCGGACTTGCTTCTTTTGTCCGCGACAGCGGCGGCTGGTATGGCATCTCTGCCGAATTGGGCTATTCCACTGCCGGCTCCCAGTCGCAGTCCAAAGTAAAGGGCAAAACCGTCCAGACGATTGAGGTTACCAAAAATAACACCAATCAAATGAAATTAAATGCACCCTCCTCTTTGAAATTAAAAAAATCTAAACAATTGACCATTACCTGCAATATCACATTTCCAGGAATCATGGGCGGACAAAATACCACACAGGGAAAAATCTCCAAAAACGTTACCTGGAAATCTTCAAAGCCGTCCGTCATTTCTGTCAAAAGCAACGGAAAAATTACTGCTAAAAAAGCCGGAAAAGCTACCATCACTGCCAAAATAAAAGGCGGGAAAACATTAAAGAAAACGATTACAGTCAAAAGATGACAGAATAGACGTCCTGGACTTTACAAGCACAGGACGTCTATTCATTTCTTTCACATGCACTATTGAAATTCAAGCCCCTTAGGCTTCAACAGCTTCTGCATTTCTTTTTTGCTCAATTCCTTTATCTCCTCAACTTCTCCGTTCTTATCCCGGCAGACTTGAAGGTACACTGCATTCTTGCCACAAGAGCCATCCGTCAGAAGCCAGCCGTCTTTGTCGTAAAAAACGGCAACCTCTTTTCCCTGATACATCCAGGTTCCTGTATATTGATTGGCTGTTATGCCGAAGGAAGCATATTCTGTGGGAACTGCCGGGCTGGTACCTTCCTCTTCACATACTCCATTAGGTACTACAGTGACGCTCATCACATATTCATTGTTGCTCACATTTTCGGCGCTATCCGAAATCGTCCCATCTTCTATGGCAACCGCACCATTGATGGCCGTCCTATTCTCCATGGCAACTGCACTATCTGTATCATACTCATTGGCCGCACCATTCGTACTATACTTATTAGCTGCACTATTCGTACTATACTCATTAGCTGCACCATTCGTATTATACTCATTGGCTGCACCATTCGTACTATACTCATTGGCTTCAGCTTCCTCTGCATATACTTTATTTACTTCCCCTGCTATATTTTCAGTGACATCTGCTTTTTTGCCAACAGCAAATGCGGAGGTAGCAAATACCATAATAATTCCTGCCGTCAGCACACCTGACAGCACCCCTATTGCTATTGATTTCTTTTTCTCTTTCATAATGGCAACCACCCTTTCTTCCATTGCATTTTTACAGAAACTATTACCAAAGGAAAACCGCACACCCCTCTGCTCTTCCATGTCAATCAGCGCATAAGCATAAGCTGCACGCGAATCCCTTCCCAGATATCCGATTACATTCTCATCACAGGCAATCTCCATATCACGGTTTGCCAGAATACACATCACCCACACAAGCGGATTAAACCAATGCACACAGCAAGATAATATCAGAAAAAATTTTTTCACTGTATCGTAATGTCGGATATGCATATACTCATGGAGAAGCACAAACCTCATCTGCTCTGCATCTGCCTTTACCAATGATTTCGGCAGGAGGATTACCGGATGGAACATCCCATAAGCCAGAGGTGTTCCCACTCCTTCCCACTGACGCACGGAGACCTTACGCCTCAACGTAAGTTCCCCAGCCCACTCCTGCACTTTCACCTCCTCAATGGGCAGCGAGGCCGCAAATTCCCTGTAACATCTGATGTAAGAAAATACATAATACAGTATGCACAGAAAAACTCCGCACAAATAGACAGCCAGACAGACCGTTTTTAAATCCATATCTGCCTTATCTTCAGCATTTGCTGCCACAGCTTCACCTGAAACCTTATTCCCTGACATTTCAACTGCTGCTCCCGCAAGTTCTGCTGTATGATTCCCCAGTGTTCCATCACTTGAAAATTCCACAGACAATTTCTCTGCCAGAGAATAGACGCTAAACGGACATGGTATGGAAAAAGGAACCATCAGGCGAAGAAACACTGCAAACCACAACACCTGAAACACCTTCCCTGGCAACCGGTTCCGCAACAGACTGCGGACAACAACAATTGCTATTATAAAAATCCCTCCCGAAACACTCATGCTCCATAAATTCATACCGCATACCTCATTCCAATTCCGCAACCATCTTCTTTAACTTATTAATCTGCTCTTTTGATAGCTTCTTCCTTCCCAGCAAGGCTGCAAACAGTTTATCTGCTGAGCCGTCATAAACCTTATTGATCAGTTCCTCCGTCTCTGCTTCCTGCACCGCTTCCTTGTGAATCAGCGCATGGCACATAAAATTCGGCTCCGAGCGCTCAATTGCCCCTTTCTTGATACAGCGCTTAATTAATGTATATGTCGTATTCATGTTCCAGCCTACCGCCTCCTTGAGCACATTGGAGATATGCTTTGCCGTGACATCACCTTCCTTCCATAACACATCCATAACTTTTAATTCCGAATCAAATAATTTCACATCCATATCTTTTCCCTCCAGAAACTACTGCAGTAGTTTGATGTTTTTATACTACTACAGTAGTTTGTAATTGTCAACCATGAAATTTCAAAATAGTACGCTCAAAAAAAGGCAGCATCTCCATATCGCGGAAATGCTGCCTTATAAATCATCTTTCTTTATGTACTTCGCTGCTCTAACAGGCTTACCAGGTACAGTATTTCTCATATACCTGGAAGAAACTGTCTGTTGTCACGTCCTTATTGAGTTCAACTTTCACTCCATCCCAGAGTTCTTCATTAAATTCCGAGGGCAAATCTGTCAGAAATCCCTGATAGACATCATCAAACGCTTCCTTTCTGCGTTCTTCTAATATCACAGACTTATTATCATCCGTCCGCTCCTGGTCATAATGGTTTATGCATTTGACAAAATAGAACCCATCTGTGGTCTTAATCTTTTTGCTGATTTCGCCATTCTCCAGAGAAAATACGGCATCTGCCACTTCCTGTTCAACATTATTTTTGCTGAAAAATACCTCAACCTCCGACGCTTCATTATATTGGTTGGCAACCGTGAGAAAATCATTTCCCTCCTTGAGCTGCTGGGCAACCTCTTTTGCTTTCTCCTCATCAGAAACAAAAATCTGCTCAGCCTCCATAACCCTGGCTTCCTCATCGCTGACCTCATCATTGACTCCCTGCGTCAGAAATGTATAAAGCTTATTGGCAAGCCCATAGCGTGTGTACAAAGTCTCTATGTCACCCTGCTTTACCTGCATATACTCTTTCTCCGCGTCGTTCAATGAAGCAAAGTACGCCTCCGCCGCTTCCTTAACTTTTGCCTGTTCTTCTTCGCTTAAGGCAACCTCATTTTCCTGCGCAAGATAATCCATCGCCATAATCTGCGCCAGCCTGGAAACAGTCATGTCCTTCACATAATTTTCTAATTGATTGTCTTTGAAACCATGTTCCCACAAATCAATGCCATACATCGTATCGTAAATATTCTGATAATTGGTCAATACGACTCGTGCCTCCGGCAGTGTGCAGACTTCTTCTTTAATCTTGAACACCTTATTGTCTATATGGTCTGCATTGACTACCACCTCAGAACCTGCCACCTTGCAGCCGCCCAGCGTCAGCAAAAACAGGGCGCTGAGCCCAACTAATTTCAATTTTCCACCTGTTCTCATTGGTAATCCCATCCATTTCATCCAAATTGTAACTTATCACAATTCTGTTTCACCACGATTGCTTAACATCACAGCTCTGCTTCATCACAATTGCCATTATCACCGTTCCGCCAAGATACTGCGCGCCACGCTCAATCCATTGGCAGATGCCTGCTGCAGTCCTCTGGTAACCGAGGCTCCGTCGCCGATGGCGCGCAGCCCCGGCAAATTGGTCTTAAACGCACGGTCCACCACTACTTTGTTTGAATAGAACTTCACTTCCACACCATAAAGCAGCGTCTCATCACTGGCAATACCGGGCGTCACCTTGTCTAATGCAAAAATCATCTCTTCAATATCCACCATAATCCGATGCGGAAATACCAGGGACAAGTCCCCCGGAACGGCATCTTTCAAGGTAGGTATAAGATTGTTACGGCACAGCCGCTCTTCCGTTGTCCTTCTGCCCCGGCGGAAATCTCCAAACGTCTGCACCAGAATCTTGCCATCACAGAGCATATTGGATAGCTGGGCAATCTGCTTGCCATAAGCAATCGGCGTCTTAAAAGGTTTCGTGAAATTCTTTGACACCAGCAAGGCAAAATTTGTGTTGTTTGTTTTCAGTTGATTGGACTTATAAGCATGGCCATTTACCACCGCAAGCCCATTTTCATAATATTCCGTTGCCACCTCGCCGGAAGGATTCGTGCAAAACGTGCGCACCTTGTCATCAAAGGTCGGCGTATGGTAGACAAGTTTCGCCTCATAGAGATTCTGGTTCAAAAATTCCATCACCTCATCCCTGACTTCCACCCGCACACCGATATCCACCGTTCCTACCTTCGTCTCAATCCCATGCTCCTTGCAAATGTGGCTGAACCAGTCCGCCCCTTCTCTGCCGATGGCACAGACAATTTCCTGCGCAAAAAAGGACTCCCCTTCTTTCGTCACAACGCCTACTGCCCTGCCATCCTTTACCAGCACATTGTCTACCATGGTCTTAAATCTCATCTCAATTCCTTGCTGCAAGAGATGCTCCTGCAGACGGCTGTAGATTTTGTAACCTTCCTCTGTACCCAGATGACGGATTGGGCATTCCACCAATTTCAGATTGGCATTGATTGCCTTTCTCCTGATTTCCCGGATTTCTCTTTCTTTTCCTACGCCGTAGACATTTTTGTCCGCACCAAATTTCAGATAAATCTCATCCGATTCCTGAATCAGCGCCACAGCTTCATCGTAACCTAATATCTGCGGCAGATTTCCGCCCACGTCCGGGGACAGCGACAATTTACCATCAGAAAAGGCACCTGCCCCTGCAAATCCGGTAGTAATCGAACAAGGCTGACAGCCCACGCACTCCTTGGTCTTGCGCTTTGGGCATTCCCTCTGCTCAATCCTTCTTCCCTTCTCAAGCATCAACACACGAAGCTCAGGGTTTTGCCGGATTAACTCATAGGCGCAGAATATCCCGGAAGGACCGGCACCCACAATAATTACATCATACTTTGTCATCTCATTCTCGCTTTCCAGACAGAGCCTCTATGCTTCCACCACCAAAAACCTTCCATCAGGCAATGAAAATACCTCAGATGCTTCCTCCAGTTCATCATCGTCCATGTAGGAAACATCAGCGCCTTCTTCCTCGAAGTATGCCCGCACTTCTTTGATGTTTTTGCATACTACTGCCATGCAGTCTTCTAAAAATTCCTGTGCATCATCCAGGTTCTCAGCTACCCTCTCATCAAACAGCTGTGACTGATTGTCCAGAAAATATTCCAAACAGAGTTCATCATATCCATTCATAAAATTCGCTCCTCCTATCTCTTCCCCTATATGATAGTATGAATCTGCCAAAATTTCAATGCCTGATTTACTAACGGACAGCAATAATTTGACTATGCGTTACTGTTCATAAATTTGATAATTTTTTGCCAAAAGCACCTGTCACAAAATGTGACAGGTGACTATTGCATATAGATTGC
>CANOFO010000133.1 GCA_947565305.1 uncultured Lachnospiraceae bacterium | reverse complement strand
CGCACCATATCCTCCCACGAAAATTACGCGCAGGTCTTTTGTACCTTCTGTCCGCTGTATGTCCCTGGCAATTTCACTTGCCACACGCACATCTTCCTGGTAACGCACATCATCCGTATATTGCAGACGCGCAACCGTGCTGACACTCAACCAGACTACTGCCACGCTGGCTGCCATCATTGCCCTGCGTGCCCACAGATACCTCTTCCCTCCCTCCTTCTTCCATAGTCCATACGCAAACATACAGCCAAATGCAGAAATCAGCTGTAATGCAAACTGGGAGCGCACCACCGGGGCGTTGCCCATATAAACAGTCAGCAAAAACGGCGTTGCCAACAGACCTGCCAAAGCGAGAAAAAATACAAATTTTACAGATTTCTTAATACCCTTTTTCATACAGAACGCCAGACAGACAATCGCCAGGCAGACACATACAACAGGATATACGGAACGGTGGGACGCACCCTCCCACAAAAGCACATTCTTCACATGGCGCAAAATATTGCGGATAATATCAGAAACAGGGGCATTCCCCCAGAGAATCTGCCCCGTTAAGTACTGTCCTTGTCCGAAAAATACACGCGTAATTATCGTATTCACAAGATAGACTGCCGCAAAACCGCCGATTAGCTTAAGAATCGCCAATGCATATACGTTCCATGGCTTTTCTTCATAACTTCTTGCAAAATCCATCAGAAAAACCATAATGCAAAGGCCGATATAGAAAGCCACGCAGCCCTGATAAGAGCAGAAACTCCAGACTCCGAACGCCAGATAGGAAACTGCCCAATATATCTTATATTCCCTGCCAAAAACCATACGCCCCAATGCAAAGACGGATACCGTTGCATAGAGCAATCCCAGAACTACCTCCATCCTCTGCAAGGCGAAATAAAACTGCGGCATCCACACCGGGCAAACACTGAAAAGAACCATAAACAGCCCATATGGGTATCTGTCATCCCTGCCGCTCATTGTCCAGCAGAGATAAGCGATAAACGACCCCAGCAGAATAAACCCCGCCAGAAATACAATTCCCGCAAAATATGGGTTATAACCGCCTGGCATCCACACTGCCTTGCTCAGGACAAGACCCTGTCTGCCAATTGCTTTCCACGAATTGAGCAGAGGTCCCGCGTCCATAATCATCCGTTCCGTATCAACTCCCACATTCTGTGAAAATACCATGTGCAGGTAACAGATGCATACCATAACTGCATTTACAACCAATGCTTTCTTATGTACCTTTGTAAACTTTTTTATATCCTCAATCATTTCGCCACTCCTTATGGGCATTTCAGCCAATTTTCTTTATCTTTTCATCGCTGCACTCACTCACGATGTAGTGAGGACGCTTTTTCGTTTCCACATAAGTCTTTCCTACATACTGCCCGATGACGCCCAGGCAGAAAAGCTGCACGCCGCCAATAAAAATCATCACGCACATATTAGATGCCCAGCCCTGCACCTCATCGCCCCACAGAAGCTTGCGCACGACAATGAAAATAATTGCAAGCAGGGAAAACCCGGTACATGCCACGCCCATCCAGGAAGCAATGGTCAGCGGCATCTGGGAAAAACTTACAATCCCATCTATGGAATACTTAAAAAGCTTCCAAAAATTCCATTTTGTCTCCCCGGCAGCCCGCTCCACATTTTCAAAATCATACCAGTAGGTGCGAAAGCCAATCCAGCCGAAAATCCCCTTGGAGAAACGGTTCCGTTCTCCCATTTCCACAATCACGTCCACCATTTCCCGCCGCATCAGACGGTAATCCCTGGCTCCGTCCACAACATCGGCATCGGAAATTTTATTGATAACCTTATAGAACATCCTTGCAAAAAAGGAACGGATTGGCGGCTCTCCCGCCCGGTCCACCCGCCGCGTGGCAACGCTGTCGTACTCCCCGGTTTCCAGAATCTTCACCATCTCCGGCAAGATATGGGGCGGGTCCTGCAAATCTGCATCCATCACTGCCACATAATCCCCGGTGGCATTGCAGAATCCTGCATACATCGCCGCTTCCTTGCCAAAATTCCGGGAAAAGGAAAGATAGCGGACATAGGGCCTGTTCTGGGAAAACCCACGTATCATCGCCAACGTCCCATCCGCGGAACCATCATTGACATAGAGGACTTCAAAATCGTATCCCTGCATCTGTTCGGCAACTTTGGCGATTTCCCTGTCAAAGGCCAGCAGACAGCTTTCCTCATTATAACAAGGAACAATCAAACTGATTTTTTTCATTTCTTCTTTCGTCTCCTCCAAACTTCCCCTCTGGCTTTATCGTAAAGCTTATCTTCGTAAAGCTATCTTGCGCGCACCAGGGAGATTACCTTTTTTATCTGCCTGTGAAAACATAGCAAAGAAATCATGGCGCAGCCGGCAAAATAAATAAAAAATGCACATATTGGTTCCACATCCCTGAGTACATAAAATAACACAAGGCTTGCCAAAATGCAAATATACCTTACCGCGTATCCGCGTACGGCAATCTCTAATTGGCGGATAAAAATCCGGTCCGTCACCACATACCAGATGATAAACGATAACAGGCTTGCCACGGCGATATATGTGTAATCCCGAAAGAGCAGATAAGCTGCCACATTGAGGACAAACGATATCACAATGGCAAAAACATTATTTTCCGTGTATGCTTTAATCATCTTTAAGACTTTAAAATAATTGCCGCATACCAGGGTAATCAAAGCACGAAACACAATGGTGCCGAACAAAATCCCTATCACCGGGATACTGGGCGTAAACTTGCCCAGCCATTTGAGGATGGCAAATTCTGCCACATAAAATGCCAGCATGGAAAACATCGACACAACTGCCAATGTATCGCTCATCAGCGTATAGTATTCGGCATACTTTTCCTCAGATACGCGGACCAGATAGGGATAGACCAGGTTGGAGACCACGGTAATCAAAGTATAGATAACCGATATCACAGACACTGCAAACGAATACATGGCAAAATCCGTCTGGCTGAACAGATTATCCACAAACATGCTGTCTATGCCCAGTATGATAAGCCCAATAAATTCGCTGAGCATCAGGAAAAATCCGCTCTTAATCAAGGCGGGAATCCCCACTTCGCCAAACGTCTCCCTCCTGCCCCAGAGAATCTGCTTATTCTGCCACATTGTAATCACCATGCACAGGAAATTGCAGATAGTTAAGATTACCAGCAGTATTTTATAGTCATACCAGTGAAACAGCATGACAAATAATACCATTGCCAAATTGAGGATATTCTGCAGAAACGTGACATAGCTGTCAATCACAAAACGCTTCGTGAACTGGTTGATTGAGGAATAAAACCACTTGATATTTACCAGGGGAATATTGATAACCACAAACGCAAATGCTATCACCTTTTCCGTTTCCATAAAAAATCCGCCCACAAACAATATGGCAAAAAGCCCCACAACTGCCAGCGTCTGCATGAGGACCATAAAGTAACTGTAAGTACGGAAAATTTTCCTGGGAATCTGGTTCACATCCAGATTCCCATATTTCAGGTAAATGCCGTTTACAAAGCCGAGGTGGAAAAATCCGGCATAGGCAATGTACAGCATATACACCCTGTAATACGCATAATCTTCTATGCTGAGTTCTTTCGGCAAAATAAATCCCGTAAATAATGAAACCAGTATCGTGAGCACATTGCTGCTCACCACCATAAGCACATTTTTCAGATTCTGCTTGTTCTGTCCCAACTTAACAACCACACTTTCTATTGCTTTCGGAAGGTAAATTTTCCGTCTCCCTCCCAGAAGTTATCATTGTAAGCCATATCCCCATGCTCCCATTCTTTGCCCCACTGCTGTTTCAGCCGCCCAAACTCTTCCGGCTTCACATGATAATCCCAGGCAAAACCCTGAGGACAGCGAATTTCTACCTCAGGATTTGCCACGATTTCATATCCGCAGCTGCGCATCCTCGCAAAAAAGTCCACTTCCCTTGCCGGGAAGGAGTAGCCCACATCAAATCTGCCCGCTTCCTCCCATGCTTTCTTGGAGAGCAGCACAAAGTCTAAGGGCAGAGTGCTGACATTCCCCGGAATCGCTGCCCGGTGGGCATAACCCGTATAAATCTTAGACAAGCCTTCAAACAGTGGATAAACCTTACCCTCCCTGGACACCATCATGCCATTCTGCAGAATCGTGTTCCCCATGTCGCGAAAGATTCCGCTGACGGCGCCTACTCGTTCCTCCTGGCAAAACGCCAACATCCGTTCCAGCCAGTCCTCTTTCTTTGGCAGCATTCCGGCACGTGCAATCAATATATAATCTGCATTTATCTTTTCCAGCGTTCTGTTTCCGTGTTTTTCAGTACAATGCCAGGAAATATCTGTAAATTCGGAAACAGCTGTGTGTTTCTTTAAAACTTCCAGCTGCTTTTCGTTCTGGACAAGCACCGCCACACGCATCTTGCGATTGCGCACATAAGAAATCCGATATACGCCCAAATCTTTGGTCAAATCCACCTCTGCCTCCACGCCGCGGCCCTTTAGATAATCCCGGATTGCTTTTTTGCCATTCTCATAGGCATAACGTTTGGACTCAGGATTATAAGAGGTAGACGATGGATGTACCCGCCAATGGTATAAAACCTTGGGGATATGGCAGAACCTTGCGCCATGCTTACGGCAGCGCAAAACAAACTCATGGTCCTGTGCTCCGTCATAAGTTCCGTCCAATCCGCCCGCTTTTTCCAGAATTTCCCGGGAAAACAGCAGAAAATGGCAGATGTAATTATTTCTGCGAAGTAACTCCTCATTATAATCCGGCTTAAAATTGGGGTCGCAGTAGTCCGTGGAATCCCCCACCATCTTATCTTCATCAGAATAGACCATGTCCGGCCGCACCTTTTCCTCATTCAGCACTTTCACCATCTCATATAAGGCATTAGGGGTCAGCAGGTCGTCATGGTCTAAAAGCGCCAGATACTCTCCTTTTGCCATGGCAAATCCCTGGTTTGTATTTTCCGAGATGCCTTCATTTTTAGCCAGACGTTTATACGATATACGGCTGTCCTGATATGTTTTTACAACCTTTTCCACACAGTCTGAGGCACTGCCGTCTGCCAGGCACAATTCGAGATTCCCATAAGTCTGCCCCAATACAGAATCTATCAGCTGGCGAAGAAAGTGCTCCTCTGTCTCATAGGTGGGCACGACAATGCTTATCAGCGGCGCAAACTCCCACACTGCGTTGCGCTGCCTTTCCAATTCCCGCTCATCTGGGAAATAGCTGCTGCGGTTCTTCTGATAACGCCGGTTCCCGGTCTGAAAATTGCACCACTCCCGGAATCTGCAATAAAAATCCTTGACTCCATATTGTCTCAACAGCCGCATTCCCATGCCTGCCTGTGTCTTAAAATCCATGCTATTCCTCCTTAATGCCTGCACATATTCTGAATAATCTTCCTACAAAGCCCATAAAATATTATATCCATATTTTATAATTGTTCTGCGACGTGCTTTTTTGCACTGTATTGCGATTGTTCTCTCGCCCTTTTTATCTGTCTGACTGCCACTTCCACACATTTACATAAACTGATAAGTTCCGCTCCCATGAGCAGCGGATACCCGGAACTCAGATACAGCGTCTTGATTGCCGGGCATTGTGTCAGGTCCACATAGGCAATCCCTGCCGCCAGGACCAGGACGCTCAGTCCCAGACCGGTAACGATAAGCCAGGCATTTACGCAGCTGTAGTCTTTCTTCCGCAAACCCCAGAGAAACATTGCCGTCAAAATGACATAGGAAAAAAGGCTTAACTGCAGCAGATTAATTCCATTGGCGCGGTAGAGAATCCTTATGCGGTTGAGCCGCCTGACAGCCAACGCACCCGCAGCCGCCCGGTTTCCTTCGTCCGGCCTGCTGGAATACATATCCAGGGAGGCGAGAAATTCTGCACCAGATTCTGGCACAAATCCTGTCTCTTCTATCCGTACCCTTGCCACCTGCTGCTCCTTACTTACAGGCGATGCTTTTGCTTTCTGACCCTTACCGGCAGATAACGGCTGCTCCAGATATGCGACCAGATACCATGACGTATCTGTATATTTATCCGCGATATCCCAGCCAGTGCGAAAATGGCATTTACGCGCGCTCTCCAATTCAGGATACTCATCCTTAAGATATGTATAGACGTCTTCACTTTGTTTGAATTTCAGTTTCTTATAACGCTTGCCGTTTTCATCCTCCACATACACATTGAGTTTCTGCCCCTCATATTCAGGAAACACAATCCATCCCTGTATGGCATAATCGTGTTTGTGGCTATGGGGCACATTTGCATTCCTGGATATACGCTCAAAAGCCTTGACGCTCGCCTCAGTTTTTTTATTTTCTGCAGAATACAGCCTTGCGCTTGTCTTGCGGTTGCTTGCCATATAAACGACGGCCTCTAAGGTACGCCCCAGCAGCTCCCTGCGGCGCTCCGGCGTATCCACATAGTATTTCTGCGCTTTGGGCACCACCGTCTTTTCTAACCTGCCGTCCGCAAAGGCAGCTTCCATCTCTTCATACAGATTTTTGAAGAAGAGGTTCGCCTTTTCGCTGTCCTCATAGACACCTGCATCTTTAAAACCCCGGATAAACGCCCAGCCCAGCCAACCGGTCTCCACCTCATCGTCCCCCGGGTGCGTATCATACAAACTATGCTCGTCCATAGAAGCTTCCAGCTCCTCCCTCACGCTCGCCAAAGTAGGTGAGATGTCATATAACTCATTTAACTGCTGTCTGGACAGCAGAATTTTATCATTTTTCTGTCCCGATTTGATATGGGTAAATTCATCCATAGCCGCTCCATAATACTCTATGGAAGATATGCCATACCGCTGGGTATGTAAAAATTTTATACCATTCGTACATAAGAATATCCCCAGAAATGGGAGAATCAGGCACAAGTACCTGGGCAGGCTTTTGAAATTCCTGCATCTGACAAGCAACATACCAAACATTACCAATTCAAACACACATAAAGGAGGCGATTGCTATCTATC
>CANOFO010000132.1 GCA_947565305.1 uncultured Lachnospiraceae bacterium | reverse complement strand
AAATACCACCATCACAGATACAAGTATTGTCGCCGTTACAGCGTGGGGCAGCAGGAAAATCCAAAAACTGATGTATAAAGATACCGGAATGGATATATGGAATCTGAACTATCTGATATATCAGGGAGAGGCCAGGCTTTTGCCGGAACGCAAATCGCATCAGTATGCTTTAGTCTGCCTGAACATTTCACAGTTTCGCCGTTATAATATTATCTATGGCTGGAATGCCGGGCAGAGGCTGTTGGAAGTAGTGGCAAAGAATTTGCAGGAGAATATCAGCGAGAGAGATGAAATCTGTGCCCGGAATCAGGGAGACCGTTTTGTGCTTCTGATGAACTATCAGTCAGAAGAAGCATTTCTTGAGAGGTTAAGGCAGATAGAGCAGAAAACGGACGAGGAGATATATAAGGAAACGGAAAACCATATGACGCTTCAGATGGGAGTTTACCTGATTCCAGCAGATAATTCAGATTTGCATGTGGCAGTCAATTACGCAACGCAGGCAATGGAATTTATGAAAGACAGCCGCCTCAGCGATGTGATGCTTTATGATAAGGCGTTGGAAGAGACGTTAAAGCAGCGTCATGAGAGGGAAAAGCTTTTAGAGTCCGTGGACATAGAAGAGAATTTTGTTACATATTATCAGGCTAAGGTAGATATCCGCAGTGAGAAGGTTGTGGGTGCGGAAGCGCTTGTGCGGTTTTTGGACCCCACGGCTGGCGGCATGGTAAGGTCTCCAGGATTTTTCATACCGTATTATGAGCAGACCGGCCGGGTGACGGATATTGATTTCTTTGTGCTGGGCTGTGTCTGCCGGATGCTCCAGAGAAGGATTAAGGCAGGAAAGCCAGTTGTCACCATTTCCTGTAATTTTTCAAGGATGCATTTTATCAAGCCGGATTTCCCGGAGCGGTTTGAGGAGGTTCTTGCCAGATATCAGGTACCGAAGGAACTGATTGAAGTGGAGATGACAGAGACTATTGTTGTGGAAGAATTACAGCAGCAGATTGTAAAACAGACCATCGAAGAACTGCGCAGCAAAGGGGTGCGGCTTTCCATTGATGATTTTGGCTCAGGATATTCCTCGCTTGGCATTTTTGAGCAGATTCCGGCATCCGTTATCAAGCTTGACCGTTCGTTCCTGCTGAACCGGCAGGACAGGAGCCGCCAGGTAAAGATTATGAGAGGCATCGTGAACCTTGCTCAGGAGTTGGAAGCGCAGATTGTATGTGAAGGCGTGGAAACTGACAATGATGTGGAACTTATGCAGGAAATAGGGGCTTACGTGGCACAGGGTTACCGTTATGCAAAGCCAGTGCCGGAGGAAGTTTTTGAGGACAGGCTGGACAGGGATGGCGTGTAAGCAATGAATTTGAAATAGCAAGAGGCTGTCGCATAAAGGATGGGACATATAATACTCAGGCATTTTATAGTCTGCAGGCAATTGTATGTTTCTTAGCTTTTGCGGTGGCTTTTTGTTTTTGGAGAAAAAAGCTAATATAAGATTTTTACCCTATTAATAATTTCTTTGCAAAAAATTTGAAATAGCAGACAGACAATGGTATACTTGTAGACATCATGGAATTTGAAAAAGTATTACACAGGAGGTTACATATGGCAGAAGAACATAACAAAGGATTGAATGCTGATTTGATAGGGAAAGATTTGGAGAAATGCTGCAGGAGCGAGGAATTGTGCGGCAAATGCCAGGGCAAATCCTGTAACATAGGTTTTGCCAAAGAATGCATTAAGGTATACAAGAAGGAGCCAAAGAAAGAAATTCCAGCTGGTATGGGGCAGATACCTACTACTGACTTTAAAGTGTTTGATGAGGTGGATTTGGAGAGGGCAATCGCGCATATCCTCAGAGAATGTAAAGAATGCAAGGAAGACCACATAGAGGACTGTATCATCAATGTTATCCGCAATTGTTATGAGGTCAGCCTCCTAGGCGACATTCATCCTTATGAGGGGACTGCATTGCAGTACTTGATGTACTTGAGGGAAAATTATCCCCAAAAAGCGGGAGATATCGCAGAATTTTATTCCCAGGGGCATTGATTGCGTTTGCTAGTGAGGAGGTAAGCATGGAATGCTTTTAAAAGACGTGAATACTGGACAGAGCTGTATTATAGAGAACATAAACCTTCCGTTTCAGATGGAACAGCGTCTGCAGGCATTGGGAATGACAAAGGATACGACAATCTCTGTACTGAACCGGAAAGGAAAGGGAATTATGATTATTAAGCTGCGGGGAACCCGCCTGGCGCTTGGCTACAATATGACCAAGAATATTGCCGTTAAGAAAGTGGGGGAGGCGCTATGAGGGAAAACCTTACGATTGGTTTTATAGGAAATCCTAATTGTGGAAAGACAACGCTTTTTAACGCTTATACAGGGGCAAACTTAAAAGTGGCGAACTGGCCGGGGGTGACCGTGGAGAAGGTTGAGGGGGCAATCAAAGACCATGACCTGAATATTCGTCTGGTGGATTTGCCAGGTACATACAGCCTGACTTCTTATACAATGGAGGAGATGGTTTCCAGGCAGTTTATCTTAAGTGATGAGGTCGATGTGATTATCAATGTAGCGGATGCCTCCTCGCTGGAAAGGAACCTTTACCTTACGCTGCAGCTTTTAGAGCTGGGGAAGCCAGTTGTCTTAGCGCTTAATATGATGGATATTGTGGAAAAGCGGGGGATGGAGATTGACCTGCACCGCTTACCTGAGATGCTGGGCATCCCGGTGATTCCGGTATCGGCAAGGAAACGAACCGGTCTTGATTCGCTGCTCCACGCTGCGGCACATCACAAGGGCTGTGTCGACCCTGATTGCCTGATACACCATCATAAAAATGAAGCGCACCATGTCCATGACCACCATTCGGAATATGCCATGGTATATTCTGATGAGATGGAAGATAAAATTGACCATGTTATTTCAGCGTTGGAAGAGAAATATCCCACGCTTCAGAATTACCGCTGGCACGCCATCAAGCTGTTGGGGCAGGACAAGGAGGTTTGCGAGAAATACCCTGTTGACCTTCCCGGGATAACAGATAATAATTATGAGACACAGCTTATCAATGAGAAATATGATTTTATTCAGGAAGTGATTGATGAGGTGCTGCTCCACAAGCAGAGGCAGGACAAGTTTACCGAGCGGGTGGACAGGCTGCTGACACACAGAGTCTGGGGAATTCCGGTATTTTTGGGAATCATGGCAATTGTGTTCTTTTTGACTTTCACGGTAGGCGACTGGATTAAGGGATATTTTGAGATGGGAATCAATTTCCTGTCAGAGATTGCTGCGAAAGGGCTTGCGGCGATTTCTGCTGGTGAAATTCTGGAATCGCTGGTTGTGGAGGGAATTATCGGCGGTGTGGGCACGATTGTCACGTTTCTGCCCAATATTTTTATTCTCTTTTTAGCGCTGGCGTTTTTGGAGGACAGCGGTTATATGGCACGTGTAGCCTATGTGATGGAAGGGCTTATGAGTAAGCTGGGGCTTTCCGGAAAGGCTTTTATCCCCATGCTGTTAGGTTTCGGCTGTACTGTGCCGGCAATCATGGCATCGAGGGCTTTGGAAAACGAGAGGGACCGTTATAAAGTCATGCTCGTAACGCCGTTTATGAGCTGTAATGCTCGCCTGACCATTTATATTTTATTTTCTGAAATGTTTTTTGGAAAAAATGCCATGCTGGTTGCCTATTCCATGTATCTGATTGGCATTGTAGTGGCGATTTTCGTGTCCCTGCTTCTGCATTTCATTGATCGTAGGAAAAGTGAGAATTATCTGTTGATTGAACTGCCTGAATATAAAATGCCCGATGCGCGGACCGTGGCAATTTATGTTTGGGAAAAGGTAAAGGATTACCTTGGCAAAGCGGGCACAACAATATTCCTGGCAACACTGCTGATATGGTTTCTGCTTAATTTTGGGCTTCATGGATATGAGCCTGATATGTCTGAGGGACTGGGGGCAATGATAGGTAAATGGATGGTTCCGGTATTTGCGCCGATTGGCTTGGGTTTCTGGCAGATTACTGTGGCGCTGATTGCGGGCATTTCTGCCAAAGAGGTGGTGGTATCAAGCTGTGCTGTGCTGTTTGGCATTGTAAATGCCAATTCCCCTTCCGGCATGAACGAATTCGCTGCCGTGCTGCAGGAAATTGGTTTCGGACCGCTGAATGCTTTCTGCCTGATGGTTTTTTGTCTGCTCTATATTCCATGTGCAGCGGCGCTGGCAACTGTCCACAAAGAATCCGGAAGCTGGATCTGGACAGGATTTGTCGCCGCATTCCAGCTGATTGTTGCCTGGGTGGTTACTTTTGCGGTTTATCAGATAGGAGTGTTATTTTAAATAATTTACCCCCATGATGGCAATTCCAAGTATAGCAAGCACAAAGCCAGTTGCCCGGTTTAAAGTTGCGGCGCTGGCTTTGTTGGCGAATTTGGCAGCAATCCTCGCCCATAGCAGCGTAGCTGCCACACAGTAAATCAAGCACCACACATCAGGCATACCGCCAATCGCAAAATGGCTGGCAGCCCCAGTGAATGCAGTAAATGTCATAATAAATACACTGGTTCCGACGGCTGTTTTTAGCTCATATCCCAAAACGCTGGTCAGAATCAGCAGCATCATCATTCCTCCGCCGGCGCCGATAAATCCGCAGATGAAGCCAACGGCGGTTCCGCTGATGATCGACTGAATCATCCGTTTTCTGCTGCTGACATCGGCCATGGATTCCTTGGTTGTCATTACAGGTTTGACGATAAATTTAATTCCTAACAGGAATGTCATAAAAACAGAAAAACTGCCCATTGCAGTGTTGGGGAGCAAACTGGCGATAAAACTGCCAACCAGGGTGAACACCAAGACAGCTGCCATCATGACAATACCGTTTCGGACATCCAGATTTTTATTTTTCCCATAAGTGTATGCGCTCACGGCGCTTGCCAGCACATCGCTTGCCAGAGCGATACCCACAGCTTCATATGCCGGAACCCCCAGAAAAGTAATCAGCATAGGACTGATGACAGCGGCGGCGCTCATGCCAGCGAATCCTGTCCCAAGCCCGGCGCCAATACCCGCGATAAAACAAATTATAAACTTATACATAGTTCGACCCTCTTTCAATATAATTAGAAAATATGTTACAGCAAATGGTAATAAGGGCAGATGTCCTCATATTGTCCATTTTTCAGGCGGAATCCCCCAGGGATTGTCCCAAGCTGAGTGAATCCCAGACGTTCATAGAGATGGCGCGCATGGATATTTGTTGCGACTACAGCGTTGAACTGCAGTACCTTAAAACCATGCCGCTGGCCCTGGAGTAGGCAGTCGGCAACTAGTTTTTCTCCGATATGCAGTCCGCGGTTTTCAGAACTGACAGCATAGCTTGCATTGCAGATATGGCTGCATCTGCCGACATTATTGGGATGGAGGATATATAAGCCGCATATATTTTTTGTTTCAATGTTGACGGCAACAGCAGCGTAGGTCTGCTTTGCAAAAAATTCTTTTCCCGTCTGCAGCGTTAAAATTTCTTCCTGCGGGAAGGCAATGCCTTCTTCTACGACTTCATTCCATATGCGAATCATGTCTGGTAAATCATCTTCTTTGTAAACCCTGATTTCAATATTCATTTCAAGTCCTCCATAAATATTTGTCAGCGTTACTATTATACCTTTCTGATGGTTTGTTGGCAATATGGATTTCTGAACGGAAATGTAGTATAATAAAAATATGTGACTTATGAGAAAGGAAATGCCATGGACAGCAAGAAAATGAAATTATATACAATGGATACAGAAGAACTTTCCGATGCGGCATACTTTAAGAAATGTTATGAGAGCCTTTCTGCCGGCAGACAGAAAAAGATAGACAGCTACCGTTTCCAGGCAGACAAAAAACTTTCGATGGGAGCAGGGCTCCTTCTGGACAGGGGATTAGCAGAATACGGTTTGAGGGAGGCGGAGGTAAAGATTGCGCAAAGAGAGAATGGAAAGCCTTATTTACCGGATTATCCCCAAATCCATTATAACCTGTCACATTCCGGTAGCATGGCTCTGGCAGTCTTTGCAGAAACAGAGGTTGGCTGCGATATTGAACAGATACAGGCTGCGAACCTTAAGTTGGCAAAACGCTTTTTCTGCCCTCGGGAGTATGCGTATATTGCAGAACTGGAGGGGGAATGTCAGGATTATGCCTTTTACCGTTTCTGGACGCTCAAAGAGAGTTTTTTGAAAGCCACTGGCATGGGGATGAAGCTGCCGCTGGATTCGTTTGAATTTGGGCTGTCTGCGGCAGAGCGGGTCATAACAGTTCAACAAAGTTATGACAGGCGTCAATATGAATTTACAGAGTATGATTTTGGCAGATATCACGCCGCGGTATGCGTACAAATGAAATAAGCCGGATTTGCTGCCCTTGTCCGATATCCTTTTTCAGTATCTTTTCAGGAATGGCATTTACTGAGAAAAAAAGACTTGTTTTTTGTACTAAAATCAGGTATTAATAGTTATGGGATTATATTCATACCCGACCAGAATACATATAAGGAAAGAATAATATACGAAGGATAGGCAGTCTGTTGGAAACTAAGATAAACTGCCCATGAATGATACGGAAAGGTGAGTTTGGATGTATGGTTAATAAAAATAAGAATAAGAGCAAGGCGACACGCTTTTTGATAGGGAGTTTTATATGGCTCCTGGTGGTCAGTGCAGCGGCGTTTTTATATTTAGGATACTATATGAACCGGATAAGTGAGGAATCCATCACCCAGGTAAGTGATTTGTATATGACAAGCACCAATGAACAGATTACATCGCACTTTCAGACGCTCATGCAACTGAAATTAGAACAGGCAGAGGTTGTTGAGAAGGTTGTTGCTTATGAGGAAGGTGAGGATATCAATTCATTTTATGATGAATTGATATACAGGGTAAAGGTAAGGAATTTTGATTATCTGGCGCTGTGCTCTGAGGACGAGCAAATAGAAATGCTTTTTGGCGAGGAAATCCGTCTTGCTGACCCACAGCCATTTTTTGACTCACTGAGGAATGGAGATAATAAGGTCGCTGTAGGCGAAGACAAAGTCGGCAATGACATTGTTATCTTTGGTGTGATTGCC
>CANOFO010000131.1 GCA_947565305.1 uncultured Lachnospiraceae bacterium | reverse complement strand
ATGCGCTCCATATCCAGCTTATCCGCCATTTCCGTCTGCTTGTTGGGGAACAGATGCGCATAGCGGTAGGTAATGTCTATGCTCTCATGTCCCACCCTGTCCGCTATGGCAAGCGCCGAAAACCCCATCTCAATTAATAAACTGATATGTGAATGGCGCAGGTCATGGATTCTGATTCGTTTCACATTTGCGGCTTTCGCTCCCCTGTCCATCTCGTGATGGAGATATGATTTTGTGACCTGGAACATCCTTTCATCTTCGCTGATTTCATAGAGCATGCCGATATACTCCTGCATTTCCTCACATAAGAAATGCGGCATTTTTATCGTCCGGTTGCTCTTTGCTGTCTTGGGGGAAGTGATGACGTCCCTTCCCTTTAACCGCTGGTAGGACTTATTTATCGTCACGGTATTGCGCCCAAAATCAAAATCCGACGGAGTCAGCGCGAGCATTTCGCCCAGCCGGACGCCGCACCAGTAGAGCATTTCAAAGGCATAATAGGACAATGGCTTGTCCATCATTGCGTCCGCAAATTTCAGATATTCTTCTTTCGTCCAGAACAGCATTTCTTTGTGTTCCTCACTGCCCATTGTTCCGGCTTTCTGCGCCGGGTTGCCCGGAAGGTGGTAAAACCTTACGGCATGGTTGAAAATAGCGCTTAACTGCGCGTGGATGGTCTTTAAATAGGTTGGTGAATAGACCTCGCCATTTTCTCCCTTATAGGAAAGCATTTCATTCTGCCATGCAATCACGTCCTTCGGCTCAATCTCCGCAATCTTCCGCTCCCCGAAATAGGGAAGTATCTTCGTGCGTATCACATGGCTCTTGGATTCCCATGTGTTCTCCTTCACCCTTTTCTTCTTGTCCGCCTCATAGATTTCAAAGAAACTGGCAAACGTCATGTCAAGCTTGGACTCGCTTTTGAGCATGACTTCCCGCTCCCAGCCCAATGCCTCCCTTTTGGTCGCAAACCCCCTTTTCTGCGTCTGTTTCCTCTCCCCTTTATAATTCGTGTATCGGTAGATGACGCGCCACTTGTCGCCATCCTTGTAAACAGCCATACGCTCACGCTCCTTTCCCCGGGGCTAATTGCAGTAATAACAAAATCTACCATCAGCCCCGGCAACATTTTAAAAATTCCTACACTTTTCGCTATAACATAGTTTCTTGCAGAAAAATTGCTCTCTGCATCATAACTCCTTATGGAAAACTACTCACTACAACATAACTTCTTGCAGAAAAACTTCCCGCTGTAATATAAATCCTTACGAAAAACTATTCACTGTAACACAACTTTTTGCGGAAGAAATTTGTGTTCACCCTGCCCGATACTGTCAGGTAGCCAAGTTCGCGCATTTCTGTATTCAGCTCCCGGACAACCTTGTAGGCATAGGATTTTGAGACGTTCAGCTCCTGCGCCACTTCCTCAACCGTCATAAAATTTTTGCCTTCCATTATCCATCCTCTCCTTTCCCTGTCTTATTCCCAACTTTTCTTCCTGCTTTCCCCCTTTCCCTCTTTTATTCCTAATTCCTCTGTCTGCCCCCGTAAATCTGCATTTCTTTCCCAATCAGCAGTTTTTGCCAGCAGTTCCAAATGTGACTAAATTTGTTTGTTTAGTCTATGTATTTCCTATATTACTAAACTCACTAATTTAAGTCAAGTGTTTTTGAGCAAAATCTTAACTTTTTTAATTTAATTTCTTCTTGCTATCTTCACTGTGCCATGCTATACTGTACCCAACAAATTTGTTTAACTATCCAGCTATAGCGAAATTGCGCTGACATGGCTAAACAGCAAAATAATTATACGGAGGTCTGCTTATGGCAATCGGAAAACGCATCAAACTTTTTCGCAACCGGAAGAACCTGACGCAGAAACAGCTTGGCGAACGGCTTGGCTTTCTGGGCAGGACTTCCGACGTGCGCATGGCGCAGTACGAATCGGAGGCGAGGATTCCCAAACAAAACCTCGTGAAACAAATGGCGGGCATACTCGGCGTCAGCCCCCATGCCCTGACTGTGCCGGACATCGACACATACATTGGTTTTTTACATACCCTCTTTGCATTGGAGGACATATACGGATTTAAAATTACGGAAAAAGACGGTCTTATCTGCCTTTACCGCGATCCTTCCAGTTCTTCCCCTGTCGATACGGTCAGCAATATGCTCCGGGAATGGCAGCAACAGGCAGAAAAACTTGAAAACGGAGAAATCAGCAAGGAGGAATACGACGAATGGCGTTACCGATACCCGGAACTGGACACCAGCCATCACTGGGCAAAGACGCCTTCCCAAGAAATGAGTGATTACCTCATTAAAAAATCAGAGAAATAGCCAAAGAAATGCGATAAGAAAAACCTTGCCGATATTCAGTTTTCACTTCAGAATATCAGTAAGGTTTCCTTATGTGCCATATTGAAATATATAAATCATTCTCCAAATAAGAAAAAGTGTTGCCAAATCGTTGCCAGTCACTAAACTATTCTGCTTGCAACCAGCATAAACACTGGGTTTCTCTCATCCGTTTAATTATTCGAACTCAATCGTCCCAGGCGGCTTCCCCGTACAATCATATACCACCCGGTTAACCCCCTTGACCTCATTGACAATTCTATTTGTCACCTTCTGCAGCACCGCCCACGGAAGCTGCGCGGCTTCAGCAGTCATAAAATCGCTGGTATTCACCGCCCGAAGCGCCACCGCATAATCATAGGTTCTGAAATCTCCCATCACTCCTACCGAGCGCATATTGGTCAATGCCGCAAAATACTGCCCCAGTCCCTTGTCCAATCCGGCTTTGGCAATTTCCTCCCGGTAAATATAATCTGCCTCCTGGACAATCTTCACTTTCTCCTCTGTGACCTCCCCAATAATACGGATGCCGAGACCCGGTCCCGGGAAGGGCTGGCGGAATACCAGATGCCCGGGAATGCCAAGCTCCAATCCGGCTTTTCGCACTTCATCCTTAAACAACATGCGCAGCGGCTCAATAATTTCCTTAAAATCTACAACGTCCGGAAGACCGCCCACATTGTGGTGGGACTTGATAACCGCGGATTTGCCAAGTCCCGATTCGATAACGTCCGGATAAATCGTACCCTGCACCAGAAAATCTACTGCTCCGATTTTTTTCGCCTCTTCTTCAAAGACGCGGATAAATTCTGCTCCAATAATTTTACGTTTCTCCTCAGGCTCGGTCACGCCCTTCAATTTATCATAATATCTCTGCTGTGCATTCACACGGATAAAATTCAATTCATAATCCCCATTGGGGCCAAATACCGCCTCCACTTCATCGCCTTCATTTTTGCGAAGAAGTCCATGGTCTACAAACACGCAGGTCAGTTGTTTGCCCACAGCTTTGGAAAGCAGCACGGCTGCAACAGAGGAATCCACGCCTCCTGACAGGGCACAGAGCACCTTGCCATCGCCGATCTGCTCACGCAGGCTCTGAATGGTTGTCTCCACAAAAGAATCCATCTTCCAGTCGCCAACGCAGCCGCAGACTTTATGCACGAAATTGGAAAGCATTTTCATGCCTTCGGCGGTATGCATGACTTCCGGGTGGAACTGCGTCGCATATAATTTCCGTTCCGGACACGCCATCGCCGCTACCGGACATACCGGGGTATGCGCCGTCACATGAAACCCTTCCGGAGCCGTCTCGATATAATCCGTATGGCTCATCCAACAGACGGTTTTGGGGGATACGCCCTCAAAAATCACATCCGTCGCATCTACCTCTACCTCCGTATGCCCATACTCGCTGACCGGAGCCGTTTTCACCACCCCGCCCAACGTATGCGCCATCACCTGCGAGCCGTAGCAAATGCCCAGAATTGGGATTCCCAGATCATAGATTTCTTTCTGGTAACGCGGGGACGTCTCGGCATAAACACTATTGGGTCCGCCGGTAAAAATAATTCCCTTCGGCTGCATTGCTTTAATTTCCTCAAGGCTCATCGTATATGGTTTCACTTCACAATACACATTGCATTCCCGCACGCGCCGGGCGATGAGCTGATTATACTGTCCGCCAAAATCAAGAACAATCACAGTCTCTTTTTTCAACGCTTCTTCCTCCTGTATGTTTCATCTTCTCCCTATTATAATGGACGCCACATATATTTACAAGCAAAAACTACTTCATCCCCTGTTTGCTATTGCGATACTGCACCGGCGTCATATCATATTTTTTCTTAAAGAGACGGTTGAAATGCTCCACATTCTGGTAACCTACGCTGTCCGCAATGCTATCCACGGTCATACTGGTATTTTTCAACAGCGCCCGCGCTTTTTTCATGCGGACATTCCGCACAATATCGCTAAATGTTTTGTCGGATTTCTCCTTGATGTATTTGGACAAATATGGTTTGGACAAATTCAACTTTTCTGCCAGCTCATCCAAAGTCACAGTCAGGTAATGCTCCTGGATATAGTTCATAATTTCATTCAGCCGCTCATCCCGGCACTGTTCCGTATTTTTAATATGCTCCAGCTTGTTTACCGCTACGCATAACGCCTCTATGGAGGAAGAAATGATATCCTCATCAATCCCCACGCCCCAGTACATCTGGCTGTTGCACAAAATTCCCACATAGGAAACCGCTTTTGCGGAAGAGCCTCTGGAAAGCGAATGCTCCTCATATACGGATAATTCATAACTGATGTTAAAATACTGTTTCAATGCATTGCTCACTGCATCGAGGCGTCCATTTCCATTTCCGGTAACGGTCCGCACCTGCCCGCCATGGGAAAGCGTAGCCTCCGCCAGAATTCCGTCTTTCTGCCTGAAATGGCATTCCGTAATCTGAAAATGAGGCATATTTTTTACATAGTGTTCCTCAAAAATATCATAAATTAATTTCGGAGACAGCTCCATGTGGCGACGGTCGGAAACGCCCTTTACGGTATAACCCACTTCCTCCCGCATTTTCTCCGGAATCACAATGCCATAATTCTGCTTAAGGATGTAAGCGACGCCTCCCTTTCCGGACTGGCTGTTGATACGGATAACGTCGGAATCATACGTGCGCCCCACGTCTTTGGGGTCAATCGGCAGGTACGGCACCGTCCATGCCCCGTCCATGTTCTGCTCCCTGCACGCCATTCCCTTGGCAATGGCATCCTGGTGTGAACCTGAAAATGCCGTAAACACCAGCTCTCCGGCATAAGGCTGCCTGGGCGATACCTGCATACGCGTACAGCGCTCATAAATCTCAGCAATCCTTGACATATTGCTGAAATCCAGGTTCGGGTCAACTCCATGGGAAAACATATTCATTGCAAGCGTCACAATATCAACGTTTCCGGTACGCTCCCCATTTCCAAACAAGGTTCCCTCAATCCGATCCGCACCGGCAAGAATCCCAAATTCCGCATCACAGATTCCAACCCCGCGGTCGTTATGCGGATGAAGGGAAAGCACGACGTTCTCACGGAAATGCATATGCTTGCTCATATATTCTACCTGCCCAGCAAAAATATGAGGCATGGCATTTTCCACAGTTGTCGGCAGATTGATAATCACCTTTTTGTCCGGTGTCGGCTGCCAGATATCAAGCACAGCGTTGCATACGTCCAACGCATAATCCACCTCTGTCCCGGAAAAACTTTCCGGACTGTATTCGAAGGTAAAATTGCCTTCTGTCTCATCTGCAAGCTGTTTCAGCAGTATGGCGCCCTCCACCGCAATCTGCTTGATCTCTTCCTTGCTCTTTTTAAATACCTGCTCACGCTGTGCCAGGGAAGTTGAATTATACAGATGCACCACCGCATGAGGCGCGCCTTTTACCGCCTCAAAGGTCTTGCGGATGATATGCTCTCTCGCCTGCGTCAATACCTGCACCGTCACATCATCAGGAATCATATCGCGCTCAATCAATGTGCGCATAAAATTATACTCCGTATCGGAAGCTGCCGGAAATCCTACCTCAATCTCCTTAAAACCGACATCCAAAAGGAGCTGAAAAAATTCCAGTTTTTCATCCAGGCTCATAGGCTCAATCAACGCCTGGTTGCCATCCCGCAAATCAACGCTGCACCAAATGGGCGGCCTGGTAATATATTCCTTCTTTACCCAGTCATATGTGACCTGGGGCGGCATAAAATACTGTCTTTGATACTTTTCAAAATTCTTCATCATGTCCTCCATTCTTTTTATGACAAAGCAGGCATCCCCGCTTCCGCTCACTTTATATTATCTTAAAATTCTTCGTATCGTCATAATCAGAAGACACGAAAAAATCCTCCGCATCCACTATCCTGACGATAATAGAGACGAAAGATTATGCAATCCTGCGCGGTACCACTCTACTTCATGTTTCCATGCCCTCATCTGCACTCCGTGCCTGTCCCGGCATTTCTCCATTCAAAATCTGCCGCACACTTCCATGCATATCCCTGTAACGGGAGAACCCGTCCTGGCTTACTTTCCCACCCGGCAAACAGTTCAATCTGCCTCTCCTGGTACCATCTTTTCAGCCGGAAACTCCAAGGCCAGTTCACTGTCTTGTCACTGCCATCTTCCACCACCGATGGCTCTCTGTAAGTTCCGCCACAGCTACTCTTCCTCTTCCTCGTTTTTCATGTTTCTTATCTTAACACACAAAGAACATCTTGTATAGTGATAAATTTAATCATTTTTATTGATTTATTTTGTCATACAAATAGGGGCTGTATCAGACAGCCCCTTTTTGGTGCAGGTATTTTTCCCTGGTTGCCAGACCGCCCCGAATATGGCGTTCTGACTTATTGACATCCAGAACCTTGCGCGCTTCAGCGGCAAGTGTCGGATTAATCTGGGTTAGTCGTTCTGTGACATCCTTATGTACCGTGCTCTTGCTGATGCCGAATTTTTTTGCAGTCTGCCGCACGGTTGCATTCTCCTCGATTATATAGTTAGCAATATTCACTGCCCGTTCCTCTATGTATCCTTTCAACGAAATACCCTCATACACTACTTTTTTTATAATGTATGAAAGACTTACGGCAGTTATGACACCGGTGTTTATTTTGGACAGACTTCTGTCTCCAAACGTGTCAATTCTGACTGCAAACATGTCAATTTTGGCTGCAAACATGTCAATTTTGGCTCCAGCCACTCTGTATGCAATTTTCATATTTCTACATAAAAGTCATTTTACCATCTTGTGAGAAACCGTATTCGTAAACAGAACAATTAAGTCCGGGC
>CANOFO010000130.1 GCA_947565305.1 uncultured Lachnospiraceae bacterium | reverse complement strand
TGAGAATGTTAAGGAGGATATGATAAATATACAAGGTTCCCAATTTATGAAGACACAACAACAAAGAAAAAAACAGTTGACTCAAAATGCTTTTAAACTTATTCATGAGTATTATTAGAATAAAGGTATTTACATGAAATCAGGAAATCTAATAAATGCATCATCTTTTTAATACAGGGATATGTAAACTTATAAAGAGTTACGTGTAAAGCATATTCATTATCAAATGCAGGAATCATGCAGAATGTAGGGATTTGTAGATTTATGAGGAGTTATAAAATTACAGGTAAAATCCCCCCAAACTTACAAAACTGTAAGGAAAACATTCAAAATGTAAGCCAAAGTTAAGGCAGCCCCCATTCTGATTCGCTATACTATTTTTAGTAACTGCACAGAGAAAAATTATTTGCTGTGCGGAATAAGAAGGAGGATATTATGGCGATATTAGAAGTTAACAATGTGAAAAAAATATACACGACCCGTTTTGGCGGAAACCAGGTCCAGGCATTGTCGGATGTGAGTTTTTCGGTGGAGAAGGGTGAGTATGTGGCAATTATGGGAGAGTCCGGCTCCGGCAAGACCACGCTGCTGAACATTCTGGCAGCGCTGGATAAAGCGACTTCAGGACAGGTGCTCCTGAATGGCAAAAACCTTTCCGCCATCCGTGAGCGTGAACTGTCCACGTTCCGCAGACAGAATCTGGGCTTTGTCTTTCAGGACTTTAATCTGCTTGATAATTTTAACATTCAGGACAATATTTTCCTTCCTCTGGTGCTTGCGGGGAAGAATTTTGATGAGATGGCAAAACGTCTGGCGCCCATTGCAGCGAAGTTGGGGATTCAGGAAATTCTCAGTAAATACCCTTATGAAGTATCGGGGGGACAGAAGCAGCGTGCGGCGGTGGCTCGTGCTTTGATTACAAACCCACAGCTGATTCTTGCGGATGAGCCGACCGGGGCGCTGGATTCCAAGGCAGCGGAAGGGCTGCTATCCATGTTCCAGTATATCAATGAGGAGGGGCAGACAATCCTCATGGTGACGCATTCCATCAAGGCGGCGAGCTGCGCAAAAAGAGTGCTCTTTATCAAGGATGGGCAGGTGTTCCATCAGATTTATAAGGGCTCCGGCAGCGATGAGGAGATGTATCAGAAAATCTCCGATACGCTGACAGTAATTACGACAGGTGGTGGGCGTCATGAATAAATTATTTTATGCAAGGCTTGCCATCGGCAATCTCAGGAAAAATGCCGGGCTTTACCTGCCCTATGTCCTAACAGCAGTGGGTATCGGAGCCATGTATTATATCATGGGTGCGATTACCAGGGACGAAGGAATCAAGCAAATGCGCGGATCTAGTGAGTTGTTTATGATACTGTCTCTGGGCTGCGGCGTAATCGCCATTTTTACTGTGATTTTTCTGTTTTATACGAACAGCTTCCTTATGAAGCGGCGCAAGAAAGAGTTTGGGCTGTTCAATATTCTGGGCATGGAAAAACGCCATATCGGCAGGATGATGTTCTGGGAAATCATTATGGTGGCTTTTGTCAGCATAGGCGGCGGGATTGTTGTGGGCATCGTCTTAAATAAGCTGGTTGTACTGGCGTTGATGCGCTTGCTGCAATTTGACGTGCCTTTCGGATTCCATATTTCGGGAGGGGCCATTACAAGCGTTGTTATTCTTTTTGCCGGGATTTTTATTGCTACCCTGGTATACAATTTGTTTCAGGTACAGAAAGCCAGTCCGATTGAACTCCTAAGGAGCAGCAGCCAGGGAGAACGTGAGCCGAGGACGCGCTGGCTTCTGGCATTGATTGGTGTCCTGGCGTTGGGCGCAGGATATGGAATTGCGATTATTGTAGAGAGCCCGGTGGATGCGTTGGTAATGTTTTTCCTGGCAGTGCTGTTAGTGATATTAGGCACTTACTGTCTTTTTACAGCGGGCAGTATCGTTGTCCTTAAACTGCTTAGGCGCAACAAGAATTACTATTATAAGACCAGTCATTTTACCTCTGTTTCCGGTATGATTTACCGTATGAAACAGAATGCCGTGGGTCTCAGCAATATTTGTATCCTGAGCACAATGGTGCTGGTGATGCTTGCCGGTTCGTTCTCTCTGTATATGGGAAAGGATGATTCTTTGCATAACCGCTATCCTAAGGAAATTACGATAAACGGATATGGGATGACAAAAGAGGGAAGAACCATGCTGCAGGAATGCGCCATACAGGGGGCTAAGGATACAGGCGTTGCGATTGAGGAGATGTCTGACTGCACCAGTCTTTCCTTTGCGGGGTACAAAGATGGGGAGGATATCCATGTGGAAGCCTGGCAGGAAGGAGCCAAAACCCCGGAGGGCGAGCTTATTATGATGGAGTGGCTTACCTTGGAGGAATACCAGCAGTTTGCAGACCAAGTGCTGGAACTTGCAGAGGATGAGATTCTTGTCTATACCGCACATGGAGAACATGGAGACAGCCAGTATCGGATTGGGGAGCAGACGTTCCACATCAAAGAGTACCTGCCAAAGCTTAATCTTGATGACATGCAGTTTGAGATTGTCTATGATATGTATTTTATCGTGGTCAGGGATGAAGCTGTTATGCAGAAAATCAACGAGTTTCAGAAATCGGTCTATGGGGAGCGGGCAAGTGATATTGAGACAGTGGTTGCTTTCGATGTGGAAGGCAAAGAAGAGCAGGAGATTGCCTGTAAAGATAGGGTTGCCCAGCTGATAGCAGAGCGTAATCCCGATTCGCAGCAAGGCTCAGTCAGGGTAGAGAGCAGGAGCGAGAGAGGCAATGAGGATATGGTGGTTTTTGGCGGTTTCCTGTTTCTGGGAATCTTTCTGGGATTTGTGTTCCTGATGGCGACGACTATGATTATCTATTACAAACAGGTCTCCGAGGGCTATGAGGACAAGGGAAGATTTGAGATTATGCAGAAAGTGGGCATGAGCAAGAAAGAGGTACGCGCGTCCATCCGCAGCCAGATTATCAAGGTGTTCTTCCTGCCGCTTTTCATGGCATGTATCCATCTTGCGGCGGCATTCCCCATGATGAACCGTCTGCTGCTGCTGTTCGGCATGGCAAATGTGAAACTGTTTGCCATCTGCACGGCTGCCACGGTAGCGGTATTTGCGGTGATTTATGCAATCGTCTACAGCATTACGGCGAAAACGTATTATAAAATAGTTGGCTGATTGATGGCTTAGGCTTTCTGGCACAGCCGCAGAAGATATAAGATAACCCGGGCATATTGATATGTCCGGGTATATTTGCAGATACATGAGGCAATAAGTACGTTACTTCTTTTTTTTAGACTTATATTTCTTCACCAGAGGCTCAATCCTCTCATAGGGGTCTAAAAGGTCGCTGATGGAAATATCGTGGTTCAAGGTATCAATAATATAGGCAATGTATTTGCTCATGTCACAATTGATATAGTATGGCTTGGCTAGGAGCTCCGGAGTCTGGTAAGTGAGGTTTGTAGTCACTACCTTATAAATGATGCCGTCCTCTACCGCGCGGTCAAACTTGTCCAGACCGTTGGTGAATAATCCGAAAGTTGATATGACAAATATACGGTTTGCCTTGCGTTTCTTTAATTCAGTGGCAACGTCAATCATGCTGTCGCCGGAGGAAATCATATCATCAATAATAAATATATCTTTATTTTCCACGGAGGAACCAAGAAATTCATGTGCTACAATAGGGTTGCGCCCATCGACAATCTTGCTGTAGTCACGCCGTTTGTAGAACATGCCCATATCAAGACCGAGCACGTTGGCAAGGTATACGGCACGGTTGGTGCCGCCCTCATCAGGGCTGACAACCATCATGTGGTCACTGTCAATCTGCAGGTCATCTACCTCCCGGAGGATGGCTTTGATGAATTGGTAGGCAGGCTGTACAGTCTCAAAACCATGCAGGGGGATTGCATTCTGTACACGTGGGTCGTGCGCGTCAAACGTAATGATATTATCTACGCCCATGTTTATCAGTTCCTGAAGGGCAATCGCGCAGTCAAGCGATTCTCTGGCGGTACGTTTATGCTGGCGCCCTTCATAGAGGAATGGCATGATGACGGTAATGCGCCGTGCCTTTCCGCCCGTGGCGGCTATCACACGTTTCAAATCCTGGAAGTGGTCGTCAGGGGACATATGGTTCTCATGGCCGCAAACTGTATATTTCAGGCTGTAATTGCTGATGTCTACCATCAAATACAGGTCAAATCCACGTACAGATTCCGTAATAATGCCCTTTGCCTCTCCGGTGCCGAAACGTGGGGTAGAGCAGTCTACCAGGTAGGTGCTTTTGTGGTATCCCTTAAAGGCTATGTCGTCCTGGTGTTCATGTTCCCTTTCGCTGCGGAACCGCACCAGGTACTTGTCTACCTTTTTCCCAAGTTTCTTACAGCTTTCCAGAGGGATTACACCCAATGAGCCGGCGGGGATAGTTTCATAGTTTTGTTCGTTGCGCTGCATACGATGTCCTCCATTTTAAGTAAAAGTATGATTATGTTGGTAAAGTATATCCTATGTCAGTTGAGCCATGTTCGCCATATGAAGCTGGCAATTATTCCTATGGCAAATATAACATTACTCAGGTCACTTGACAAGGCTGTCCTTTTAATTTTTTTTGAATCCGAATATCATTTCCAAACAGTTTGATAATGGTATAGCTGCTGGAAATCCGGGAAAACGTGCGCTCTGAATATGTTTCTGCCAATTGCCCCAGCCCTAAATTGGTAGAAATGATGGTGGATTTCTGCCGCAAAATACGCTCATTCAGACAGAGGAATAATTGGGAAACTGTGAATGCGTTGGTAAGTTCCGTGCCCAAATCATCAATAATCAGTAAATCACATTCCAGAATACGCCGATAATCTTCATCTGAATCCCGCAATTTGCCAAAGGAATTTTTTTCAAATATATGGAACAATGAAAGGGCAGTAAAGTAGATGACGGAGTGCCCGCTGTCTAAAAGTTCTTTTGCCACGCAGTTGGACAGGTAGGTCTTGCCGATTCCGGTATCTCCATAAAAGAACAGGTTGTGGAATTCTGTATCGAAAGTCCTGACAAATTCTTTGCAGTCCTGCACCGCTTGCCTGACAGTGGCAAGGCTGGAAAGCCCGGTGGCAGGATTTACCTGTTTATCGGAATAATAATCGTAGGAGAAATGTGCAAAATTCTCTGTATCCAGAATCCGGCGGATATTGGACTGCGTGTATACAAGGTCAATAGCAGCCTGCTCAAAACAGTGGCATTTCCTGCCGCCAATGTAGCCGGTATCTTTACAGTCCGGACAGGCGTAGGGCGGCTCGAAATAATTTTCTGGGTAGCCATGCTCTGAAAGGAGCAGCTGTTTTTCCCGGACAAGTTCATTCAAGCTGTCGTGCAGGCATGCCAGCGCCGTCTCATCTCCATCCATCAGCTTCTTCGCCTGTTCTACAGAAAGGGAGGAGATGGTATCGTCAATCTCTGACAGGCGCGGCAATGCCTGGTAAACTTCCGTTATCCGTTCCATGACAATATGACGGTTCTTTAGCTGGCGTTCCTCATAAGCTCTCATGAGGACATTGTACTGCGTGTTGCTGAGAGCCATAAATTCCTCCTTAACGTGCCGTGTTCAATAACTCAACCTCCAACTGCTCCATGTTGTAAGTGCGCTGTGGAAAGCTGTTAAAGCGATTATGGGCAGCCGGCTTTGCGGCATTATTCCTGACCGTGGCGGTATGTGTGCGCTCTGCCGCCCTGGCTGCCTGAAAGGATTCATCTGCCTTTCGTATATCTTCTATGTTTCCGATATTCTGACGTTTCCAGTTGGCAAGAATGCGGTCTGCATATTCAAAACTCGGCTGGTGGATGGCAAGAATGGTACGGCTGCATGCCTCGGCAATTATGTCCTCTGAAAACCCATATTCCTTGTGCCATTTTTCTATGTAAGATAATTCTGCGGGAACCAGGCTGCGTCCCTGGATGCCCAGTGATTTTAAGACAGTATAATGAAGGCGGCTGTGCGCCTGTACATTCTGCTTCGCCTGTTCAACGGTCGTTATGTCCTTTTCTTTCCAGCTGGCAGCAACTTTGTCCATGTAGTGCAGGCTTGCATGTCCTCCGGCAATGCAGTATTCCAGGAGATATACTATCAAGTCTGCAGAAAGTTCCAAGCCATCATACCAGAAAAGCAGTGTCTGGATATCAGTGGGGGACAGAGGCTTTTTCAGATAGCTTTCCGCAACAAACATCAGTTCCTGGATTTCCTCTTTCTCCCGGAAGGATTTGAGTTCATCTGCACTGTAAGCTTTGCGTTCTGCCAAATGGGGACTGGTCTCCTGGACCGCATTGCGTACCGTGGCAGGGGCAAAAGCATTCTCGGGCAGGGAACCCGGCAAGGGAGCTTTTTTCAGAGGGACTGAATCGTCCTTGCACAAGGCTTCTTCGGATTCCAGAAAATATATGCCGGCAATTGAATTGTCAGGTGTGTATTCTAATTTGAGAAGATTCATTTTTTCCCAGTATTTGAGGGCGCGCTGAATATCCTTCTCCGTGTGGTTAAACTTGTCCGCAGCTTTGGAAATGGAAAAACTGCAGTCGGGGGAGTTCATGCAGCGCAGCAGATATAAGTAGATTTTTACAAACTCGCCATTTGCGCTTGTCATATATTCATCAATAAACTGGTTGGAAATTGTTGTTGTTGAATAGCCGTTCTCTTTGTGCAGTCTGATTTCTTCCATGAGTAACCTCCGGGTAAAATGATATTATATTTTGAGTTTCCCATTCTGTAAATTATAGTACCAAAAGGTTTCCATCGCTTTTTGTGCAAGATGGGGCTGCCGCACTAATATATTTACTCGTTCAAAAGGTCTTGCCGCAAAAGCGACAGTTCCTTTTTGGCACTAAGGAGTTACAAAATGAGGAAACTCAAACATTGTGTGGGATGCGTTTGCTTGCCCTTTTGTGGAATACAGTATAGCACATAAAATTCAAATTGAGAAGTGAAAATTTTCCTGAAATTCCAGTAAAATCAAGGCATTTGGCAATTGTTGAAATTGTGGATAATGTGGATAATTCAGTGGAAAAACCAGCTTGCAGAAAGTCAAATCCCAGAATATTTCAGAAAGAGAGCCGAGACGCAGAAGAATGTGGAAACATAAGTTATGTAAACTAAAAATCCACATCTCCAAAGGGGTGTTATCCCCAATTGGAATGTGGATAATGTGGATAACTTATGTTTCCACATTCTTCTGCGTCTCGGCTCTCAAAAATCCCCTTC
>CANOFO010000129.1 GCA_947565305.1 uncultured Lachnospiraceae bacterium | reverse complement strand
GACAATCATAAAAAGAAATAAGCATCCTCTACCGCCCAAAGTGTAGGATGCTTATTTCTTTTTATGATTGTCTATGTAAGACAGTGCCGCAAATAACACAAGTAGTAATGTAAGAACTTCCATTATACTCATAGGGCATCACCCTCTCTCGTTGTACTAGAGGGCATCAGAAAATCACATCCCGCTTTCCTTTCAACTATACAAATTCATTATATCATACTATAAACGGACGTTCAACAATAACCCCTCCGCCGACCACCGTATCCCCCTCATAGAACACCACCGCCTGTCCCGGCGTGATGGCGCGTACCGGCTCATGGAAACGGCAGATGACCCTGTCGTTATCTGCCTTGCAGATAGTGCAGGGCGCTCCCTGATGGTTATAGCGGATTTTAGCGGTCACTTCCATCTCCCCTTGCAAACCAGGAACCGACATAAAATTTAAATGTTCCGCATAGACGGTATCCCCAAACACTTCCTCATTGCTGCCCAGCACGACTTCATTTGTATCCGGACGTATTTCCGTGACAAACACAGGCGTTCCCAAAGCGATGCCCAAACCCTTGCGCTGCCCGATTGTATAATGGGTAATCCCCTGATGCTGCCCTAAGACCTGACCCGAGGCTGTCACAAAATTCCCTGCCGGGGGAACTTTCCCTTGCGCTTCCCGCTCAATAAATGCTGCGTAATCATGGTCGGGGATAAAGCAGATTTCCTGGCTGTCTGGCTTATCTGCCGTCCGCAGCCCGATTTGTCCGGCTATAGCCCGGATTTCTTCTTTTGTATAATCGCCCACCGGCATCAGCGTATGCGCAAGCTGATGCTGTGTCAGGTTATACAAGGCATACGTCTGGTCTTTCGCAGACGTGGCAGACTTGCGCAGCGCATACCTGCCGTTCGCTAGCTGCACAATCCGGGCATAATGCCCGGTAGCGATATAATCTGCACCGATGTCCATGCTGCGTTTTAACAAGGACTCCCATTTCACATAGCGGTTGCAGGCGATACAGGGATTGGGCGTCCGCCCACGCAGATATTCCGCCACGAAATAATCAATAACCTGTTTCTTAAATTCAGTTTTAAAATTCATGACATAATAAGGAATGCCAAGCATTTGCGCAACACGCCTGGCATCATCCACAGCCGACAGCCCACAGCAGCCGCCGTTTTCCTCCAATGCAGACTCTTCTTCATCCTGCCAAATCTGCATAGTGACGCCGATTACCTCGTAGCCCTGCTCTTTTAAGAGCCAGGCTGCTACCGAGGAATCCACGCCACCGGACATCCCTACTACTACTTTCTTCTTATTCATAATACTTTTATTAACTCCGGTAGGAGACATCAGGGCTTCTCCTCAACTTCAGTTTACTTCTTTGACCCCCGATAGGAGACATCAGGACTCTCCCCAACTTCGTTGGGTCCCCCCTCATGTCATTAATCAATAGTCTTCCTCTTCCTCCTCTTCACTGATGTCATTCTTAGGCTTTTCCAGTCCCTCAATCTTGATTCCGTTCTTCTCCGCATAATCCCAGAGCGCTGCATGGATTGCCTCCTCTGCCAACAGGGAACAGTGAACCTTGACGGGCGGAAGCCCATCCAATGCCTCCATCACGGCTTTGTTGGTAACCTTGAGCGCTTCCTGCACTGTCTTTCCTTTTACCAACTCCGTTGCCATAGAACTGGTTGCCACGGCTGCGCCGCAGCCAAAGGTCTTGAATTTCACATCCTGAATGATTCCATCCTCGTCAATATCCAGAAAAATACGCATAATATCGCCGCATTTGGCATTACCCACCGTACCTACGCCGCTGGCATTTTCAATCTCCCCTACATTTCTCGGATTTTTAAAATGGTCCATTACTTTTTCACTGTACATTTGTCTTCCTCCAGATTTTATAAAATAAGCAGTCACATCAAATACTATTCATGTTTTTTCATGTAGTCCTCATACAAGGGGGACATTTCCCGCAGTTGGGTGACAATCTCTTTGATGGCATCCACGGTATAATCAATATCTTCCAAAGTCGTCTCTGCCCCTAACGTCAGGCGCAGGGAACCATGGGCAATCTCATGCGGCAGCCCAATGGCAAGCAGCACATGGGATGGGTCCAAAGAACCGGACGTACAGGCAGAACCTGAGGAACCGCAGATACCTTTCATATCCAGCATAATCAACAAAGATTCTCCCTCCACGAACTGGAAACAGAGGTTCACATTATTGGGAAGCCGGTTCGTCCTGTCTCCATTGACCCTGGTAAAAGGAATTTCTTTCAGTACACGTTCCATGAGATGGTCCCGCAGCTTTCGCTCCTTCGCTGTCCGTTCCTCCATCGTGGCAAGGGCAAGTTCCACCGCTTTGCCAAAACCGACAATTCCCGGCACATTCTCTGTACCTGCGCGCCGTTTTCTTTCCTGTGCACCTCCGTGCAGGAAGGAACGGATTTTCACGCCTTTGCGGATATAAAGGAAACCGATGCCCTTAGGTCCATTCAGTTTATGCCCGCTGCTGCTCAGCATATCAATATTCAGTTCATCCACATGGATAGGCAGCTGCCCGAATGCCTGAACGGCGTCTGTGTGGAACAGTATGCCATGCTCTCTGGCAATTTTCCCAATCTCTGCCACCGGCTCAATCGTGCCAATCTCATTGTTGGCAAACATAATGGAAATGAGAATTGTATCGGGACGGATAGCTTTTTTCAGTTCATCCAGCTTTACCACGCCAAATTCATCCACATCTAGGTAAGTCACCTCGAAACCATTCTTCTCCAACCACTCGCAGGTATGGAGAATGGCATGATGCTCAATCTTGCTGGTAATGATATGTTTCCCTTTATCTTTATATGCCTCCGCGGTGGCTTTCAACGCCCAATTATCAGATTCGCTTCCGCCTGCCGTAAAATAAATCTCATTGTCTTTCGCCCCAATGGCATTTGCAATGGTCTCCCTGGCCTTAGTGACTGCTTCCTTGCTCTTTGCCCCAAACTCATACACGGTGGAAGCATTTCCATACAACTCGCTGAAATAGGGAAGCATCGCATCCACAACCTCCGGCGCAGTCCTGGTTGTTGCCGCATTATCCAAATATATCATTTTCTTCATACTTTTACACCTCTGTTATTGAATTGTTTTGCTCTCTCGCACAAGTTCACCGATATAAATGCTGTCCACGGTATCATTGATGCTGTCATTAATCCGCTTCCAGACAATTTTACTGACACACTGCGAAGACCCATTACAATGCGTCTTGCCGTCATTATCAATCCCCGCGCACTCCACCGGGGTAAGGTCGCCTTCCAACGCCCTCAGCACATCCCCCACGGAAATCTCATCTGCCGGCCTGGCGAGACGGTAACCGCCGTTGACGCCGCGAGCGCTCTTTACAAGCCCGGCTCTTTTCAGCTTCGCCATCAGCTGCTCCAGATAGCTGACAGAAATCTCCTGCCGCTGCGCAATACTCGCCAATGAAACTGGCTGGCTTTCCCCACAGACTGCCAGGTCGATAAAAGCCCTCAGTCCATATCTTCCTTTTGTAGATAACTTCAAGTTCCCACCTTCCATTTCAATATCCGAGTATTTTAGTCGGATTTTATTACAAACGCATAGTATCATGCTTTTATTCTGCTGTCAAGTTAAAATTTTATGCATGAGGGGTTTTTTCTGCACATATGTTTAAAATAACCCTTTTGATTATTTTGGAGCTATTATGAAAACTGAATCCCTACGCAGGCATCCGCTGATTGCAGGCACAATGCTTTTAACCATATCGGGAGTGCTTTCCCGGGTCATTGGCTTTTTCTATAGAATATTCCTTTCACAGAAAATTGGTGCTGAGGGGATGGGCATATACCAGCTTACCGTACCTATTTACATCCTTACCATCTCCCTGACTTCCTCCGCCATACAGACTGCCATTTCGCGCTTCGTCGCCCAGGCTGCCGTTTCTTCTGCGGCAAGTTACCATACTTCCTCCAACGGCGGCGCACGCATTGGCAGCAATTCATCCATCGGCAAAAGTACATTTTCTGCCAAAAAAATGCTGTCCTTAGGCAGAGGCGCCGGGAATGCCTTCTGCAATGAAAGCTGTTACCTTATTGCCGGATTGATTCTCTCGCTGACGCTCTCTTTCCTCTGTACGGTATTCCTGTACCAGTTTGCCACGCCAATTGCCGTACATTTCCTGGAAGAACCACGTTGTGCCTCCCTGCTGCAGATTATCGCCCTCTCCATTCCTTTTGGGGCTATCCACTCCTGTATCAATGGATATTTTTATGGCTTGAAAAAAACCTTCGTCCCCGCCAGTTCCCAGCTTATCGAGCAGCTTGTACGTGTGATGTCTGTATGGCTTTTCTTTGAGATTTCTATGGAAAAATACCATGCCATCTCCCTGAATCTGGTGGTCTGGGGATTAGTCGCCGGAGAAGCCGCTGCCGTGCTGTTTTCCATCAGTTTTGTGCGGCTGAAAAAAAGTCGGGGCAGCCGCGTTCATGCAATTGGTCAGATTTTCTTCCTCTCACTGCCCCTGACTGCCAACCGGGTTATGGTAAACCTTCTGCAAAGCCTGGAGGCCGTGATGCTCCCGGGACAGCTGAGAGTGTACGGCTATTCACCGTCGGAGGCGCTGAGCGTATATGGCATCCTCACCGGAATGGCGCTGCCTATGGTCCTCTTCCCCTCGGTACTGACGAATTCCGTCTCTGTCATGCTGCTTCCGCTGATTGCGGAGGCGCAGGAAAAACAAGAAAAACGCTACATTATAAACGCCATCAAGAAAACATGTTTTTACAGCCTTCTTCTGGGATTTCTGTGCACTGCCATGTTTCTGATTTTGGGAAAATGGATGGGGTCTGTGCTGTTCTCCAATGAACTCGCTGGAACCTTCATCGTAACCTTAGGCTGGATTTGCCCTTTCCTGTATCTGTCCACTACGCTGCACAGCATTTTAAATGGGCTCGGCAAGACGACTTCCACATTCTTCTTAAATATCCTGGGGCTTAGCATCCGCATCGCCTTTGTACTGTTTGTCATTCCCCTTGCCGGAATTAAGGGATATTTATGGGGAACTCTGCTCAGCCAGATTACCATGGCGGCTGGCGCGCTGCTGATGCTCTTCATCCGCTCCGGCTCAGCCAAAAAGCAGCAAAAATGACGTCTCCTGTTATAGGTGCTTTCATCAATATTTCCTATAGAGCAAAAAACAGAGCAGCAGATTTTTCAAATACCGGAAAACCTGCTGCCCTGTCTTAAATTACCTCTTATCTATGATTCCGTTTATGTTCCAAATGAAACCTGCCGCGCAAAAATTATACAACCTCCAGTTCCTTTTTCACGCTCTTCCTGCGCTTCACCTTTGCCTGGTAGAGCAATTCGTCTGATTTCTGAATCAGCTCATTGAGGTCCGTCTCCTGGCTGCAGTAAAACTCATAGATTCCAATAGAAATCTCCACGTAATACGGCTTCATGCTGGAACGGTTAAAACGCTTACTGACAATCTTAAGCCCCTCCATGGTCGCATACTTAAAATCATCTTTGTCCGAAAATACCAGGGAAATAAATTCATCTCCGCCAATCCGCGCTGTAATGGCATCGGGCGGCAGGATTTCCCTCAGCTGGTTTGCCACGCCGCGGATTGCAAAATCCCCGGCAGTATGCCCATAACAGTCATTGATTTCTTTTAAATGATCCAAATCACCAAAAATCAGGAACGCCTTCTTGCCCACCCCTTGCTGGCAGCAGCGGATGGAACGCTCCATAAATCCCCGGCGGTTCAAAAGCTGCGTCAGTTCATCATATTCTGAGACAAAACTTAAGATATCATTCTGCTCCTGAATCGTCCGCAGCGACTTCTGCAGTTCTTTCTGGGATTCCTTCTCCATCTGATTCAGTTCTAAGAACCGCAGCAATGGCCCCACCTGCAGGCTGCAGAGCTGCAAAAATGGAATATCTTCCTGTGCAGCCTCGCACAGCATCATGCCATACTGCTTGTCACCGGAAAACAGTACGACTGCCGTCAATGCCATCGGGTCATCGGAATTGATAAATGAGGCAAAGCCATTATCCATCGTCACACAGGGACGCTCTTCTTTCTCATAACAGACCATTTCCTCCCCGAGAAACCAGGAGCACAGGTAAATCTCCTTAGGAAAGAACGGAGACATGCCTCCCCTATGGATAACTGGTTTGTCATACAGGTAAATATAGCAGCTCCTGATTTTCATAATCTGAAAACGTTTCATGATATAGACAAGCGCTTTCGAGAATCCGTCCTCGCTCGCCATGCCTGACAAATCCTGAATCAATGTAGGCACAAACCAGTTCTTGCGGTTGGAATCTACAACCTCTTCCTCCAATTTAGAAACGTTTGCAAAATGGATATACTGCCTGGTCGCATCCAATACCATGGAGAGCTGCTCCTGCTCTTTGGCGCTCTCCGCATTGGCAATAAGCACCTGCATAAGATTCGTCAGATTTTCCAAGAGCAGGGAAATTGACATGTGGTCATAATCAGTAAGCTCCTGTAAAATATCCATCAGATATTCCAGATTGACTGTCTCCCCATTCTGACAGCAGATGGTACTGTTAATATGGTTGAAATAATCTAAAATCAGTCCTGAATAGCGGTTGCGCTCCTCCTGATAGGGAACGGACGACAGCAACTCCGTGGATATCGTGCCCATCGCCTTGATAATATATTGCTCCTTTTGTGCATGGTCCGCAAATATAAGGGACTGTTTCTTCCCATAATCGCACCCGCAGGATGCCCTGATATGTATATCTACCGGCAGACGCTGCTCAAACATTACCCGCTTTTCGCACAGCGTAATGGCATTCTTAAGCGCCAGATGGCTGAACCTAAATCCATTCTGGGATACGCTCGTCAAAAGAGGGTCCATCGTCCGCGCAAGCTCCACATCATCAAAACCAGTAACCGCAATATCCTTGCCCACCCGCAGGCTCCTTGCAAAACACACCTGATAACAGCATTTCGCCATATTATCATTGGCACAGATAATCGCCTCAAGCCCTGGATTATTATCCAGAAGATACTTCACCTGCTTCTTCACATGCACAGAATAATCCCCATAGGCAATCATGGTATCGCTGACCGGCAGGCCATGCTCCTCCATCACATCGCAATAAGCCTGCAGCCTTTCCACAGCATCCATGTTGGTCTTCGGACCGCTCAGAAATGCAACCTTCCGATACCCATGTTCCACCACCAAATGCTCAATACAAGCGCACATACCCTTATAATTATCCGACATCATATAGGGAGCCTGAAACCCTTCTAACTTCTCCCCAATCAAAAGATAAGGAATGTCGGCATACTGATTCAGAAATGCCTCCTTCTCCTCCCGTGTCCGATAATAAGAAAGCGCTGCATAATACTAAATTTATCCAGCTTTCTATAGAACGCCATCTTAAC
>CANOFO010000128.1 GCA_947565305.1 uncultured Lachnospiraceae bacterium | reverse complement strand
CAGTTGCTAGAGAGCTTCGTGAAAAACAGTTTATGAAGATTGTTTCCTTAGCTCCAGAAGTATTGTAGGAGGTGGGAAGATGGCAACATTAAAAATTAAAAAAGGCGATACTGTTCAGGTTATCACCGGAAAAGATAAAGGCAAAGAAGGCAAAGTTATTGCTGTAAACAGGAAGAAAGATACCGTTCTGGTAGAGGGAATCAACATGATTACCAAGCATATGAAACCCAGCATGGCGAACCAGCAGGGCGGCATCGTGCACCAGGAGGGACCTATTCATATTTCAAACGTAATGTATGTTCACAAAGGAAAACCTACCCGAATAGGCTTCAAGATGGACGGAGACAAGAAAGTACGTTTTGCCAAATCCACTGGCGATATCATTGATTAATTCAGGAGAGGAGGTCCATTCAGTTGAGTAGTAGATTAAGAGAAACTTATCAGAACGAAATCGTAGGCGCTCTGATGAAAAAGTTCGGATATAAAAACGTTATGCAGGTACCGAAGCTCGAAAAAGTGGTCATCAACATGGGTGTTGGTGAAGCGAAAGAAAATGTGAAACTTCTGGATGCTGCTGTCAGCGATTTGGAGACCATTACAGGACAGAAGGCTGTGGTTACCAAAGCGAAGAAATCTGTGGCTAACTTCAAAATCAGAGAAGGGATGCCGATTGGATGTAAGGTTACATTGAGAGGCGACAAGATGTATGAGTTTGTTGACCGCCTGATTAATCTTGCATTGCCGCGTGTACGTGACTTCCGGGGCGTAAACCCCAATGCATTTGACGGCAGGGGAAATTATGCGCTCGGAATCAAAGAGCAGCTGATTTTCCCGGAAATTGAGTATGATAAGATTGACAAAATCCGTGGTATGGATGTCATTTTCGTTACCACAGCAAAGACAGACGAAGAAGCACGTGAGTTGTTGGCGCAGTTCAATATGCCATTTACGAAATAATAGGAGGGAATTTTAATGGCAAAAACATCAATGAAAGTGAAACAGCAGCGCAAACAGAAATTCTCTACCAGAGAGTACAGCCGCTGCAGGATTTGTGGACGTCCACATGCATATTTAAGAAAATACGGAGTTTGCAGGATTTGCTTCCGTGAATTGGCATATAAAGGACAGATACCAGGTGTGAAAAAAGCAAGTTGGTAAGGAGGAATTATACATCATGACAATGAGTGATCCAATCGCAGATATGCTTACAAGAATCCGTAATGCAAATACTGCTAAACATGATACAGTAGATGTTCCAGCTTCCAAGATGAAAGTTGCAATTGCCGACATTCTTGCAAATGAAGGGTATATTGTAAAATATGACATTGTGGAAGACGGAAGTTTTAATACAATTCGCATTACTTTAAAATATGGCAAAGACAAGAATGAGAAAATCATTACTGGTCTCAAGAGAATTTCTAAGCCGGGTCTACGCGTATATGCCGGCAAGAACGAGGTTCCGAGGGTTCTGGGCGGACTGGGAGTAGCAATCCTCTCCACCAACCAGGGCGTTGTAACTGATAAAGAAGCAAGAAAATTAGAAGTAGGCGGCGAAGTGCTTGCCTATGTATGGTAGGAGGTACGGGCATGTCACGAATCGGAAGAATGCCAATCGCAGTACCGGCAGGCGTTACTGTCGACATTGCAGAAAATAATCATGTGACTGTAAAAGGTCCTAAGGGAACATTGGAGAGAACGCTTCCCGCAGAAATGGAAATCAAGTTAGAGGGTTCCGAGGTAACTGTATCAAGACCGAGTGATTTAAAGAAAATGAAATCTTTGCATGGCCTGACCAGGACATTGATTAACAATATGGTCATTGGCGTAACGGAAGGCTATACCAAGGAGTTGGAAGTTAACGGTGTTGGTTACAGGGCTTCCAAATCCGGCAAAGATTTGACACTGAACTTAGGATTCTCCCATCCGGTAGTGATGACAGACCCAGAAGGCCTGGAGTCCAAGGTAGATGGCAATAAGATTATCATTTCCGGTATTGATAAAGAAAAAGTTGGCCAGTTTGCAGCGGAAATCAGAGATAAGAGAAGACCTGAACCTTATAAAGGCAAAGGTATCAAGTATGTTGACGAAGTTATCAGGCGTAAAGTTGGTAAGACTGGTAAGAAATAAAATAGGAGGAACAAAAAATGATTAATAAAAAATCAAGAGCCGAAGTTCGTATGAAAAAACACAGAAGAGTGCGTAATCGTTTCTCCGGTACTGCAGAAAGACCACGTTTAGCTGTGTTTAGAAGCAATAATCATATGTATGCGCAGATTATTGACGATACAGCCCAGCATACGCTCGTTTCCGCGTCTACACTTCAGAAGGATGTAAAAGCAGAGCTGGAAAAAACCAATAACGTAGAAGCAGCAGCACATCTGGGAACGGTAATTGCAAAGAGAGCCTTAGATAAAGGCATTACTACTGTTGTCTTCGATAGAGGCGGTTATATTTATCAGGGTAAAGTCAAAGCTTTAGCTGAGGCAGCCAGAGAAGCTGGTTTAGACTTTTAATAGGAGGAGACAAATACATGAAACGTACAATCATTGATGCTAGTCAATTAGAATTAACAGAAAAAGTGGTATCAATTAAGCGTGTAACGAAAGTTGTCAAGGGTGGCCGTAACATGCGCTTCACAGCTTTGGTTGTTGTCGGCGATGGCAATGGTCATGTAGGTGCAGGTTTAGGCAAGGCGACAGAAATTCCTGAAGCTATCCGCAAAGGGAAAGAAGATGCAGCCAAGAAACTGATTACTGTAAAATTAGACGATAACAACAGTATTACACATGATATTTCCGGTAAACACACCGGAGCATCTGTATTGCTGAAAAGAGCTCCCGAAGGTACTGGTGTAATCGCAGGCGGTCCTGCACGTAACGTGTGCGAGCTTGCCGGCATCAAGAACATCCGTACAAAATCTTTAGGTTCCAACAATAAGCAGAACGTAGTGCTTGCTACAATCGATGCTTTAAGTCAGTTGAAATCTCCAGAAGAGGTAGCAAAACTCCGCGGGAAATCTGTGGAAGAGATACTCGGTTAAGGAGGATAAGAAATGGCAGAGAAATTAAAAATTACACTTGTGAAATCTACAATCGGCGCAGTTCCTAAGAACCGCAAGACAGTAGAAGCACTTGGTTTAAGGAAGTTGAATCATTCCGTAGAACAACCGGACAATGAAGCTATCAGGGGCATGATTCGTCATGTCAGACATTTAGTGAAAGTGGAAGAAATCTAAGACAAAAGTAAGGAGGTGTCAGAATGGACTTATCAAATTTAAAGCCGGCAAAAGGTTCAAAACACGATAATTTCAGAAGAGGACGTGGACACGGCTCAGGAAATGGTAAGACTGCAGGTAAGGGACACAAAGGACAGAAGGCACGTTCCGGGGCTCCAAGACCTGGTTTTGAAGGTGGTCAGATGCCATTATACAGAAGAATTCCCAAGCGTGGTTTTACAAACAGGAATTCTAAGGATATCATTGCATTTAATGTGGACAAATTGGAAGTATTTGACAATGATTCCGTTGTAACGATAGAGGAATTATTGGAGCGCAGGATTATCCGTAAGACCGGAGACGGCGTAAAGGTTCTGGGAAATGGTGAACTTACCAAGAAACTTACAGTACAGGTAAATGCCTTCAGTGCAAGTGCAAAAGAAAAGATTGAGGCTCTGGGCGGAAAAGCAGAGGTGATCTAAGGATGCTGGAGACACTTCGTAAAGCGTTTAAAATCAAAGATATCAGAAATCGTATATTCTACACATTTTTAATGTTAGTTGTCATCAGGCTGGGCTCACAGCTGCCTCTGCCTGGTGTCAAAGGGGAAGTCATTGCAGAATGGTTTGCCAGCCAGGGAGCAGATGGATTGAATTTCTTTAATGCCATCACAGGTGGCTCCTTTGAACAGATGTCAGTATTCGCGCTGAATATTACGCCGTATATCACATCTTCCATCATTATGCAGCTTCTGACGATTGCGATTCCGAAATTGGAAGAGATGCAGAAAGACGGAGAAGACGGCAGGAAGAAAATCGCTGAGATTACACGTTATGTGACAGTTGCCCTGGCACTGATTCAGTCAATTGCCATGGCTATTGGATTTGGACGCAGCGGTTATCTGGATAAGTTTGATGCATTGCATGTTGTCATGATGGTTACGTGTCTGACGGCAGGTTCTGCAGTGCTGATGTGGATTGGTGAGAGAATTACGGAGAAAGGTGTCGGAAATGGTATTTCTATCGTGCTGACCATCAATATTATTTCCCGTATACCGGAAGATTTGATGACTCTCTATAATCAGTTTATTAAGAATGCACCGAATGTAGGTAATGCAATCATTGCAGGTCTTGTAATCCTGGCAGTTATTTTGGTGACAGTTGTATTTGTCATCATCCTTCAGGATGGCGAGCGCAAGATTCCGGTGCAGTACAGCAAAAAAATTCAGGGACGTAAGCAGGTAGGAGGGCAGTCCAGCCATATTCCGCTGAAAGTCAACACTGCAGGCGTTATCCCGATTATCTTTGCCCAGTCTATATTGCAGTTCCCGGTGGTAATTGCGACTATTATGGGCAAAGGGAACGGAAACGGCATCGGCAGTAAGATTCTTCACGCAATGTCCCAGTCTTACTGGTGTGACCCGGAACAGCCTATTTACAGCATTGGTTTGGTCGTATATATCATTTTAATCATTGCATTTGCATACTTCTATACTTCCATTACCTTTAATCCGCTGGAAATTGCAAACAATATGAAGCGTCAGGGTGGTTTTATCCCAGGTATCAGGCCAGGAAAGCCTACCAGTGATTATCTGGCTAAGATTTTGAACTACATTGTATTCATCGGGGCGGTCGGCCTTACGATTGTGGCAGTTATTCCGATTTTCTTTAATGGAATATTTAACGCAAACGTATCTTTCGGTGGAACATCCATCATCATTATTGTTGGTGTTATCATTGAGACCTTGAAACAGATTGAATCTCAGATGCTGGTACGTTATTATAAAGGATTTTTAAATGATTAGCGATTGAGTATGTGTGCCTGGGAGATGCCGCAGAGTATCTCCCACGGTGCACTACTGCTATATTTAGGAGGAAGGCAAATGCGAAGCATTTCTATAATGCCTTCCGACGATATGGCAGGTGTCGCTGTGCGACGCGTGCCGAAACATTGTTATAGGAGGAAGGCAAATGCGAAGCATTTTTGGAATGCCTTGCGACGATATGGCAGGAGACGCAGAGCGGCGCGTGCCGATACATTGTTATAGGAGGATGATTGTATGAAAATTATTATGTTGGGTGCACCAGGTGCAGGCAAAGGGACACAGGCAAAGCAGATTGCAGATAAATATTCCATTCCCCATATTTCCACGGGAGATATTTTCCGCGCAAACTTAAAAGCTGGCACGGAACTGGGTAAAAAAGCAAAAGAGTATATGGACCAGGGACTTTTAGTGCCGGATGAACTGACATGTGACCTGGTTATGGACCGTATCGCGCAGGACGACTGCAAGAACGGATTTGTACTGGACGGTTTTCCCAGGACTATCCCACAGGCGGAGGCTTTGGATGCAGCCCTTACTAAAATTGGTCAAAAAATGGATTATGCGATTGATGTGGACGTTCCGGATGATAATATTGTTAACCGTATGTCAGGCAGACGTGCCTGTTTAAACTGCGGTGCAACTTACCATATTGTTTCTATTCCCACTAAGGTAGAAGGTGTATGTGACCGCTGCGGCAATCCGGTAGTGCTTCGCGATGACGACCAGCCGGAGACAGTGAAAAAGCGTCTGAATGTATACCATGAACAGACGCAGCCGTTAATTGAATATTACCAGAAGCAGGGCATTCTAAAAAGTGTAGATGGAACTCAGCCAATGGAGAAAGTATTTGACGCCATTGTAGCAATACTGGGGGCGTAGATTATGTCAGTATCCATAAAATCAGCCAGGGAAATCGAATTGATGAGGGCAGCTGGAAAAATCCTGGCGAAAGTCCATGAAAATCTGGGCAAAGAACTGAGAGAAGGAATGTCAACTCTGGACATAGACCATCTCGGTGATGATATTATCCGCAGTTATGGCTGTATCCCCTCTTTTAAGAATTATAACGGCTATCCTGCTTCCGTGTGCGTGTCTGTGAATAACGAGGTTGTTCATGGAATTCCTACAAAGAAGCGGCATATCCGGGAAGGGGACATTGTAAGCCTTGACATCGGTGTAATTTACAAGGGATATCATTCCGATGCGGCGAGGACGCACGGCATCGGCGAGATTTCTGAGGAAGCTGCATTATTAATAGAAAGAACGCGTCAAAGTTTTTTTGAGGGCATAAAGTATGCGAAAGAAGGACATCACCTTCATGAGATTTCCAATGCAATCAGTGCATATGCAGAAAGCTTTGGCTATGGGGTGGTGCGGGACCTGGTGGGACATGGGGTTGGCACCCATTTGCATGAAGACCCGCAGATTCCCAATTTCGCACAGAAAAGCAGGGGTGTGCGGCTACGGGCAGGCATGACATTGGCAATTGAACCCATGATCAATGCAGGGCGTTTTGATGTGGAATGGCAGGATGATAATTGGACTGTGGTGACACAGGACGGCTCCCTGTCCGCTCATTACGAAAATACAGTTTTGATCACATCCGGCGAACCGGAAATCCTGAGCCTGACCGAAAGCATCTAGCGATTGGCAAGCCGAAGGCGAAGACAGAGCGTGATGCGAGGTCGTTCTGTGAGATTAGCGAAATCAAGCGGAGCGCAGATTGAGGTTAGCGAACAGAACTTCCTTAATTATAACGGAGGAAATCAAAATGGATCTAAAATTAGCAGTTTCCAGGTCAGGACATGACAAAGACAGTCTTTATGTAATTATAAAGGAAGAAGCTAATCTGGTTTATTTGGCGGATGGGAAGTTAAAGCCCATAGAAAAGCCAAAAAGAAAAAACAGGAAACATATTCAAATTATCAAAAATCTTCCGAAAGATATTACAGAAGTCTTTACGCAGGAAAATTTTCGGAATGAAGAAATAAAAAGGGCGATTAAGCTATATCAAAAACAAACTGGAATCAGGAGGAAATAGAATGTCAAAAGCAGATGTAATAGAAGTAGAAGGAAAAGTAGTGGAGAAGCTGCCGAATGCCATGTTTCAGGTAGAACTGGAGAACGGCCATCAGATTCTGGCGCATATCAGCGGCAAGCTGAGGATGAACTTCATCCGCATCCTGCCAGGCGATAAAGTGACGATTGAGATGTCCCCTTACGATTTGACGAAAGGCAGGATTATCTGGAGGGATAAATAAAGGCATAGTAGCCAGAGGCAGCAGACATTAAAGCCATCGGAGGGAATATTTCAGGCGTTTTCCGTCCGGTGGTTGTTTTTTTCAAAAAGCTTAATTGCAAAAGTAACTTCCAGTGCAGAAGTAAATTCTACTGCACGTTA
>CANOFO010000127.1 GCA_947565305.1 uncultured Lachnospiraceae bacterium | reverse complement strand
GTACCATCAGATAAACCTTGCGGTCTTTGAAAAAAATTTTATTTTTCTAATTCAGCCATCTTCATGGCACGGACTTTCAAGGGCAGTCCGAATAAGGTGATAAACCCTTCCGCATCATGGTGGTCATATAAATCGCCGGTGGTAAAGCTTGCCAAAGACTCACTGTAGAGGGAGTAGGGCGAGGTGGTTCCGGCTTTGATGATATTTCCTTTATAGAGTTTGAATTTGACTTCTCCGGTCACGTATTTCTGGGTGGAGGTTACGAATGCCTGTACAGCCTCACGCAGAGGAGTGAACCATTTACCTTCGTATACAATCTGTGCCATCTTGTTTCCCATGTCTTTTTTGACATCCATGGTAGCGCGGTCAAGCACCAGCTCCTCTAACTGCTGCTGTGCTTCCATAAGGATGGTTCCGCCAGGGGTCTCATAGACGCCGCGGGATTTCATGCCTACCACGCGGTTCTCCACGATATCGACAATGCCGATTCCGTGTTTGCCGCCCAGGCGGTTCAGCTCGCGGATAATGTCAGCAACTTTCATTTCTTTGCCGTTAATGGTCTTTGGTACGCCGGATTCAAAAGTCATGGTTACATATTCTCCTTCATCAGGAGCTTTCTCCGGTGAAACGCCCAGTACCAGAAGATGGTCGTAATTGGGCTCGCAGGAGGGGTCTTCCAGTTCCAGGCCTTCATGGCTGATGTGCCACAGATTGCGGTCACGGCTGTAGCTGCTGTCCGCAGAAAACGGAAGGTCAATGCCGTGTGCTTTGCAGTATGCAATCTCTTCTTCACGAGACTGCATATCCCATTTATCGCTTCGCCATGCAGCGATAATCTTCAGGTCGGGGGCCAGTGCTTTGATACCCAATTCAAAACGAATCTGGTCATTTCCTTTGCCGGTAGCGCCGTGGCAGATGGCGGTAGCGCCTTCCTTGCGGGCAATCTCAACCAGGCGTTTGGCGATGCCGGGACGAGCCATGGAAGTTCCCAGAAGGTATTTGTTCTCATATACTGCACCTGCCTGAACGCAGGGAAGGATGTATTCTTCTGCAAATTCGTCTGTGATGTCTTCAATGTACAGCTTAGAAGCGCCGGATAATTTCGCGCGTTCTTCCAGGCCGTCCAGTTCTTCGTCCTGTCCGCAGTCGATGCAGCAGCAAATTACCTCATAATCGAAATTTTCCTTTAACCAGGGGATGATGGCGGTGGTATCCAGACCGCCGGAATAAGCTAAGATTACTTTTTCTTTCATTACTTTTTCCTCCGTTTATTAATCTACTTGCAAAATGCCATGGGATTATGCATTAATAACTAATATACAACATTATTTCGGAAATAGCAAGTGTATAAAAATTAAAAAAAATGAATAAATATGCATAAATTTTCAAAAAAGGTCTTTACGGATGGCGGAAGATGTACTAATATTAAGAAAGTGCCAGTCAGCATTTGGAAAAGGAAAGCGAGGAAGTCAGTATGATTAAAGCAGGAATTATTGGGGCAACCGGGTATGCAGGAGCAGAATTAGTGAGGCTTTTGCTTGGACACAGAGAGGCAGAAATCAAATGGTACGGTTCCAGAAGCTATATTGACGAAAAATATGCAAAGGTATATGGGAATATGTTTCAGCTGGTGGAGGACGCCTGTCTGGATGATAATATAGAAGCGTTGGCAAAACAGGTGGATGTAATTTTTACGGCAACGCCGCAGGGGTTTCTGGCGGGTGTGCTGACGGAACAGATTCTGGAAAGCGCCAAGGTCGTAGACTTAAGCGCCGACTATCGGATTAAAGATGTCAGTACTTATGAGAAATGGTATCAGATAGAGCACAAAAGCCCACAGTTTATTGAGGAGGCAGTCTATGGTCTGTGCGAGATAAACCGTGAGAAAGTGAAACAGGCGCGGTTGGTGGCAAATCCGGGCTGTTACACGACATGTTCGATTCTCACGGCATATCCATTGGTAAAAGAGGGGTTGATTGAGCCTAATACTTTGATTGTAGATGCCAAGTCAGGGACCTCAGGCGCAGGAAGAGGAGCCAAATTGCCCAACCTGTTCTGTGAGGTCAATGAGAATATGAAAGCATATGGCGTGACGACGCATCGCCATACGCCGGAAATAGAGGAGCAGTTAAGCTATGCGGCAGGAGAAGCGATTACGATTAATTTTACGCCGCATTTAGTGCCGATGAACCGTGGCATTTTGGCAACGGAATATGCGTCCCTGAAGAAAATCAGACAGGCAGACGGCTCTTACACTTATCCTGCTTATGAGCAGGTGAAAGCGGCTTACGATAAATACTATGGGGATGAATATTTTGTGCGCGTTCTGGATAAAGGCGTTTATCCTGAGACCAAATGGGTGGAAGGCAGCAATTTTGTGGATATTGGTTTCCAGATAGATGCGCGCACCGGCAGGATTGTGATGATGGGGGCAATTGATAACCTTGTAAAAGGGGCGGCAGGACAGGCAGTACAGAACATGAACCTCCTGTTTGGGCTTCCTGAGAATGAAGGCCTGCAGCTTGTGCCGATGTTCCCCTAGGACATTAAGTTTCTATAGATTTCAGAAAATGACAGATGTTATAGGCTCCAGATGGAGTTTGGCAGCTGCAGAATAGGAAGAAAAGAGATGCAGATGGAAGATAAGACAATCACTCCGGCAACTGTGCGGGCGATGAAGGAAGAAGACTACGATAAGGTATACCGTCTGTGGAAAACCATCAAGGGCTTTGGTATCCGCAGCATGGACGATTCCAGGGAGGGCATAGAACGCTTTCTGAAAAGGAATCCGACTACCAGCATGGTGGCGGAGGCAGGAGGGGAGCTTGTGGGAGCCATCCTCTGTGGGCATGATGGGCGGCGCGGCTGTTTTTACCATGTGTGCGTGCGCGAAGATTACAGGCAGCAAGGCATTGGCAAGGCGATGGCAGTTTCCGCCATGTACGCTCTGCAGGAGGAGCATATCAATAAGGTATGTCTGATTGCTTTTAAGAAGAATGAAGTGGGAAATTCTTTCTGGAAGAGCGTGGGTTGGACGTTCCGGGAGGATTTGAATTACTATGACTTTGTGTTAAATGAGGCGAATATTACGACATTCCAATAAATGATGCAGAACTTATCAAACTCTTAACAGATGTGTCATTAGGGTATTTAACGAGGATTCAGGGAGGAACAACGAATAATGAAAATGATAACAGGCGGCGTGACCGCGGCAAAGGGATTTACAGCAGCCAGTACGGCGGCAGGAATCAAATATGAGGGCAGGAAAGACATGGCATTGATTGTCAGTGAGCAGGAGGCAGTTTCCGCGGGCACATTTACCAGCAATGTGGTGAAGGCGGCACCGGTAAAATGGGATATGCGCCTGGTGGCGGAGGAAATGTGTGCCCGGGCGGTGGTGGTAAATGCAGGTATCGCCAATGCCTGTACCGGCGATGAGGGGATGGAATATTGTCAGAAGACTGCAGAGGCAGTGGAAAAAGCGTTAGGTATCCCGGCAAACCAGGTGCTGGTGGCATCTACCGGGGTCATTGGGATGCAGCTTCCGATGGAGAAATTAGAAACAGGAATCTCTGTGATGGCACCGGAACTTGACGGTACAGTGGAGAGCGGGCAGGAAGCGGCAAGAGCAATCATGACGACTGATACTAAGCCGAAGGAAGCGGCAGTGACTTTTGAAGTGGACGGAAAGACGATAACATTGGGCGGCATGTGCAAAGGTTCTGGCATGATTCATCCCAATATGTGCACGATGCTCAGTTTTGTAACCACAGACCTTGCGGTTTCCAAGGAATTGCTGCAGGAGGCGTTGCGTGAGGACGTGAAAGACACGTATAATATGATTTCCGTGGATGGCGATACCTCCACGAATGATACGGTGCTGCTGCTTGCCAATGGCATGGCAGGCAATAAGAAAATTACTGAGAAGGGCAACGATTACCGAAAGTTTGTGGAGGCATTGAACGCTGTAAATACTGCATTGGCTAGGAAGATGGCAGGAGACGGAGAAGGAGCGACCGCGCTTTTTGAGACGAAGGTCATTCACGCGGATACGAAAGAACATGCCAAGACCCTGGCAAAATCAGTGATTTGCTCCTCGCTGACTAAGGCGGCAATCTATGGGCATGATGCCAATTGGGGCAGAATTTTATGTGCATTGGGGTATTCTGGTGTGGATTTTGACCCCGAGAAAATAGAACTGTTTTTTGAGAGCAAATCGGGCAGGATTCTTATTTATAAGGATGGCGTTGCCGCGGACTACAGTGAGGAAGAGGCAACAAAAATCTTATCTGACGAGGAAGTAACCGTGCTCGTGGACATGAAGATGGGGGAAGCAGGGGCAGCGGCGTGGGGCTGCGATTTGACGCATGAGTATGTAACGATCAATGCAGATTACCGTTCATAAGGGATAGCCTGTTGTGATGGCAAGGAATTGCAGATTATAAAATGGTATGGCAAATAATGTTTTTGATAAATATCAACAATTCAGGAAAAGAGGAATGGGAAGATGGCAGAAAAAAATATGCAGGAAATATTACAGAAAGCAGAAGTGCTGATAGAGGCGCTTCCCTATATTCAGAGGTTTAACCGCAAGATAATTGTAGTAAAATACGGCGGCAGCGCGATGGTGGATGATGAGCTTAAGCTGGACGTCATCAAGGACGTGACGCTTTTAAAACTGGTAGGGTTTAAACCGATTATCGTCCACGGCGGCGGCAAGGAAATCAGTAAGTGGGTCGGTAAAATTGGTATGGAGCCGGAATTTGTCAATGGGCTGCGCAAGACGGATGCGCCGACGATGGAGGTTGCAGAGATGGTCCTGAGCAGGGTGAATAAATCCCTGGTGCAGATGGTACAGGGATTGGGTGTCAATGCCATTGGAATCAGCGGAAAGGACGGCGGACTGCTGAAAGTAGATAAGAAATATTCACAGGGACAGGATATCGGCTATGTAGGGGATATCAAGGAAGTCAATGCCAAGGTGCTCTATGACTTATTGGAAAAAGATTTCCTGCCCATTGTCTGTCCGATAGGTCTGGATGATGCGTTTGAAACTTATAACATTAACGCTGATGATGCGGCCTGTGCCATTGCCCGGGCGGTCAAGGCAGAAAAACTGGCATTTCTCACAGATGTGGAGGGTGTATACAAAGACCCGGAAGATGAATCTTCGCTGATTTCGGAGTTGTCAGTGTCCGAGGCGCATGAACTGATTGGCAGCGGGACAATCGGCGGAGGGATGCTGCCGAAACTTAATAACTGCATCGATGCCATTGAAGATGGCGTTTCCCGGGTGCATATTTTAGATGGGCGTATCCCGCATTGCCTTCTTTTGGAAATATTTACCAACAGAGGTATCGGTACGGCAATCTTAGGAGACAGCGAAGAGCGTTTTTTCCAGGCAAAATAAGGATATTAACAGTTATATCATATAAAAAGGAATAGGGAAGGACAAGGGAACGGTATTTATAGCGAAAAGGAGCAAAATGAGATGGAAGAAAATACGATAATGGCGCAGGCAGAAAGCCATATTTTACATACTTATAACCGCTATCCGGTGGTGCTTGACCATGGAGAGGGCGTATACCTCTATGATACGGAGGGCAGGAAATATCTTGATTTCGCGGCAGGAATTGCCGTACAGGCGTTGGGATATGGAAACCAGGAATATAACCAGGCATTGAAAGAACAGGTTGACAAGCTGCTTCATACTTCCAACCTGTACTATAACCAGCCTACGATGGAAGCGGCAGGAAAACTCTGTGCGGCTTCCGGTCTGGACCGTGTCTTTTTTACCAACAGCGGGACAGAAGCCATTGAGGGAGCCTTAAAGGCAGCAAAGAAATATGCATATGAGAGGGACAAATGTACGGACCATGAAATCATCGCCATGAACCATTCGTTCCATGGCAGGAGCATGGGTGCGCTATCGGTAACTGGCAATGCACATTATCGTGAACCCTTTGAGCCGCTGCCAGGTATTGTCAGATTTGCGGACTTTAATGATTTAGACAGTGTAAAAGCATTGGTAAATGACAAGACATGCGCCATTATTATGGAGACTATTCAGGGCGAGGGCGGCATCTATCCGGCAACGGAAGAGTTTCTGCATGGGGTGGAAAAAATCTGCAAGGAGCGTGATATCCTGCTGATTTTAGATGAAATCCAGTGCGGTATGGGAAGGACCGGGGAGATGTTTGCCTGGCAGGGATACGGCGTAAAGCCGGACATCATGGCCTGCGCTAAAGCGTTGGGCTGCGGCGTTCCGGTGGGGGCTTTCGTGATGACCGAGAAAGTGGCAGCGGCTTCCTTAAAGCCCGGCGACCACGGAACCACTTACGGCGGAAATCCTTTTGCGGGTGCAGCAGTCAGCAAGGTATTTGACATTTTTGCGCAGCAGAAAATTACAGAGCACGTCAAGGAAATTGGCAACTATCTGCAGGAGCAGCTGGAGCTGCTGAAAGCAGAATTTGATTGTATCACTGCGCGCAGGGGCAAAGGGCTGATGCAAGGGCTGGAGCTTACGGTCCCGGTAGGGGAAGTGAGTAGCAAAGCGCTGAAACAGGGATTGCTCTTAATCACGGCAGGCAGCAATGTTCTGCGGTTTGTGCCGCCTTTGGTGATTGAAAAAGAGCATGTGGATGAGATGATTGGAATCCTGAAAAAAGTGCTATAACTGTGTTTTTTCCTATTTTTTGGATGGGAGCGATTCATGGTACAATGACTCCAGAATCCAGACGCTTAATGCGTCTGTCGTGCTTATGCACTCTAAGATTCTGTCGTTACCACATCCGCAAGGCAACCATGTCATTGCGCAGCAATTCATGGTATAATAATCCACAATAATGGTTATCCTATCTGAAAGATATTTTTAGGAGGAAACCAATGATTGGAATTTTTATTGCACTTCTGTCTGGGGCTTTGATGAGCGTACAGGGTGTATTTAACACGGAGGTGACGAAAGGCAGCAGCATGTGGGTCAGCACAAGCTGGGTACAGTTTTCCGCCCTTATCGTTTGCCTGGCTGCCTGGCTTTTCACAGACCGCAGCAGTTTTGCGGCGATTTTGCAGATACAGCCAAAATACATGCTGTTGGGCGGGGCAATCGGGGCATTCATTACTTACACAGTAATCAAGAGCATGGCAGCGCTGGGACCGGCAAAAGCAGTGATGCTGATTGTTGTTTCACAGCTGCTGGTTGCCTATCTGATTGAACTTTTCGGCATGTTTGGCGTAGATAAGCAGCCTTTTGAGTGGCGGAGGGTGCTTGGAATGGCGATCTGTATTGGCGGAATTATTTTATTCAAGTGGGAATAAGAATGCAATCAAAAACAGAGAACATATCACTTTCATTAGTGGTGGGTTCTCTGTTTTCACGTTTTTTACTTTTTTCCCTTGAGGGCACTTTCTTATGGCAGCCAAAATAATAAATCTAAAGTACAAATAAAAGCATTCTTTAG
>CANOFO010000126.1 GCA_947565305.1 uncultured Lachnospiraceae bacterium | reverse complement strand
CTCTATTTCCTTCCAGCCTTCCATCTCATGCCCCAATGGTGTGCCTTGTCTAAAGCCTCATGGCCCGAATAGAACTGAACAAGCTTTTCCACGCTAAATGTCTGGTCGTTTTGGTTCTCAAACAACGCCAGGCCACACATAACATTTGTAGAATTATAAGAATCCATCTTTACAATCAAGTCCTCTGCTCCTGGATACTTAATCGTAACAATCGCATCCGCCTGCTTCCAATTGGCAACCCCTTCATATATGAACGTATAAACAAGGATTCTCTTAATCTCTGCAATTTTATTTCCATTGATGCGAAGGTTTTCTCCTGCTGCGGCTGCACCCGTCCTGTCATCTCCGTCCAGAGAAATAAATGGCGGCTGATTGAGCGAACCAAAACAATTTCCTAACGCCTGAACTGTCCCTTTCCTTCCATCCTTTAACTCAAATAAACAGCCCAAATCTAAATCTATTCCCTTATTTCCACCCAGCAAACCGGAAAGAAATCCCTGTTTTATGGGCTTTGAATTCCAATTTAAGTTGACGAGGATTTCTCCGAGCCCTGCCGATGATTTCTTCTCCAAACTTACTTTCTGTCCCTTTTGCAAATTAATCGCCATAAACAGCCTCCTTTATACATTTCTGTTACCAGAATAGCACATATTGTTTAATTCTTCAACAAAATCCTTGACTGATAAGAAATGAATCAATATATTTTGAACGGTAAATATCCCCTTCAATCTCTTCTTTCATTTCTTCATACACCCCTTCTTCCTTCGATTCCCTAATCAAGCCTTCGATATCTTCCTCCGACATGCCAAATGAAAATTCAGCCCCAAGATTTTCGGCATAGTAACCACAGCCATCGGCCTCATCATCATCCAACAATGGTGCTTCATTAAACGCAGTTATATGGCGCAGCAAATCCTCCTTTTCCTCTTTAAAAATTTCCAAAGTCCGGAACATGACTTTTATTTTGTCATCTCTCATATTCCTCACTTCCATTTCAATGATTCTTTTGCTATCATCTACCGAAAACGCCAAGAGTCCATTCAGGAAAGAATACCTATCTTCATATGCATTGCAGTCCCCCAGAACTTCCTTCGCGGCTTTGATGTCACTGCCAAACAATATTTCTTTTCCATCCACATACATTCCTATTTTCTCAATTAATTCAATATTCAGCAAATCCCCATCCTCCTTGGCATTTCTTTTAGCTTCATCTCAGTCCATATTATAAAGAATTAAACACCCCACTAACTGTCATGCCATACAGTTTTCCATATTTTTTATATATTTCTCTCCATATCTTCTGCTATTGCAAAAAATGCCTCCACAACTGCCGGATCAAAATGTGTGCCGGATTCCTCCCCGATAATCGCATACGCCTTTTCAAGCGACATGGCGCTTTTATAACAGCGTTTGGAAGTTAGTGCGTCAAAAACGTCTGCTACCGCCATAATCCTCGCACAAAGTGGTATTTCTTCCCCACTTATGCCATAGGGATAACCTTTGCCATTCCACCACTCATGATGATATGCTGCCATATCTGCCGCCATATTCAGATATTCCGATTCGCCAAGCTCTGCCTTTGCATAGGTAAGCAATTCCTCTCCTGCCGTGGTATGCGTTTTCATAACCTCAAATTCTTGCTCCGTCAGTTTCCCTGGCTTGTTCAAGACAGCGTCTGGTATATGTATTTTACCGATATCGTGAAGCGGCGCTGCCACCACCATGTCACTCATATACCTGTCGGTCAGAATATTGCTGTATATCCCCTGCCTTTTCAGTTCTTTTGCAATGCACGCCACATATTCCGCTGTGCGTCTGATATGCCCGCCCGTATTATCATCCCTGTTCTCCACGACCTCTGCCATGAAAGTAATCATACCAGACTGCATACTGGAAACCCGTTCATGATAAAAAGAACGCTTATTGCCCTGCATAATCAAAACAACAATCGTAATCGTCATGACAAAGACAGAAATACTGCTTATTCCGATAAAGGAGACCAATCCCTGCTCGTATATACTGTCTGCCGCCTGTACATTCTCGCCATACACCGCAATCTGCATTGCTGTATTATTAGAAAAAAGCAGCATCAAAATCCCCACCGCCCAAAGCAGGTATTTTTCTGATTTCCGTAGGCTCCTGTGCTGCATATTCTCTTGAAACCAATTGCGCCAGTTCCGTCCTTTCACATAGAATAAAATAAGCAATACAGACAATACCCCATAAAGCATAAACTGATATATCCGTGTTTCCTGTGCCGACAGTGTAAACAAGTATGGCGGCACAAGCAGAACCGGAACCAAAAGCCCGCTGATAATGCCCGGGAACGGTATCATCAAAAACAGCCCCTGCAACCTGTGTTTTTTCCTGCCAAGGCAGATATTTAACCCAATCATAAACAACGCTGCCATTGTTGCAGCATCTTTCCCAAGAACCAAAAACACAATGCCAATCAGGAAAAAACTGACGCAATAAAAAATATGTTGCTTCCTGGGCTCCATATTCGGCTCTAAAAATACATACTTTTTTATCAGGAAACCACCTACTGCGATTGTCACTGTTTCCAATATTTCCAGTATTCCTGTTTCCATAGTCTACACACCATCCCTCGCTCTTCGTAGAATATAATTTGATGATTTTTAAGGGAATCACAATCGTTTAAACCAGTATAACACAAGACATATGGAAATTGGCAAACTGATTGAAATGCTTTCTAAAATTAATAAAAGGAGGACAGATATTGGGCATCCTCCGTACGAAGTGTCTCCCTTCCTGTAATTTTTTTCATTTCCTAAAAAGGGGCTGTGCACTGATTCTCCATGCACAGCCCCTTTTTTATGCTTTACTTAACAGTAAGCGTAATCTTTTTGGTCTTCTTGTTAAACGTTTTGATGGTGATGGTCGTCTTTCCTTTCTTCTTCGCCTTCACCTTGCCCTTGGCGTCTACCGTGGCGACCTTCTTCTTCGAGGAAGTGTAAGTAATCTTGCTTGCCGTTCCCTTGGGCAATGACACTTTAAAAGTTGCCGATTTTCCTTTCTTCAAGGTTACCTTGTTCTTCTTCACTGCTTTCTTGTTAAACGTAACCTTGGAAATCTTCTTGGGCGCTTTCTTCACAGTAATCTTAAATACCTTCGCCTTATTTCCTGCTGTCGGAATCGCCTTGACCGTAACAGTGCCTGTTTTCTTCGCTTTCACAGAGCCTTTGGCGCTCACTGCCGCAATGTTCTCATCGGAACTCAAATACGTACAGTTCTTAGTCTTGACAGAGAATGTCTCCCCTACGCCCAGAGCTACTTTCTTGGTGGAGGATGCGCCAAGGAGCACAAGCCCTTTCGCTGCCGCATCCAGATTATTCTTTGCTGTATCTATCTGGGACTGTGTTGCCTTCGCATCGTTGGCAACATTCTGTGCTGCTGTAAGCGCAGCCGCAAACTTCTGCCAGCTCGCTGGCGTATAATCAATCTGTTTTTTCGCTACTGCTGCCGTTATGGAACTGTTAAGACCGGCTTTTGAAACTTCTGGCGTTGTTGGTCCTGGTTCCGGCTTCTCTGCTGGCTTCTCTGTATGATTCACTTTCACTACGGTGAGCGACATTGCCGGCACTTCATACGTCATGCTCTGCCCGCTAAGTGTCTTTTTGGTCGTAACTGGTGCAACCCTGGTCTGGTTCTCCATCGTGTTCATATCCATGGCATTGCCGGACAGGCAGATTAATTCCACCTCAGAGCCGTCTTTGATACCCGGATAATTGAGGGTAATCTCCTTGGAGTAATCTGCATGGTTCACCAACTTCGTATAGAGATAATAGTCATCTTCAGAAGTTACATAATATAAATCCGTCTGATGCCCCGGTTTCTCATCAAAAGCAGCCAGGGTGTCATTATATTCCTCCAAAGTCGTGTCAATGATATGCTTGCCATAATTGTTGGAATACATGGTCTGCACATAGTAACTCGGCGTTCCATAACTCTCAAATGCATTAAATTTAATCAGGTTATAATCCCAGTCACGGCAGCCTTCACGCTCAAACAACGGTGCATAGGAAGCATGGCGGACAATATCCCCGTTACGTTCAATACCTGTCATATAAGCCGCCTCGCTGATTGCCGTATCAAGCACATTTTCCGTGGTTGAGGTCAAATGCCCCGCATATTCACCGATAAACACATTGCTGCCGCCTTCATCCAGGCGTTTGTAGCTGTCATAAACATAATCCTCGTTCAGAAGGGTGTTGTCGCCATCCCCTGCATAGTTGATATAGTAATGCTCATCTACCAGCGTCTCTCCGGGCATCGTGCTGTTTACCCACTCCCATGCCGCCGGACGGCTGGAATAGAACGGTCCCGCGGAAGAAATCAAGTTAATCTTCCTGCCGGGATAATGCTCTTTAACAAATTTCTCCACATAATCTTTTATCCATTTAAAGTTTGCATAATAGGAAACGCCCTGTGACGGCTCTTCCCAGTTCTCATTGCCAATGCCCACATAATTCAAATCAAATGGCTTGGCATGACCATTCTCTACACGCTTCTTCGCCCACTCTGCCTGTGTCGCATCTGAACTGTTGGGGTCACCCCAGCAGTAATCAATCAGATGGGTCGCATGTTCTGCGAACGGTTTCAGCTGTTCTCCGCTGGCTGACACATTTGCCGCATCGGTGAACTGGCAGAAAATACCTGCGCTGAGAATTGGAAATGCCTGTGCCCCCAAATCTTCACAGAGTGTGAGAATCTCATGGTAACCAAACTGATAGGACATCATATAGCCGTAATTTTCCTCTGCCGTCCCATAATTAACGGATTTCCACGGACTTCCCCAATAGCTTCCAATCGCCCTCCGCTCTTCCAAAGGACCAACGGAATCTTCCCAGTTGTAATAGCCGTCCGTGCCATAGCTTCCCTCAATGACGCAGCCGCCCGGGAAACGGATGAAGCTTGGATTCAATTCCTGCAGCTTCTCCACAAGGTCTTTCCGTAATCCTGCACCATAGGAATAATTCTTATTGCCATAACCATAGCCATCGGTCGGAGTCAGGGATACCATATCAATATATATAACATCGGCAGCTCCTGTCCCTTCAAATGTCAGTACCAAAGTCCCGAGTTTCTGGGCATTTCCGATCAGAGATGCCTTAACCTTCTGCCATGTGCCGTCTTTTTTCAAATCCAGCGCAGCCTCATTGGTAAGCGCAGCCCCTGCATCATCCACAACCTTCACCTTGACCGTTCCGGCGTAAGCACTGTCTGCTTTCATATACATGGAGAAATCATATTTCACGCCATTGCGGATTGCCATTGCCGATTTGTCCAGGGTCGCCCTTCCTACAAATCCATGGTTGGACAGCGTCTGATCTCCGGTAATCTTGGCATAATTCTTATTGTTCTGATTCAATCCAGCAGTCCGCTCCACCACAAAGTTAGCCGCATTGCTGCTGTTCCAATGGAGTTTCCAGGAGTTCTGGTCGCCCTTGACCTCCGGTGATGTCGTGGAATGCAGATTCTGGTAGTTTTCAAAGGAATTATTCTTGACCAGTTCTGCTGAAAGACCACCGTCTGCCGCACTGTTGATGTCCTCATAGAACACGCCGAACAATTCCTGGCTGATATCCACACCTTTCTTGGTACGGTCAATCGTCATCGCATACTCTGTCGTCTTATCAGACAGCACCATAAACTCAATATCCCTGCTTTTCTTAATGTCCGGATTATCTGCCTTGCTGCAGGTCGCCGTCAAAGTTACTTTTGTGTCCTCAGATGGCGGCGTAATAGTTCCGTCATCCGCAACTATATCCGTATTCTTGCTTTTCCAGGAAACATTCACCCGGTCGTTCATAGCCTTTGCCGGAAGTGTCAGTTTCTTACAGATACGGCTGGCAACCCTTCCCTTCCTGACCTCTGGAATTTCCAAAGAACCAGCTGCCGCCGATACCACGAACTCATCGCTGACGTCAGAATACACTTTCCAGCGATATACACCAAGAGAATCACCGGCAATCGTCATGTACATACGAATAGATTTTGTGGTAATCTCTTCAATTGTTATCTGGTTATACCTGTCATATTTTGAATAATTCTTCTTGTGGGACTTTATCTCGGCATCCTGCCATTCGCCGCCAGCCTCCTTATACTGGAACCGGATCTTAGACGGAATCTTCATCCCGGCATCGCTGCCATACCAGTATACCTGGAATGTCTTTGTGGTCACTGCCTCATCCCAGTCATACTGAAGCCAGCATTCCTGACCTGCCGCATGACCAGTTCCCCAGTTCCCCCATCCTTTGCCGTTGCCACCATCGGACTTGGTAGGCTCAAAACTCTCGTCATTGATACCGTTTATGTTCTCCCAGGATGACGTATGGTTCTCATGGGCGCTTGGCACCGCATAGACTGCCACATCCGGCAGATTCAAATCCGGGCTCGGCTCTTCGGGCGTTACGATTTCCGGTTTCGGGAAATCCGCCGGTATCTCGCCAAGCAGATTCCAATCATAGACAGCAACCGGCATATTATTAGTATGCTGCATCGTCACACGGATGGCAGACGTAGTCACCGCCTCAAATTCATAAGTCTTGCTGACATTCCCTTCAAATGTCCAGGTTCCCTTTCTCGTAACTGGTTCCCATGTTCCGGCAGCATTTTTATATTCTGCCGTAATATTTGCAGGTGTCACCACACCGCCATTATCGTCATAAAATTTGATAGTCATCCCAGTAATCGTTGCTTTACGTGCGCCAAAATCGTACTTCATCCACTGAGGACGTGTAGCAATCGCTGTATCTCCATGCGCATTCCAGAATGACTGTCCGCCGTCAGATTCATCTGCAAATAAATCCGGTCCCATGCCATAATTATAAAAATTTACCGAGGGGGTCGCATAGTCGCGGAGTGTCGGATTATCCATATCCTTCCACTTATCTACCGTTCCCAGCATTTCCCCTTCTTCCGCTGCCATCACGACTGCCGGCACTGACGATGCCGGGATAGAGGTAAACATTAATGCCCCAGCCAGCACCAGACTCACCACACCGCGTAATTTCTTCCATTTCATATGCTTTCTCCTTTCATTTCCTGTGCAGGATTCCCCAATCCTTTCCACTAAATATCATTAATTATATCAGGCAAATTTGCATCACTAAATGAAACTATTTTAAGATTATAGCAATAATTTAAGGCACATATCCGGTTGGCAGTTTTGTTATGCAGAAACATCTTTATTATCAAACGCAATCATTTGTCGCTCAATTCTTTCCGATATATTTATTGACAACCAAATATGCTACCGATAGAATAAAATAAGGAAGTCTATCGGACAAACTTGCCCATAAAAGATTACCACATTAGCAGGAGGAAGTATTTTGGACAATCGAAATTTTACGACACTACCCCTTTTACCCAATCCCAAAATAATTGCCAAACAAAATGATAAAATAATGAAACAATTTTTTAAGGAAAGAATAAAGGGTAATTTTTTAATAAAGATAAAAAATCAAGTTTTGAAAAAACTAGGATTTGAAAACTTTATAAAATATTATGATTTTCACTGGTCTAATGAGATAATGGTTACAGGCATTAGTGAAGCGGCAGAGTA
>CANOFO010000125.1 GCA_947565305.1 uncultured Lachnospiraceae bacterium | reverse complement strand
ATTTCCGCCGCTTCCGGACATCGGCGGGGGATACGAACCGCTGAAACCATTTATGGGGAAAGAAGACCTCTATTTAGGTAGTAAAGTTTCTTTGGAAGAAAGGCTGTCCGGGATAGAGGATGCACAGCTGCGGGAACGGATAATTGCTTCTACCAGCAAGTTTAAGCTGGAAGAAATATATAAAGAGCATAAGCAGGAAATCAGAGATATCCTGCGGAACAGATATTATTTTGATGAACACTATGTAAAAACCGTAATCTGTCCTATGCTTAGGGCAAAGATGGGAGCAGATAGCAAGAAAGATTTAGATGAGGATGATATAGAAAGAATGGCAATGGATATGCTCTTTTTTAGCAATATACGTGTGGAAGAATGGGGGCAGCGGCCGTTAAATAAGTTAGTATCTGATATTTTAGAACAGTTAACAGAACTTTAATAAAAGTACAACAGAGAAAGAGAGGAGCAAATGGGTGCACAGATGGATAAAAGTGAGATACTTAAGATTTTATCAGAACTGCTTGCCATGGAGGCAGAGGCAGAACCGATGGTGAACGAAGAGAAATATTTTGTGGAAGTTTCCATGCCGGAACCATTGGAAGAACATATGTCAAATTACCGCTATCGGATTGAGGATAGTGGAGAAATCTTGGTAGAAAAATGGGAAAATGGCAGTGTGGTCGGCACAGCGAGGAAGACGTTTCGGGAAATTGTCTGGAGAAGCTGCCGTCTGGGGCGGGTCTGCGTCAGATACAAGGAGCAGTATGAAGCCTGGAAGAAAGAAAACAATGGTATTCCATATATCGAGACCAGAATCAATGACGATACGGATGGCAGACCGGAACGGTCATTTGCTTTTATCCGACATTTCTGGGAACAAGACTTAGAGACAGAGCCGGAAAGCAACCGAAATTTGCGGCTGCTGCTTGCGGAATATGGATTGGGCAAGAGTTCCTATTGTCAGGGCATCCGTTCCTATGTGGCAGAGGAGATTAAGGAACCGTTTTTAAAGGACAGTGCATCATTTCCCTTTGTATTTGACTTAAACCGCTTTCGCAGCGGAGATTTTGATAAGTTTATGGAATCGGAATTGTTCGGCTGCTATAAGGTGCCGCTAGTCTATTCCGTTTTTGAAAAGTTATGCCAGCAGGGAATTTTCATGGTTGTATTAGATGCCTGGGATCAGATGCGCAGTGCAAGGCAAGCGCCGCAGGTCAAACAGGATTTAAAGCAAATGCAGTCTCTGTGGGAGAAGAGGGGACGTGCCTTGATTACATGTAGGCGTTCTTTCTATCAGCAGCAGTTGAAAATCAAGGAAAACCTGTTACAGAATGTCAGGTTATATAAGTTGAATGGATTTGACCAGGCGTCTGTGATGGATTATTTAAATTACAGAAATCAGCAACGACAGGTGAAAGGAGAAGAGCCGCTGATTACTGATGTGTCTAACTGGATTGGCAGACGTTGGAGGATGAACAGTGATTTTTTTGAAAAACCATTGAATCTGCGGCTGCTTGTGCGGCATTTCAGGGCAATTACTGCTAAGATTGATTTTGAAAAGACCAAGGTTGAGACGTATCAATTCCTGGAGATTGTGTTTGAGGAGTGGAAGCAAAAGAATCATATCACAGAAGAAAGGTTTATCAAGGAACTGATTTCCCAGACCTTGTATTCTGGATTAAACCGCAGCATTTCCTTGTCGCAATACAAAAAAGCCATTGGCAAGGAACGACAAAATTGGGCTATCAAGGTGTTGGAGGATTTTGATTTTGTAAAAATTGATTATCAAGAAGAAAGAATCGAGTTTTGTCTGGCGGCGTTTCAAGAATTTATATGGGCAAACTTTGCCCTGCAGGAATTAAAGGCAGAACCGGGCATGGATTCTTCCCAGACCTTGATTCGGGATTATCTCTTAATCCGGGAGGTAAGGGAATGGATTTGTACGATGTTGAAAAAAGAGAACGAGAAAGAAGAACAAGAGTTTGATTTTCTGCAAAAGCAGCTTGAATATGTGAAATATAAGCGGCACAGTGAGGTCGGATATTGCGGCTCCAATGCCTTGACATTGCTCTGCGACCTGAATCAGATACCGTGCTATAAGGAACAGTTGAAAAACTTAAAAACGGATTTGTGGCGCAGACCTTTGCGAGGAGCTGATTGCCGGGGCATGGATTTATCTGGGGCGGACTTTCACGGTTCGGATTTAGTTGAGGCAGATTTCTCCTATACAAAACTGGAAGGGGCGATTTTCCGCGGAGCGGATTTGGCGCAGACCGTATGGAGTGAGTATGGGCAGATGAAGAAATGTGCGTTTTTGAATCAGAGAGAGACCCTTTGTGTGGTGGCTGGGACACAAAGTGGCGGTGTGCTCACTTACCGAATCAATGATAAGAACCAGGAAGTCATGAATATACAGGATGATGTTATCAACGACCTGGCAGGCGACCGCGGCGGCATTTATACTGCTTCTTCCGATGGCTGGGTCGGTTATATTGATAATAATGGAGAACTGAAGAATGTGTATATTGCCCGGAGCGGTCTGCAGTCGATTGCACACACCAATAATGAGAAATGTGTTTATGTGGGAGCAGAAAATCAGGAAATATATCGTTATAACTGGAATACAGGAAATAGGCATAAAATAAAAGTAGAGGGTAGTTTAGGAAATGGAGAGGACAGGATTTCGGATATCCATTATTATTCCAATGGTAAAGGGGAAGATTACGTTGCGTATACATTGAGCGGTAAGCGATTGTTGGAATTAGTGAAATTAACCGGAATGACCAAAGGTGAAGTCATTGGAACAGGGATTCTGCATACGGATTATTTAAAATTTGATGATATTTGTTTTGCCGGAGACAAGCTGATTTATTCTGTTATAGGGCAAGGTGTGTTTGGCATTTCGGTGGCAGAAGTAATTGGTGAGATTCCGGAAGAAGAATTATTACTGGATAGACAGAGTATTTTAAAGCTACCGCCTGCGGAGAAATTTTTCCTCAGCTGGGCCGGCGAGAAGGAGAAATTGCTGGTGGCGGCAGAGAACAGCCATGACAGACAGTACGAGGTATATGAGGTGAATCTAAAGGAACAGCAAAGAGATTGTCAGCCAATAGATATGGAGTGGAAGTTTGGGGATTATAATTATAAACCAGAATCAGAGAAGATTAAAGGATTCAGTGTATCGGAGGATGGGGAATATCTTGCTTTTTCAGGTGCTTGTTTGTCGGTGTTTCAGAAAATTGGCACCTACTATACTCTGAAAGGGGAACCAGTCGAGGCTAAAATAGCATGTGAGGGAGCAGACTTTTCCAATAACGTTGGCTTGAGTAAGTATTATACCGATTTTTTAAAGGCACGTGGTGCAGTTGTTGAGAATGGAGGGACTAAAGATGAGTAAAAGTAATTTTGGGTACTGGAAAGAAGTCGTTGGATTGGAGGAGTATGATTTTCCGCATCTGATTAAGCTGGATGAAGAGAACGTTCATCTGGCAAGGATTGCGCAAAGCCGTGTCAGTGAAATCCATAAAGCAATCGCGACAAACAGGTTGGTGGATATTCAGGTACAGCCCGGCTGGGGAGCAACGACCCTTTTTCGCTATATGGCGGATAATGTCAAAAATAATAAACTGAATCTTTCTGTGCTGTTTGATTTTGAAAAAGATAATTTCCAGGACGGTGATTTATCGCAAAAGAACTTTATTTTTCAGGTAAAATGGAAGCTGGCAAACGGAATACTGGATATCATGCTGACCCATTCCCTGCAGGAATGTTACATGTTTGAGGTGTTCAAGTTTGAGGATACAGGGGAGAAACCCTGGAGGGCGTATCTGCGCGAGAAACGGCGGGAACTGAATGAATGTATGGGGAACAGCAAGCGGTTTTATGGGAGTTTTCCGTTCTTTGCAGATATGGAGATTACAGAGTGTGTCGATTATTTCTTAAAAAATTTCCAGATACAGACGATTTTTATGTACTTGTTTCCGAGAGAGGCAGAGGAAGATGACGTCTTGGATTTTACGGGAATTTTAAAAAATATCTTTGATGGCAAGCAGATAGCCCCTGCGGCAATCCGTGAGGTATTTTTTCTTACGCCTAATATGTTTAAGATGATGAAACAATGTTATGAGCGGCCATATATGAACATTCAATACCAGCAGTATTCTGCCGCTGAGATTTATGGCATGCTTGTGAACACATATAGGTTGTCGGATAATACAAATGCTACGATTAGTGATGTGTTTGAGCAAGATTTTATTTCTTGTGTGTACGATAAATCGTTGACTTTAGATGAAATTATGAAGCAGGTAGAAACGGAAATCATCTCCATTCTGGAGTGTGAAAAATATGAGGTACCGTATAAGCTGACAATAGAAAAATACAATAAGAAAACGGAGGTAGAAAACAAATGATTACCAATAAAGATTTAAAAATGTGCAACGAGCAGATATTTTCTTACTCTGCGGCGTATCAGGTTCCCTTTTTTGGCAGAGAAGATGCGATTGAAGAGATGCAGGAATTAAACAATAATCTGAAACCGGCTGAGACGTTGGTTATTTCACAGCCCTTGGGAACGGGCAAGACATTCCTTGTCAATTATATGATTAGCAGCGGGAAATTGGATGTGCCTACGGGGGCTTCTTTTCTGACTGTCCGTGGTATCACAGAGGAGCCGGAGAGTATGGAAGCCTTTCCTGGCGATACCTTGGTTGTGGACGAGGCAGACATCAAAACACCGGTGAAGAAATTAGTCAAAGGGTTGGGCATGTTGGCAGAATATCTTGAGGAAAGCAGCAGGAAAGCCATTCTGCTGGGGGATTATTCTCTGAAAAATCAAAATATTAGCGGAGAATTGAAGAAGACAGTTTCGCTGTTAAAATTCGGGGATATGGATAAAGTATTCTTGAAAGGTGTGTTGGAGGAACGCTTTAAACACTTTCTTGATTTGAAAGAGTTTCAGATTGAGGAGGTAATGGAGGAGGAATTGCTGGATTACCTGGCACCGGGATGGATGAAATCGGTCAACAGCTTTCGCGGAATTTTTTCTCTGCTGCAGCAGGTGGTAGCAAATGAAAAATATGTTCGTTATAATGGTGAAAAGGCTTTTCTTACTGTAGAAATGGTACATGATTTTCTCTGTAACGATGATAATCTACAGTTGGATACAGAACAAAGAAAGTTCTTTGAATTGTTTTGTGAATATATGAAAGAAATGTATCCAAAGGGAAGTGGAATTACAACCGGGTTTAAGGTTGAGGAATTGTATGACCTGGCAAAGAATGGAGGAATAAATAAGAACTTGCAGGAGTTTACAGAGGATATCCTATATCCTTTTGCAACTGCCGACTTGTTGGTATCTACAGGGGTTCCCGAGTATGAGGGCAAGGGAAGTTCCTTTATCAGGCGTCCTGCACCCTATGTGCCTTCGCTGCGCTTATTGCTTTCCTTAATGTGATTATCTGGATAAGGAGATGGTGTGGAGATGGAAGATAAGATTGTATCTTATGCATTGTTGTTCAGCGGGAGCAAGAGGTCAGATGTCAAATTGTTATACCGTCTGATATACCAGTTAATGGACAGTATTTCACAGGAAGAGATTGTGGATATGGATGAGTTTTCCTTGCTTGTGGAGGAAGCGGCGGGAAAACGTCCTGTCTCTGTGAATTATGCCAAGGAACTGCTGGAAACTGCTGGATGTTTTGTCTTTGATGGGAAAACCTGGGAGTATAACCAATCATTAAATTTGGGAAATGGGACGGTTGCCTGGGAGCAGTTTCAGGAATTGTTTGAGGGAGAAAAGAACGTCCGCAAAACAGAGGGGGAGATGGACGTGCAAAAATCTGCCATCATTCTGGGCATAGAATGGTGTGTGCATATGGTACAATTGGCAAAGGAAGGCGGCATGGAGGGACTGCCGGCATTTCTGCGGTGTGGGAAGCAGGACAGCCTGATTGGGAAAAAAGTGGCTGGCACAGCAACGTCCGATGCATTGTCTCTTTTATGTAATGGCATAGATTATATCAAAGAATGCGAGATAGAGCCTGAGGTGTTGGCAAGCAGTTTTGCGTTCCTGGTAGAACAGGTGTTAAACTGCCAGCACAGAGAGGAAGGCTGGGATAAGGGCGGCTTTTTCCCCTTAGAGGACCAGCCGGAGGCAGACCATCCCACGGTGGATGCTACTTGCCTGGCAATCATGGCATTGTGTGATTTTTATGCCAACCGCAGTGCGTTGGAAGAGAAGCTGCATGTGCAGGTCGAGACAGAAAGCAACGAGATTGAGGATGCGGTGTTAACTGGGCTGGATTTTCTGTTTCGTATGCAGCAGCCCATGGGCAGCTATGGGATTTACCGGTATGAGCAAGAGTATCCCGATGGCATCCATTTGGATAGGGAATGTGAGACGGGAACTGCAGAACCGAACGAGAATTGTACCAGGATGGTTCTCTCCGCCATGGGCGTGAGCAAAGGCAGCGGGATATTTGACGCGCGGGAGCGGTTTGAATTATATGGGACATGCAGCGAGGTTATCCAAAAGTCGTACAGTTATCTGAAAAATCATCTGGCAGAGGACAATGAAATCTCTGTATGGGCGCCCTATTTTGGGACACAAGTGCGAAATTATCCCTATGCGGATATGGTTGTAAGCGCGGCAAGGGTATGCCGTTCGATGATACCGGTATGGTGGCAGTGTGAAGAGGAAAGGGAACAGATAAAGAAGTATTATGCTGATTTTCTGGCATTTTGGAAGCAGGAAGGGAGAAACAGAAGCGGCGGGATAGGGAAATATACGTTTAAGACGCCTGGCAAAGAGAAATATTCCGTGGGGACGTATACGTGGCAGAGTTATGCTGATATGATTGCGGCTTTTACTGTCTTGCAGGGCTACAATCTGTTTGGCATGGCATTGGATAAAGAAGAATGGAATTTACTGGAAGAAGTAGTTTGTGAGACGATGGAACTGCAGCATGCGCATGGGCACTGGAATGCGCCCAGAAGTTCCAATCCATTCTGTGCAGTAACCTTGGCTGCCATTGAACTGCTGAAAGAATATCGGATAGCGAAGGGATTGGAATGATGGAATATACAGAACTGAAAATTCGTTTAATGCAGCTAGGCGCTGTCTTTACAGATAATGCCAAAGCCCATATGTGTAAGAATAAGTTTGGTCAGATAGTTTTCCATGATTATGCCACAACCGGCGGAGTAGTTGTCGAGTTAGCAGGACAGGTTTATGTAAATGTTCCGGCTAAGCATGAAAATACGCCGTTTTGCATTGATTACGCACAGCAGCAATTTGTGCTGACGGTGAATGGGCAAGTCTTGGAAGTTACGGTTAACATTATGCCGGTGCCACAGTTTGCTTTGAACAATGTCCTTCTGGAAAATGACATACCAGTGCGTGATTTGGTGATGACACATGCACATAGGCTGCGCATATCGCCGATACATGGCTGCAGTTACCATTGCCAATTTTGTACCTGTAACAGGCAGAAATATGTTGAGATATCGCGTGAGTACTTAGATCAGGCAGTACAGATAGCGTTAGCAGATTCCAATACTTCCCCTGAGCATATTCTGATTAGCGGCGGTACACCGGAAGCTGAGGAAAAAACCTATCAATATCTCAATGAGGTTTACAAATATTTTCCTGA
>CANOFO010000124.1 GCA_947565305.1 uncultured Lachnospiraceae bacterium | reverse complement strand
GAAAAGTATGGAAAAATAGATATTCTTGTGAACAATGCAGGCGGATACCCGTCTGAGGTCTACAAAAATATCGAACATCAGGCAATCAAGCTCTGGGAGTGGTCGGAAGAACAGTGGGATCAGATTATTAAGACCAATGTCCGTATCCCATTTTTATGCATGAAGCATGTGCTTCCGGTCATGATTTCCCAAAAAGGCGGGAAAGTCGTCAGCGTTTCCTCCCGCATGGGACGGATTGCCTCTCAGATGGGCGCATATGCCGTAGCTAAGGGCGCCATCATTACCATGACCAAGACCGCCGCCATCCAGACGCAGGAATACGGTATTCAGGTCAACGCCGTATCGCCTGGAATCGTAGACACGCCGGGTCAGCGGGTGTACAACCATTCCGTCGGGCAGGACAATGTAAAGATGGGCAGCGCGGCTGATGTGGCAAAGGCAATCGTTTACCTGCTGTGCGATGCGCCTCCGGTCATGACCGGACAATCCATTGATTTGTTCACGACCGTTTGATACTTCAAATTTCGTTTTCGATTTGTTTACAATTAATTCTTATTTTTAACATACTTTTATCACAGTTTCCGATTATACTATAATTGTTCGATAACACGAACAACAAAATTCTTTTTCATAACTTTTTCCTCAGGACTGCACTCCTCCCAATATGCAGTCCTTTTAAATTGCTCTTTTATGGTATTGACTGCGCCGCCCGGATACCCACATGTAGAGGAAAGACCACCCCACACAATGCCCGGCAAGAATCCCTATATCTTTCACCGCTTTTGCCCCGCCGCCTGCCGATAAGTCCAGAATCCCCTCAAACGTCGCCTGAGAAGGGACAAGATAACAGACTGCCGACAGAACCGGCTGGCTGATTCCCAAGATAAAGTCCAAAATCGGCACAGCCATGAACAGCAGCATTACCACCTTAATATCGATCATACCTGTCATCAGTCCCTCCGACGCCCCGCCAATCAACATCCCCACCAGCGCCGAGACAAACACCGAGAGAACAATCAATGCCAGCATTAGGAACATATTTTTCCAGGAAAACCGGAAACAAATACAAGCCGTAAAAACTGCCGACAGACATCCGAAGATAAATCCCACACTGATTTTCTGCACGATATACTGTCTGCGGGTCATAGGCAAAATCTCGTTGACAAAAGCCACGCCGTCCTCCTTTTCGGAAATCATGTTCATAGCGTTAAACGTACATCCCATAAACATAGCCACAATCAATATGGCTGCCGCAAACATATCCCCAAGCCCCGCCATCACGCCGGGACGCTCCAAAATCTGAACCTTCGCCTCTGCCGCCTGATTTCTCCTTTCATAAAGCACAGGCAGCGTGTCGGCAGTCCTTAGGTATATCTCAAGCTCATCTCCGGACACCATCGTCCTGATACCATTCCCCGCTGTCTCTACGCCAATCAGGTTCGTTGACGGCTCCTTCACCGCATCCGCCAGTTCCTCCGGCGTCCGATAGACCATAACCGTTCCGTAGCGATTTAGCCATGCGGCAGTATGGGATAAAATCCCCTCCTCCAACACGCCAAAAGAAAGCGTTCCTCCCAGCGATGAAAAATCAATCTGTCCGGCAAGACCAAGCGCAGCCGCTACAATCACAGGCAGCAAAAAGGTCATGAGACAGAACTTATCATGAAGCACACTTTTTAATTGATAACGCAGACCCTTCATACTACCCCTCCCTTCTCATTTCCCTGCCGAACATGTATCGCGCTGCGGCAAACAAGACCGCAATCCCGGCCAGGCACCCCAGATAGTAACCAATATTTGCTTCCTGCATTTCAAAATATGCATTTTTTAATCCCATGTAAATGTGATAGAAGGGATGAAAGCGAATCCAATCCAATTTTACCGCTGTATTTGCCACTAAGAACACAGGCGTTGCCGCAAAAATCGCAATCACCAGATACGCAAGGGTAAACTGTCGGAAGTCTTTCAAAAGCAGGGCGCATACCAGCCCGGTCAACGCCATGATAAGGGACAAAAGCGCCGTCTGAAGCAAAACTTGCGGCAATAGAGATACCGCATCCCTAACCCCTACCCCCAGCAATGTAAGCAACAGGGCAAATATCAAATCACACAATAGGAACAACAAAAGCTTGGACAATAAAAACAAATTTTTCTGTATGGGAAGGACGGCATGGACACGGATGACTCCCATACTCTTTTCCTTGAACAATATCGCGGCAATCCCCAGAAACCCAACGGCTGCAATCTCAAAAAACAGCAATTCACAGGTAATCTCTTTCCTGGCTTTCTGCTCCGGCGTATTGGAACCGATGACCTTGGCACGCTCGCTTCCTGACGGTTCAAGAAGGGAAAGGGCATAATCAGCCCGGTGGCGGTCAATTTCTTCTGTTCGTCCATATAATATAAGCTGTGCTTCCCCGGTACTTGCGTCAATGCCGACAGCATTTGCGTCATGTAGAAGAGCCGCGTCCATTTCTTCCAAAGAATCCACCCGATGCAAAAGCCGGGAAGCATCCCCTTGCGTTCCTTGAGGGTCGTACAGATATACTTGGTATATCGGTTCTTCCATAAATCTGACGTACCCGAAATTGACATATAAAGTGTAGAGAATTAAAAATACCAGCGACATGGGGAAAAATTTCCCAGCCGCCATGAGCCAGACATCTTTTTTCAGCAGAGCGCGAAACCCTTTCATTCAGACAGCCCCCTTCCTGTATATTGGATGAACACATCCTCCAGTGTCGGCTCCCCCGAATGAATACTCAGGATTTCGTCATGGGGGAACCGAACGCCCCCTTCCATCTCCGAAAGCTCCATCGTCCGCTCTTTCCGTTTTCCCCGGTATAGATAACTGACCAAAATACTCTGGCTGCTGTTTTGTTCTTTCAGATGTCCTGGCGTATCCAGCGCAACGATATTTCCGCCCGCTATGAATGCCACCCGGTCGCAAAGAAGGTCGGCATCCTGCATATTATGGGTCGTCAGAAATACGGTCGTCCCTTTCTTTCGCTCTTCCTCAATGATTCTGCGGAACAGGACTGCTCCGGAAGGGTCGAGCCCGCTGGTGGGTTCGTCCAGAAAGAGCAGTTTTGGATTGCTTAAAAGCGCCCTCGCCATGCTTACTCTCTGCCGCATCCCCTTTGAGTAAGAGGATACGGGCTTTTTGAGGAAATCTTTCTTAAATTCCAGTTCATCCAGTAATTCATCCACATTGCGGAGCTGATTTCGGGGATAAAATGAAGAAAAATAATTCAGATTATCCACTGCGCTTAGGTTCGCATACAGATATGGGAATTCAAACAAGACGCCAATTTTTTGGAAAAATTCCTGAGTATGTACTCCGGCAATATCCTGCCCGAACAAAGACACTTCGCCGCCATGCCCTTTCAGTATTCCGGTAAGAATCTTCTGGGTGGTGGATTTCCCGGAGCCGTTCGGACCCAGGAACCCAAAAATCTCTCCGTCGTTTACAGTAAAATTAAGACCGTGCAACGCCTGTTTACCCTTTTTGTAGGAAAATGTCAGGTCCTTTACATTAATCATCTTCATCACCCCATTTCCCACGCCGGTTATTCTGTTTCTCCTGCTGGCGGCGGCTCCACCATTTTACCCATTTTACCTTTAAGGGAATTATGACGACCAATATGATTATGATTAGAAGCCACCAATACCATTCCATGCCTGATAACATCTCAAATTCGCCTCCTATTCATGGAAATATTTGTTTTGATGGCATTAGATTATAGGATTGAAGTGAAATAGAAGTGCGATTCGTGTGAAGTTGATGTGAAATCAAAAAGGAAATCCCTATATTAAGGAACCATCGGAAAACAGAAGAAAAATTCCACTCCCCCTCCCACATTTTGCACCCCATAATCGACATGGTACATAGATAAAATCTGCGCGGTAATGGCAAGCCCCAACCCGGAACCCTTGGATTTATTATCCGGGCTTCGGTAAAATTTGTCCCAAATCCTCGCAAGCTCCTCATCCTTCAATGGCAGGCATTGATTGAAAACAGCAAAATGCACAAACTCCTTCTCACAACACACAGACAGCCGGATATCTCCGCCTGCCTGCACATATTTCTTCGCATTCCCAATCAGATTATTAAGCGCCTGCTCCATCCGCTGCCGGTCGGCGCGCACAAAAACCCTCTCATCCGGAAGCTCATACCTTATTGGACGAAGTCCACCCGCCCCAAAAAAATCATCCGTCTCCGGCGCATCAAGAAGCAGACGACCAGCCACCGTCTCCACCAGCTCCACAAAATCAAACCGCTCCTCCGTAAGCTTTACTGCCCCGGCTTCCAGAGCCGATAAATCCAGCAAAGCTGCCAGCATGTCATCCATGCGCCCGGCGGCATCCAAAATCCCCTTCACATACCGCTTCTTTTTCTTATCCTCTGTCTCCTCTGAAATCCCTTCCGCATAAGCCCGGATAAGGCTTAGCGGAGTCTTCATCTCATGGGACAGGCTGTCCGCCAGCTCTTTCCTCTGTGCAAGCAGGATACGCTCCTGCTCCACATCTTTCTCTAGCCGGGTATTTGCCGCTTCTAACTGATTAAGCGCCGAATGCAGGTTAGAAAACATCCGGTTCAAGCTCTGCGACAATTCACCAAATTCATCCCCTGTATCAACATCACAATGTGCCGAAAAATCAAGCTCTGCCATCTGCCTTGCCGTTTCATTAATCCTGCCAAGGGGAGCCGAAATCAGCTTGCCAAGCAGCACATCCACAGCCATAATCACCCCAACAAGCAGCACGAACCAAATCCAAAAACCGATGTCCCGGTTAACCGGCATCTCTTCTGTAATGAGATAAAACAGCACGATTGCTCCGCCAGCCATCTTTGACAGCGCCATAGTCTTACTGCGCACCGTCCCCAAATCATAGAACCTTCCTCTCTTCATGCTCACACCTCAAACTTATATCCCGAACGAATCAAAGTCACGATATGATATCCTTCGTCCTTCATTTTCTGCCGCAACGTCTTGATATGCGTATCCACAGTCCGGGTATTTCCCTCGTACTCGTAACCCCAGATGCGGTTCAATAACTGCTCCCGGGAAAACACCTGATTTTTGTTCTGCATGAACAGATGCAGCAGTTCAAACTCTTTGTGCGTCAGCTCCACTTCATTGCCATCTACCGTTACTCTGTGCGCCAAAGGCGACAAGACAATCCCCCCTGCCCTAAGCCCATCCTGTGAAATATTCCCTGTGCGTCGGAGCAGTGCGTTGATCTTTGCCAGAAGCAGCTTGAGGCTGAAGGGTTTCGTCACATAATCATCCGCTCCGTATTCATAACCTCTCAGCTTATCTTCCTCATCACTTTTCGCCGTCAGGAACAGAATCGGCAGATTTCCCATTTCCCGCGCCAGCTTACAGACCGAAAATCCGTCCAGATGGGGCATCATAATGTCCAGAATAGCCAAATCCACAGCATTATTTTTCAATGCCAGGGCTGCGTCCAAACCGTCGTCAGCGGTAATACAGGTATGCCCATTCCTCTTCATATAATCCACAAGTATCTCCTGCATCTCTTTTTCGTCTTCCGCAATCAATATCGTTGCCATCAGCCCATCACCTCGCTTTAAGCGCCGGATGCAGCGCTTGATGAACATATTATAATGCCCACATGAAAATTCTGCAAATAAAAACTATCCCATTCTCTCGCCTACTCCCTGCTTATCGTCTCCACAACCGTCATCCTTTTTATCTGCCTCGCCGGATTAAGCACCGCCAGACATACCGAAGCAAGCATAACGAAGACAATCACCACCATTTCCCATCCCGGAAGGCTCCAAGCCTCTCCCCACTTATTGGTCACTATGGTATGGAACATGAACCGGTTCAGCGGAAGACCTGCCAGACATCCGAAAATCAAGCCGAAAACCGTATACGTCAGCGTCTCCCCCGTTACCATCCGAATCAACTGCCCCACACTCATCCCGTTCGCGCGCATCGCCCCATATTCCCGCATCCTTGCCGACACGCTCATACCAATACAGTTAATAATATTGAAAAATGCTATCAAAGCTATCACCGCCAAGAACCCATAGAGGAAAACCGCCATGGAAAAATATGCCCCTTTTATTTCCTGATTTTTCATTCGTTTATCCGAAAAAGTAAAATCCTCTCCGCACACCTGCCCCACAGCCTTACGGATTTCCTGCACCTGCATATCAGTGACATCCTTCTCAAGCTGTATGTCAAGCGCCGTGAAGCCCTTCTCCCCGGTCAGTTCCCGGAACATTTCCTCAGAACAGATGAGGGTATCTGTCGAGAAATTCAAGATATCAGACACACACTCTATGACGCCTGACACATGGATTTTTCGTTCCTTTCCGTCTGCCGATACCAAAATATTACTGCTGCATGCAAAAGTATGCTCCTCCAGAAACACAGAAAGTACGCCTTTCCCATCTATCACCTCCTGAAGCCTGCCTTCGATCAGCATATCTTCTGCCATCCTAAGCTGCCGCTCATCATATGATATCAAAACCACGTCTTTTCCGGCTGCCGGCATGGTAAGGTATGCATAACCTTTCCGGAATACCCGCTTCACCCCCGGATACTCTTCCAAATCTTCGGCAAATGCCGTCGGAATCCGGTTCATTTCCTCCGTCCCCACATTCACCGCAATATCCGGCGCCGAAGAGCGCAGAGGGGTGACGGCATGGTGCATGAAGTCAATCAGCGTACCAAAGGACAGGAATAAGATGATACTAAACGCAAAGGAACCTGCGACCAGAAAGAAATTCTTCTTACTTCCGGATGCATGATGGATGCCCAGCGCCATATCTACCTTGAACAGCCTGGTATGCGCCGCCTTCTTTGCCGCATAGACTGTCCCGGCATTTCCCGAGACTGCCGTAAGGGGCGAAACAGCCCCGGCTCTTTTCGCCGGAGAACGTGCAGCCAAAAGAACTGTGACCAGACCCATGAGAATCCCGGCTGCCGCCCCCAGCCAGCTAATCCCCAATACCGGCAGCCCGTCGAACAGCCCCGGACTTAAAAAACGCAGCATTCCACACAAAGCCCATGTGACTGCCACTCCTGCCGCCACTCCCGCCGGGATTGCATCTTTGCACCAGCTAAGAGCCTCTTTTCGCACAAAACGGACGACTTGTTTCCCGGTCGCCCCGAGACAGCGCATCATCCCAAAAAATTCTGTGCGCCTTGCAATACTGCTGTTCATGCTTGCCGTTATCATAAAAATCCCGGCTATCACCACCAATACTGCCAGCATTCCTGCCAGCAGATAGAATGACAGCAGATAGGAATCTCTGGTCTGAAGCATCAGCATCAGAACCTTCGCATTCTGCCGTACCTGCCCATCTTCAAGCCCAAACTGGGTGCGAATCTCGCCGATTGCCTTCTGGATATTACAGAACTTCCGAAACTCGACAAAATAGATTGTTTCCTGAGCTGTCCCCGTTTCTTCCGGGCGTAATGCCAGAAATCCGTCGGTATTGAGGAACACACAGAACGCATCCAGTTATCCAGTTCCGCCGTCAACGCCGTATTCTTTGCAATCCCGGTAATTACGTACTGCCGCGCTTCCCCTTGGGGTATGGTCATAGAAACCTTATCCCCAATCTGCGTCCCAAGCCTGTCCATTGCGTTTTCATTCAGCGCAATCTCCTCTGCCGTTTCGGGAAATGTTCCTTCTAAGATTTCAGCATCCGGGAACATTTCCTGAAATTCCTTATCGAATCCGCAGATTCCCGTCTCGACTCCCTTTATCTGATAACCGCCCCC
>CANOFO010000123.1 GCA_947565305.1 uncultured Lachnospiraceae bacterium | reverse complement strand
ATCGCCACGCCTGCGCCTTTAAATATGGCCATGTTTTATTCCTCCCAAAACGTGATTGATTTCATAATTGCAATGACACCTGTTACAATAGGTGCTGCCAAAGATGTTCCTTCAGACATTTCATAGGTAGATTTTATTGCTGTAGTCTTTATATCCACACCAGGCGCTGCAATATCAACAAAATCTCCATAATTTGACCCCCAATAAGACTTTACTACACGTTTATTGTTCTGGTCTGTTGCTGCAACTGAAATTACATTTTTATATGCAGCAGGATAATTTTTCGCACTGCAATTCTTATTTCCTGCTGAAGCCACAATGGGTACATTGGCATTATAAGCATAGTTCACAGCATCCTGCTGTATCTGAGAATAATCTGACCATCCATAACTAATATTTATAACATCTGCTCCATTATCCACTGCATAATATATACCGTTTACTAAATCACTTGTATACATATCATAATTAGGTGTCTCAGGTCGAACAGCTTTTATTGCCATCAGCCGAAACGCTGAGGGATCTCCGCCGGTGGCAACACCAGCTATCCCTTTGCCATTATTAGCCTCTGCAGCTACCGCACCAGAAACAAGGGTTCCATGGTCGCCTGCATAAGGCTGTGTTAAATCGCTTAATTTAGGGTATCCACTCTTTGTCACATCCACAGACTTATTTTTAATATAGACGTTCTTTAAGTCCGGGTGCGATACCTGAATGCCAGAATCAATCACAGCAATCCAAGTTTCACTCATAGCACTTGTCTCCAATGCATACCAAGCCTCTTTCATTTTAATATGATTTAAATGCCACTGCTGATTGCTATAAGTATCTACTGTTAAACCTGATGCACTCAGTAAATAATCAGGTTCTGCATATTTTACGTTCTCATATTGAGAATACTCTTCTACCGCCTGCTCAACTGTCTGACCTAACGAGATATCTACAACTGCTACCGTATCTTCCTCTATTTGAGATACATTCTGTATCTGCTCAACTTTCTTCTCTGTCAGACCTGTAACATCTATATCTTCGGTTATATTAGTTTCCTCTAATTCTCCAAATTGTTCCTCCGCAACCGATTCTATATAAGACTCATCTGTTTCCGGTTCAAATACAACAATTATATTTTCTGTATTATAATTCAGTTCATCTGCCTGGCTGCGCTCTTCCAAAGCTGCTTCATATTCCGCAATAACTTCTTCTGCCACATCGCACTCAACGTTTTCTTTAATATTCTCCAGCTGTTCTCCATAGATTTCTGGTTCATTATAATATTTTTCCAGCGTATTTTTCAATGAATATTCATACAATTCTTCATCTTCTTCAATCTCCTCTAATATTTCTGCTGTTTCCAAACCGCTGGTCTCCGATGCAGCCTCAATTTCCTTAAGCTTCCTTTTCTGCTTTTTACTGAATTTTCTTTCCTGTGGTACTTTCTGCTCTAATCCTTCACCCTCAGGGTTTCCCATGCCCTCCTGTTCATTCTGCGCTGCCAGCACTGGCGTTGTATATACAGAACTTATAACCAATAAAACCGCTAATAATATACTAATTTTTCTCCTCATAAAACTTCCGTCTCCATTCCGTTTTCTCTTATTGTTTAGAATTTTCTGTTATAAAATAAATTAACTCAGGAATTAAAACCTGTCATTTGATGACAACACCATTCCCCTCACCCCCTTTTCTCCATCATAAAACCCCCGCTTTAGGTTTGCAAGAGAAAAGGAATAAACGGTCGTTTTTCGGAACGAACGGTCATTTTACAGATAAACAGAACACGATCCGCACAATAAATTTATCTTCTGTACTTTCAAACAGAATCTCCCCATGATTCTTTCGGACTGCATCTTTCATATTTATAATTCCATATCCGTGATTTTCCGCGTCCTTTTTGGATGTAATGGCTCCCAGTTTCTCTATATCTGCCATGCCGTTGCAGGAATTTTCTACTTCTATCACCAGATTTCCATCCAGAGAGCGGATTTGCAGATGAATATATCTCCTGTCTTCCTGGACTTGTCTGCATGCCTCTATGCTGTTTGACAGCAAATTGGAAAATATCGTACATAAATCAAAATCCCCGATTGGCAATCCATCCGGCAGCGCCCCCTCAATCTGCCACCGAATGGACTGCGCTCCCATCTCAGACTGCTGCTGAAACAAAATGGCATCCACAATCTCATGGTTCACGGACACAGTCTTCTTAATTGAATGCTCCATATGCGACTGCATCCCTTCCAGATAAGTTTGCGCTTTCTGATACTCCCCATTCTCTAAATGATAACTCAAAATATTCATATGATTCCATATGTCATGGCGTATCTTCCGTGTCTCCCTGGCATTGTCGCGCACCGTTCTCACATAATTTCCGGCAATCTGCAGATACTGTTCTTTCAGTCTGCTTTCCTCCTTATACCTTTTCCTGAAAATGTCCAGCACAACACAGCCAATGCCCAATCCATAAAACACAAGACTGACAACTATTGCACATATAGAAATAAAATTTGCAACTCCTGCATTTTCATATCCTCTGCTGACACTGTCTACAAAATTGTGTGTCATAGTAGCCATAAACGCACAGATACTCCCAACTATGAAATACAATGTTGGCAAGTTATGCAAAGTCTCCTTATATCCTGTGATTTTTCTCCATAAGCAAATTGTTAAAATCCCCACTGTCACAATCGTGACAATCCCTCGCACAAGACGGTACATCTCATAAGTTTCCCATACATCTGCATTTTCGCCTGAAATTCCACAAACAAATAAATTAATGATAAAATATGGCAAACCAAGATACATCATACTGCATATGTAAATTGCAATCCGACGAAACCATTTCCCCTTAGTCCAAAACAGCCAGATAGCCGGCGTCAATAACATGCCGAACATTTGGACAAATAAATCATCGTACCGTTCCCAATTTCCCCCCAGACAAAATCCTATACACAACAACAATCCACCGATAAAAGACAGCTTCTTTTTTGTAAGAGGGACACAAAATATCCCATACATCATCACTCCTGTTTCCAATACATTTATCAGGTTTAATAAAATATTAATTATCATCTCTCCCATATCCCTTACCTCGCTTTGCGGATGATATACTCCAGATATGCCTCCTTCAGTTCCTTTGCCTTTCTCCTGCTCACCGGAATGCTCTCTCCATTTTTCAGGCGGATATTCTGGTTGGCGTCCGAAATATTCGCCAGGTTAACCAGATAGCTTTTGTGGCAGCGGAAAAATGATTCCTGCCCCAACATCTCCTCCAACTGCTGCAATCCCAAATCACAGAATGATTCCCCATTCTTTCCCACCATGCGGCTATATTTCTTTTCCGATACAAAGTACAAAATATCCTTCTCCTTTACTGCCATATCACCCTGAACGCCTTTTATCACAAGCATTCGCTCCTCCTCCAAATCTTTCAGCACACGCAGTAAATATTTCTCCAGTTTATCTGCCGTTGCCGGTTTCTCCAGAAATCCATAGACATTCCTGCCAAACGCCTCCGGCATCCCTTCCATATGACCCGTCACAAAAATTATCCTGATGCCCTCCCTGCCCTGAAGTTCTTCTTTCAGCTGAATCCCGGACATTCCCTCCATCTCTATATCCAGAAACAAAAGGTTTATTTCTTCCCCCCGATTAAGAAAATCCGCTCCCGACTCATACTCCCACAATTCAAAACTCAGACCATTTTCCTCAAAAAACTGCTCCAGAAGTTCTTTCAGCTGCTCGCGAGATATTTTTTCATCATCACAAATACCAATCTTTATCATCCCTCACACTCCCTATAGGAGAACAATCCCCGGCTTCCTTACTTGGCTGCCGGGGACTGTCCCTAAATGATAAGCTATCTATATGCTAATTCTTAGAAAATTTCACTTTAAATACATACCACAAAGCTCCCGTGATACATACGGAAGAATAACCACCACAGATAATACCTGCCATCAGCGGAAGTGCGAATTCCCGAATAGAACTTACGCCCAAAATAAACAGGACAAATACCATGATGAAGGTCGTCAGGGAAGTATTGATACTTCTGGTAAGCGTCTGGGTGATGCTTCGGTTGGCAACTTCCATCAGGCTTTCCGGGTCTTTCTTCTTCGCTGTGCCCAGATTCTCTCGGATACGGTCGAAAATGACAATCGTGGCATTGATGGAGTAACCTACAATCGTCAGCATACATGCGATAAAGGTATTTCCCACAGAAATCCTGGCAACTGCATAGAATGCCAGTACTACAAGCACGTCATGGACTAAAGCAAGGACCGCGCTGCCCGCAAAACGGATATCCTTGAAACGGAACCAGATATATATCAACATGCAGATGGTTGCAATCACTACTGCCCATACAGCATCTGACCGCATTTCAGAACTGATGGTCGAGCTGATATTCTCGGCAATGATTCCATTTTCATCCACGCCAAATTCATCCATCAATGCCTGATTCAATGCCTCACGTTCGGAAAGTTCCAGAGAACGTGTCTTGATGACAACCTGGTTGCTTCCCTCAATCTTCTGGGTCTGTGTATTGGGGTCATTGGTCACTTTCTCGACCACAGGCACTATCTTCTGGTCAATCTCTTCAATGCTGTAATCCTCATTGAATGTAACTGTGGTGGAAGTACCGCCCACAAAATCCAGGCTGTAGTTCAGTATATTGTTGCCCTGGCTGCTGTTGATTCCCATTCCCACAAATCCGCCGACAATCAAGACAGCAGATATTGCAAAAAAGATTGCTTTCTTGCCAAGGAAATTGATGGTTTTCATCTCCTTTGCCTTGCCGTAGAACTTCTCATCCTGCAAGCCTAAGGCGTAGAAGCATTTCATCAGCCAGCGTGTCACTACCAAGGCCGTGAACATGGAAAGTACGATACCAATTCCCAATGTATAGGCAAATCCTTTCACCGGACCAGAACCGCGCATTCCCAAAACTACCGCTGCAATCAAAGTCGTGATGTTGCCGTCCACAATCGCAGACAATGCCTTTTCATAACCAAGCTTAATCGCAGTGTTAACTGTTTTCCCTGCCGTAATCTCCTCGCGGATACGAGCAAAGATAATGACGTTGGCATCCACCGCCATACCAATGGATAAAATGATACCTGCCATACCCGGCAAGGTAAGCGTTATGTCAAAAATCCATAATGCATATACCGTCAATGCCGAATATAAAACCAAAGCCAGGCTGGCTGCAAATCCAGGCAGCCGGTATACAACGATCATGAAAATCATTACCAGTATCAGACCGATGACTGCCGCCAGCAAGCTGGTGGAAATTGCCTCCTCACCGAGCTGTGCGCCTACAACCTTGGAATTCAGTTCTTCCAGTTCCAGGGACAGGGAACCGATACGGATAACGGAAGCAAGATTCTCCGCCGCCTCAAGGCTTTCCATTCCTTCAATCTGCGCCCTGCCGCCGCTGATGGCTGAATTCACGGACGGTGCGCTGATAACCTCGCCGTCATAGACAATCGGCATCGTCTTGCCGACATTCGCTGCCGTTGCCTCCTCAAACTTCACAGCGCCTTCATCTGTCAGCGTCAATTCCACAATATACTCTGTCTTGCCCGTTGTCTGGTCTTTGTATGGCACACCCTGGGCATTCTGGATATCGGTACCGCTTACGAGTACATTTCCATCCTCGTCCTGAAATTCCATAGAACCCGGCTTACCTAATTCCTCCAGAATTGCATTGGCATCAGAAACACCCGGAATCTCAATATTGATTCGATTACTGCCTTCCTGATATACGCTGGCCTCTGTACTGTAATTCTCTACACGCTGCTGCAGCTTGTAGATAGTGTCCGACATGTCTTCACTTGACGGATTATCCTCCACTGCCCCATAGGTGATGCTGACACCGCCCGCAAGGTCGAGCCCCAGCTTAATATTACGGTTCTCTCCTACACCAACCGTTGAGATAATGGTTCCGGCGTACCAGGACATCCCTGCCATAATCACCAAAATCAGAACCAGAATCCCCGCTGCTTTTCCTTTTTTCATGATTTTCCTCTCCTGTCTTTTCTCTTCCGGCTGCTGCGGTTTTTCTGACAGCTGCTGCCGGTTTTTATATTTATTAGCGCCACACTGTCTATAGCGGATTAATCTTACCCTTCTTCTGCTAATGCCGCTTTTATCATAATAGCACATTCAATCCGCTTTTTCTGCAGCTCGCAGCCAATATCATAGGCATCCTTGATGCTGCCATGGAAATTGTAAGAATTGGCAGCACAGCCGCCACTGCAATAAAACTTAGCAAAACAGTTCCTGCATTTCTCCTTGGCATACACGTTGCAGGACTTAAACTCATCCCGTATCTGCGTATTCTGTATGCCCTCCATGACATTTCCCATCAGAAATGCTTCATTTCCCACAAACTGATGGCAAGGATAGAAATCCCCCCAGGGTGTCACTGCCAGATACTCCGTACCGGAGCCACATCCCGACAGACGTTTTGCCACGCAGGGTCCTCCCTCTAAATCTATCATAAAATGAAAGAAATTGAAAGCCTTTCCTTCCTTGTGGCGTTTAATCATCTCTACGGCAAGGCTGTCATATTCCTCAAACAGCTGCGGCAAATCCTCCTCACGCAGTGCATACTCTTCCTCCGGCTGTGCCACCACAGGCTCCACAGATATCTGCTGAAATCCCAAATCTGCCAGATGAAGCACATCTTTGGAAAAATCCAGATTATTATGGGTAAAAGTCCCACGCACATAATATCTGTCCTGATTCCTGCTCTCGGCAAGTTTCTGGAATTTGGGGACAATCAGGTCATAACTGCCAGCTCCCTTGCGGAAAGGACGCATCCTGTCATTCACTTCTTTTCTTCCGTCAATGCTCAGGACAACATTTGCCATCTCCCAATTTACAAACTCCATCACTTCATCATTTAACAGCACTCCATTGGTAGTCAGCGTAAAACGGAAGTTCTTATCGTGAAGCTTTTCCTGTTCCCTGCCATATGCTACCAGCTGTTTTACCACCTCAAAATTCAAAAGCGGCTCACCGCCAAAGAAATCCACTTCCAGATTCCTGCGGTTGCCAGAGTTGGCAATCAGAAAATCCAAGGCGGCTTTTCCCACTTCAAAGGACATCATTGCCCTTCTCCCATGGTATTCCCCTTCTTCGGCAAAACAATAGCGGCAACTGAGGTTGCAGTCATGGGCAATATGAAGGCATAATGCTTTGACCACCGTAGGCCTGTCCTTAAACTGCTCCATATAATTTTCGTATTCATCCTCCGTAAACAGTTCGCCATTTGCCGCAAGCTCACGGACTTCTTCATAGCTCTCTGCAATCTCCGTCTCTGGATATGTATCATTGAGCCTGTTTATAATCTCTTCTTTTGCATTTGCCTCATATAAGGCAATCACATCATAGGTGACATCATCCACCACATGCACTGCTCCACTGTTCACATCCAAAACAAGGTTATAGCCGTTGTTCTTATACTGGTGGACCACGCTGATTCCTCTCTTTCTATTCCACGCCCCTGCACTCTTAAATAGAAAAGGAATAAGATTCCTTTTCTAAATATAACGCACAAATGACCGCTCGTCTTGCGAACGGTCCGTATTTGTCATATAAATGTCTGTTGCTGGAAATTATTTGTTCTCACAGCTCTGGTTGCCGACCGTGCAGCTCGTCTTACATGCAGACTGGCAAGATGTCTGGCATTCTCCGCAGCCGCCTCTCTTAACTGTGCTCTGTAATTTTCTTGTATTTAATGTCTTTACATGTTTCATGATAAATGCTTCCTTTCT
>CANOFO010000122.1 GCA_947565305.1 uncultured Lachnospiraceae bacterium | reverse complement strand
TGAGAGTTGCCTTGTCTGCTGAAAAAAAGGCGTTGTCGATCACCGGCTTGATTTCACTATCCTTTTTTACACGCATCCGATTGTAAATACAAAACTTGCATAAATTTTCACAAAAGGGAATGTGGATATAAATCGGAACCTTATAGTCCTTCTCTATACTTTTTGCTTCTACAATTTCACAAAAATTTATCTTGGGTGTATTCCTTTGAAATAAAGGATAATTCATCACCGCCACATCATAGGATTGATAATTTAACATAGTATTTTCAACCTTTCTCCGTACTGAAAACATTTTCAAACAGTGTTGCAATTGCCATACAGCCCCCTGCACACATTACACTTATCCCATACCTTGCTCTTCTGCGAAGCATCTCATATATCAAAGAAATACTCATTCTCAGCCCCGTAGCTCCAATTGGATAGCCTAATGCCAGATTGCCGCCGTTGACATTCATTCTGTCAGTCTCAATTCCCAACTGCTGCTTTGTATAGATTGCCTGTGATGCAAACGATTCATTGATTTCAAACAAATCAATATCCGATACTTGCAGCAGATTTCTTTTTAGCAATTTTGATATGCACTCCGCCATTGCCTTTCCCTTTTTTATTTTGGATACACCAATGGAAACAGAATCTGTCATTTCTGCATAAATATTTATGCCTTTCTTCAGCGCGTAGTCTCTATTTGCAACCAATACAGCCGCTGCACAATCGCACATAGGCGCCGCATTATACTGGGTAAGTGCGCCGTCTGCCAGAAAGAAGGGCTGACTGCTTCTAACCACATCTTCTTCTCTGGCTGCCTTAAGGCATGTATCCTCGTCAACCCTGTGCCACTGCCCCTGTACTTCATATGCAATTTGCGTTATCTCTTCTTTAAAACGCCCTTTTTGCGCAGCAAGCCTTGCCTTATAAATACTATCTAAAGCAAAGTCATCCTGCTGTTTTCTTGTAATATGGTACCTCTTTGACAGCATCTCACTTATATATGCCATATCATTTTCCTGTATTTTGTCCTCTATATCAGAAAAACAGGGCAGTTTTCCGCTCACTGCCCCCTTCACATTCCTTTTCATATAACGAAGGACATACGAAGAATTGCTTATTTTTTCACACCCGCCTACTAATATTGCTTCTGCTCCTCCTGCTTTGATTTTAAAGTAAGCATCCCGCAATGCTTCGTCAGAGGATGCGCAGGTTTTACATATGGTATAAGATGGAACGTTTTCCAGTCCCTTTACCATTTGCACAGCCTTTCTGCACAAGTTGTCCCTCTCCAGCGGAAAACTGCTCCCTGTGACTGCTTCATCTACTTCTATTTTTTTCCATGTCCTATGCAGGGCTTCAAAGACCTTGCTTAAAAGCACAGTCTCTTCCACACCATTCAATTCTCCCGGAATACTGCCCATTGGAGAACGTTTCGCATCAATTATCACTACCCGATTCATTTTCCAACAGCTCCCTGATATCAAAAATTTGCCTCAAATTCTCACTTACCCCCTGCACCCTGTGCTCTCTGTTCATCCAAACACAGTTCATTCCCATTTCTCTTGCCGGCAGCATATCCTCTGTAAGAGAATCTCCCACCATCAGTAGTTCACCGGCTGATACCTTTGCACCTGCAATCGCTTTTTGGAATATGGCTTTTCCCGGTTTATTGCAGCGCACAGCCTCTGAGGTGATTACAAAGTCAAACTGTAAACCATGCTTCTGAATAGATTGATACAAAATATCATTATCCGCATTTGTCACTAACCCTATTGCACACCTTTTTCTTAAATTCTCCAAGACCTCTTTTGTCCCCTCAAACAGTACCGTATCTGAAAACACACTCTTTACATATTCCAGAAAAGGCTGCATCTTCGGTTCTATCTGATATTTACGGCAAACCTCTGCATAACACTTTTCCAGCAGCTGCTTCCCTGTATAAAAAACAGGTACATGATATAAAAGTCTGACTCGTTCCTTTGCAAAAGACATGCCAATCTTATTGATGGAACCGGACTCCTTTATCCACCTCTCAATTAACGTAAAGGGTTCTCCCTGCCTCGTTTGAACCAGCGTGCCATAATAATCAAAACATATGGTACGAATGTTGCAGCCAATTGTTGATTGCCTTTCCAAATTCCCTACTCTCCTTCTCATCCGTATTGTCTACAAACTCTATTTCTTTTGCCTGAAACTCGTCTGAAAGCTTATCAATTCTCCCCAGCAGCCTTGTTAAAGCATTGTAATCCCTGCCGGTAAGGTTATCCAAAACCAGACTTCCCGGCAAAGATACAGAAAGCACAGGCTCTGCGGGCTTAAGATAATACTCCATCAAATCAAGAAAACGGTTACATTCCTGATGGTATTGGGTTGACTGTGCCCATGAGACAATAAAGAGAAATATCGGCGTATGTTTCATATGTGCCTTGTGCTCTGCAATAAATTGATACATACCTGTTCTGGGCTTTCCAATGTATATTGGACAACCTAATATGTAGAAATCGCAATCCATATCTATTATACCGTCATAAATATTTCTCATTTCAACCTTGCCAACAGATACTTCGGCACTTATCCATCTGCTGATTTTTTCTGTAGTTCCATACTTTGTATCATAATACAATATACCTCTCATCCATCACGCACCTTCCATATCCTTACCTATTTTTAAAATATTCTACGACACGCTTCAGTCTTTCTTCTGAATTAATTCGATTAATAAATTGCAGATATCGTTCTTGAAACAAATCTCTGTCTATTCCGGGAATATCATACAGCAGAGTAAAACCGTCATATTGGGACCACTCTCTTTTCAGAGGCTGCGTCCTATTGATTTTCTCAAATAATTTTGTGCCGGGAAATGGTGTTGATACGGTAACATTCGTTCCAAAAATGCAGGTATCATAAATAAATTGATACAACTCGTCAAAGGTATCCTCATTATCATACGGGAGTCCCAGCACAAAGCTCCCCACAACACCTATTTTTTTTGATTGAATTTCCCTGACTGCCTCCTCATATTCAGGCACCCTTGCGCTCTTAAAGCCGGAATGATTCACTTCCCTTAAGTTATTTGGGCGCAAACTTTCAAATCCTATCAAAAGTTTGCGGCATCCTGACTCGTATAGCTTATCCAACAACTCTTTTTTTCTGTATATAGAAATGTCAGTAAAGGCATACCATGTTAAGTTAAGCCGTTTCAGCATACTCATGATTTCCAAAGAATACGATATATCCAGAAAAAAATTATCATCTGTAAAGAAAATTAATTTTTTCTCAAAATACTGTTTTACAATACTAAGCTCCTGATATGCCTGTGAAAGTGATTTTCTTCTTATGATTTGACCATAAACAGCAGATGACAGACAAAATTCACATTGATGAGGACATCCTCTGGATAATTGGATTGGAATACTACTGTATAGATATTTTCTGCACAATTCATACAATGGCTGCTTAACAAGCGACATATCCGGATGTATCCCCTCCTCATATATCTTTTTCCTATCTCCTTCCAGAAACTGTCTCAATGTGTTTTCTGACTCCCCCACAAAAATGAAATCCCCAAAAACAGACGCCTCTTCCGGAAGCATTGTTACGTGGGGACCTCCCAATGCCACTTTGACCCCATGCTTCCTGAAAGCAGCAGCCTGCGCATAAGCCTGCTCAGCCTGAGAAGTAGTAGGCGAGATAAATACATAGTCATACTCATAATGCGCTATGCTTTCATAATTTAAGTCAATATATTCCACAACAAATTTTTCCGCAAGAATAGCTCCTACCGTTAGCAGCCCCAGATGCGGCGTATTCCATAAACGATTACGGGAGCGAAATTCATACAAATTCTGGTCATATAACTGAGCATTTACCCTTGTTTCTTTTAAGGCCAACAATAATACTTTTTCCATTGCTTTCTCCTATAAAAGTATCTCATAAATACAATTTTTGATGGTATCTGAAAAAAAGAGACACTTCTCATCTTTAATGGCTATCGCGCCGATATGTCCAAGCCCTTCAAAATTGTATTCTTTCCACAGTTTTTTATCCAGCAGCAAAACCTTCCGCCCATCAGAAAACAGGCAGAAAATCCGCCTGTTTTCACTAAAGTAAATCCTATTGTCATCGCCAACTGCAATAGCAATTGGCGTTATCCCACTCCAGGGAATCACTTCCAAATATTTTTTTACCGTATGATATCGAACAATTCTGTTATGACCTGTATCTGTAATGTAAAGCCAGAAATGTTTATAGAAAATGCCATACATCTGCAGGCATGGTATCTCTTCCAGCACAAAGGTCTTATTTGCAGGACACCTCTTTATTATCCGATTATGGTGGAAATCACTGATATAAACAGCCCCTTTATCTCCAACCGTGACACTTCCCGGCAGATTTAATTTTCGTCTGATGGGGATATCGAAAAAGCTTCTGTTAACATATTGTAATATGCAGTTACGCTGCACATCCGTTACAAACAGGTGATTCTCTCCATCCATTGTAAGTGCCAGCGGCTTTATCAGTAAATTACCACTTTCTGTATCTTGGCCAATATCCTGCAGCTTCCCAGAACAATAGAAATATCTGACCACTCTTGCATTTCCCATATCACAGATATACAACTCTTCTTTCCTATTATCAAAATACAGGCTGGAGGGATTGCACAATCCGGCATCTGGCTTTACAATACAATTTATTGCCTTTATCTCTCTCATTTCTCCAGATAACTTCTGACTAAACCGGCAAAGGAATTGATATCCTTAATCTTATCCATATTAAGGTCACTGTCGTCAATCTCTATATTAAATTCCTCTTCCATTTCCACTAAAATGGACAACGCCAAAATAGAATCAATTCCCAAAGACAGCAATGGCGTGTCATAGGCTAATTGCTTCACTTTATTCTGGTCCTTCATCCTAGATGCAATAATTGCTTTCATTTTTTCTTCTATACTCATTGTCATTTTAATACCTCCGATAAATTTATTCTGCATAATCTGTTATTTGCGCCGTCCAGAAAATATAGCGCCTGACCCATCACACATAAGGAATTGGGATTTGCCAGCCGAAAATCCCTTACGGTTTCCCGCAAACCGCTGCCCATTCCGCATCCTCCTGCCAAAGTGTAAATACGGTTTTGAGAAGCCAAAATAATACGAATGCTGTGATTGCCAGACTCTGCAATATAGAGATTATCTTGCCAGTCTGTGCATACCGCAACCGGTCGATTCAGGGAAGCCTTCTCTGGCGGACCGCCGTCTCCGGCATACCCCGGCATACCATTTCCTGCAATGGTACAAATATATCCGGTTCTCACATTGATACATCTGATTCTGTGATTAAAATAATCTGCAAGATAAAGCTTCTCTCTTTGATTGTCCATACCAATCCCATATATTTCATGAAAAGAGGCATGAACCGCCAAACCTCCGTCACCGCCAAACCCAAAAGCCCCATTTCCTGCAAATGTGCTTATAATTCCCTGCGTGTCTATTTTTCTGATGACATTATTGGCAATGTCATTGACATACAGATTTCCCCTTGCATCAACCACAGCTCCGCCAGGCTTATTCAAGTACGCAGCCTTGGCTTCTCCCCCATCTCCCCAATAGCCTGGCACTCCCGTCCCACACACATGATAAAGCCTTCTCTTTTCCCTATCCAGACGAAATACCATATCATTTCCTGTATCGGTAATATAGACATCCTTTTGATGAACACACAATCCCGTTGGTTTATTCAGCCCTCCTTCCGTTGCCAAAATTCCATCATAAGGACGTCCATAGCGCCCTCTTCCGGCAGCTGGAATCAGATAATTTTCTTCCAGCTCCAAGATTTGATGATTATTTTGGTCAGCAATATAAATCCTTCCATCCTTTGATGCTGCAATTGCCTGCGGTTCCCAAAAGCGCCCCTGCTTTCGATGGGTCTTTTCCCTGACATTTCCTATCTCTCCCCAGCTTCCCGCATAAGTCTCAATGGTAATATCATGATATAGCAAACACCGGAGTGGATTTTCCAAAATTATTTCCTCATAGCATCTCACCTGGTCATGCCTCATTGCCTTAGCCATAAATAATGCCGTAACTGCTTTTTTGAACACCACTTCCCCATTCCCATTCTCCGGACAGGAAGCAATTCCTGCGCTGAAAGTCATACGAACCCTTCGGTATTCCTCACCCAAAAATGCTGCTGCCCGTTCCCTGCGAAATCTACCTCTGACCGCTTCAACAAACTCCCTCGCCCTGCTATTATCAAATCCTTCCATTACTATGTAAAACTCATCACATCCATCTTGATGAAAGAAATCCATACCTGCAAAGGCATTCACAAAAAATATTTTTATATTTTCCATCAGCCTGTCGCACTCTTTCTCTGTAAAGCGTATACAATACCTTAAAAAGAAATCAATATCAATGATGACAAGACTGTACTCCCGTGCCATTACATTAACTTCCATTGCCTTCAAATCCTCTATAAAACGATTTCTGTTCCTCCGCCATTTGTTTTGTTCCAAAAAAGCTTAAATAGCGATGGATTTTTCGTTTCAGACCTTCTGTCAACCATGGCGTATTCGGTCTGTCATATGTAAATTGTGCCCACCCCTCCAACTCTTCCGGAAAAACCATGTGAAATGATTTTGCAATATCATACAGCGGCGTCCCCAGATATGGAGAAAAGACAAACAGTAATATTTCTGTCTTATGATAGATACGCTTAATCTCCTCAATCAGATTTACAGTGTTATAAAAATCCTTTTCGGGGTTCCACGGAAATCCCACCATAAACGACAGTGAGGGAAGAAGCTCTAATTCTTTACACCTTCTCACCAATTCCAGGACCTCTTCCCTATGGTGCTGCTTGTGAATATGGGTAAGTACCTCCTCATCTCCTGATTCTACTCCCACAATAATCCGATAAAAGCCACTCTGTTTTAATAATGCTATTTCCCTTTCCTTAAAATTCAAAAATTGTCTGACTACTACAGTTCCATCCCATTTAATCTTTATATTTTCCTGCTTTATCATGTCCGCCAATGCAAATGCCCGGTTACGATTCACAAAAAAATTATTATCAAAAAAATGGACTGCATCAATTTGAAATTCATTTTTTAAATAGCAAATATCCTGAAAAACATCCTCTGCCGGAATCCCATACCATTTACAGCCAAACAGTGAACTAATGGAGCAGAAGCTGCACTGATAAGGGCATCCTCTGCTAGACTCATACCCAAGAATCCTTTGATTTCCCCACCCTGAATGAATATAATCCGTCATTTTGACATGGCGATATCCCGTTTTCATACTGCGCGGCATCTGCAAATCACGAAATTCCTGCCTCTTTGTTACAATGATTTTTCCATCTCGGTCTTTATATAAAATATTAGGAACTGTGGAAATATCCCCTGCTTCCTCCAGACAGGCGGCAAGCCTTTCCATCACAACTTCTCCCTGTCCCTGAATAACAATATCTACCAATTCATGCCGAAGCGTTTCCATCGGCATCAGACTGGGATGCCAGCCTCCCCAGATAATTTTAATATGCTTATCATATGCCCTTACCTTTTCAGCAAAGCGAAGCCCATTGATAATCTGACAGCTTGTCGTGGAGCTGATTCCTACTGCAATTACATCTTTTAAGCGCTTATGCAAATCAGTGACCGGATTGATTCTCTCATCCACTATTTCTATTTCAAATTTTCCATGCAGTCTGTTGGCAAGAGAGACCACTGACAATGGGATATCTGTATATAAGGTTTCGTCACTCTCATCTCCTTGATAAGAAGGATAAAAAAATAATATTTTGCTCACAA
>CANOFO010000121.1 GCA_947565305.1 uncultured Lachnospiraceae bacterium | reverse complement strand
ATAGTGAGATTTATGATTTCCTGCAGACAGAATATAGTGGAATCCGGTGTATCCACTGGTGTGATTAAGCTTGAGGACAGGCTGATTGTTATTTTGGATTTCGAGAAGATTGTTACGGATATCAGCCCGGAGACAGGACTTCAGGTATCCGATTTGGAAAGCCTGGAAGAACGCAACAGAAGCGATTCCCCTATCCTGATTGCGGAAGATTCCCCATTGTTGTCCAAACTGATTACCGACTGTCTCAAGAAAGCGGGATATACCAAGCTGATTGTCAACAGCAATGGACAGGAAGCATGGGATAAGCTTCTTGAATTCAGGAAAGAGGGTACTTTGGATGACAAAGTACATATGATTATTACGGATATTGAGATGCCGTTGATGGATGGACACCGTCTGACCAAGCTGGTGAAAGAGGATGAGGATCTCAAGCATATTCCGGTTGTCATTTTCTCGTCTCTGGTAAATGAGGAGATGCGGCATAAGGGTGAGATGCTGGGTGCAGATGCACAGCTGACAAAGCCGGAGATTGGTAAGCTGGTAAGCGCGATTGATGCGCTTCTGGATGAGAGGAAAGAGAAATTGGCAGAGAAACAGCAGCAACAGTAATAGCATAACAAGCGCGGAAAGGCGCATATATTGCCATATAGAATGAACCTGCCTGGGGGATACTCATAAAACAGTTCTCACAGGCAGTTGTTATCTTATAGCCATAGATGTAAAGAAAGACGCTATGAATTTGTATGCCTGACGTTTCAGAAATTGCTTTTGCAAAGGAGGAGATTTCGTGAAGAAATTATCATTGGAGACAGAACTGAAAGAGAATTCATATCCCGGCAGAGGAATTGTAATCGGGAAGTCCCAAGATGGGAAGTATGCGGTGACTGCTTATTTTATTATGGGAAGAAGTGAGAATAGCAGAAACCGTATTTTTGTGGAAGATGGGGAGGGAATTCGCACCAAGGCATTTGATGAGGCGAAGCTGAGCGACCCAAGCCTGATTATATATGCGCCGGTGCGTGTATTGGGCAATAAAACGATTGTTACCAATGGGGACCAGACGGATACGATTTATGAGCTGATGGACAAGCAGCAGACTTTTGAACAGTCGTTGCGTACGCGGGAATTTGAACCGGATGCACCGAATTATACACCGCGAATTTCTGGTATTATGCATGTGGAAAATGGCAGTTATAATTATGCCATGTCCATTTTGAAGAGTGATAATGGCAATCCGGCATCCTGCAGCCGCTATACTTATGCGTATGAGAATCCGCTGGACGGTGAGGGGCGTTTTATCCATACTTATATGGGGGACGGCAATCCGCTGCCGAGTTTTGAAGGAGAACCGAAGCTGGTAGATATTGACGGCAGCATTGATTTATTTACAGACAAAGTATGGAACAGCCTCAATGAAGACAATAAGGTGTCGCTCTTTGTCAGGTACATAGATATTGCAAATGGTACATTTGAGACGCGTATTGTAAATAAGAATGCATGATAAATGATGTGTCTGTGCTGCAATGAAATTAACATTTTCAGAAAAAATCATACGAGAATCAGGAGGAATTTATGCAGGAATTAGAACTGAAATACGGATGCAACCCCAACCAGAAACCTTCCAGAATTTATATGGAGAACGGCGAGCTGCCCATCAAAGTCCTGAACGGCAAGCCGGGCTATATCAATTTTCTGGATGCATTTAACGGCTGGCAGCTGGTAAAAGAATTGAAGCAGGCAACAGGGCTTCCTGCTGCCACGTCTTTTAAGCATGTTTCGCCGGCGGGGGCAGCGGTAGGCCTGCCGTTGTCAGAGGTAGAGAAGAAGATTTACTGGGTAGATGACATGGATGTGGAATTTACTCCTCTTGCCAATGCATATGCAAGGGCCAGGGGTGCGGACCGCATGTCTTCCTTCGGGGATTTTATTTCTCTGTCCGATGTCTGTGATGCAGCAACGGCACTGATTATCAAGCGTGAAGTTTCCGATGGCGTCATTGCGCCAGGATATGAGCCAGAGGCCCTGGAGATTTTAAAAGCCAAGAAAAAAGGAAATTATAATGTAATAGAGATTGACCCGGATTATGTACCGAACCCGCTTGAGCGCAAAGAGGTGTTTGGCATTACCTTTGAGCAGGGAAGAAATGAGTTAAAGATTGATGAAGAGTTTTTTGCAAATGTGGTAACAGAGAATAAGGAAATTCCGGAATCTGCCAGAATAGACCTGGCAATCGCTATGATTACCCTGAAATATACACAGTCCAATTCTGTATGCTATGCCAAGGGCGGACAGGCAATCGGGATTGGAGCCGGGCAGCAGTCCAGAATCCATTGTACCAGGCTTGCCGGGCAGAAAGCGGATAATTGGTTCCTCCGTCAGTCACCGAAAGTGCTGAATCTTCAGTTTGTGGACGGCATAGGGCGGGCAGACCGTGATAATTCGATTGACCTCTATATCGGTGAGGATTATATGGATGTCCTTGCTGACGGCGCATGGGAGAAGATATTTAAGGTGAAGCCTGAGGTGTTTACCCCGGAGGAGAAACGTGCCTGGTTAGACCAGATGAGCGGCGTAGCGCTGGGCTCGGATGCATTCTTCCCCTTTGGTGATAATATTGAACGTGCACATAGGAGTGGTGTTTCCTATGTGGCAGAACCTGGCGGTTCGATTCGTGATGACAACGTAATTGCCACCTGCAATAAATATCAGATGGCAATGTGCTTTACGGGGATACGTTTGTTCCATCACTGATGCAGAGTCTCACTTAGAATCCAGGTTCATCTACAGGCGATAGATGAGGAGTTATCTGAGGATTTTACAGGAATGGTTACAGGCGGATGATTTGCTGCCTGTAATCATTTTTTAATGTATCATCCCCCTTGGCGTTGAGGCACAGGCGGTACAAATCGCTGGCGCGTATATCTATATCTAGCAGTTTTTTTGCCGTGGCTGGTAAAAAATGGCCGGCATCTGCAAGACTTGTGATAATTGGAAGGCTGCTGTTCTTCTTTAGGGAAGAGAGCAGCGGTGCCGCTGCTTTGCGAAAGCCGAGGATACGCAGATAGGCAGGTGTTGGAAATTGTTGGTATTCTTCCTGCCGGATATGCAGCAGCATATGCGCGAATAAGCGGCTAATTCTGGCATAGGTGATGTTCTTTGTTTTTATATGCTGGCAGAAGCCGCTCCAGCTTGTGAAGCGTTCCTGCTCTGTTAGCAGACGGTGAGCAAGTTCCAGGGAACTGCCGCCCCAGGAAGCAAGGCGTTCTATGTCATTGGTCAGCAGTTCATACTGGAGCAGCTGAGAGAAATCATCCTCAAACAGAAACGGATGGGGGTAGTCTTTCAATATCCCATAAGCAATTCTGGGCATAGAAGTTTCTGGTAACTTTGTATTGTTATCTTTCAAATAGGAGCGAATGGCAGAGGCTGAGCAAAAGTCTTGATTGAAGGGGTCTGTATCTTGTTTCTCTGATTTCAACGATGTGTCATGGTAGCCTTTGCCTTTGCGCAGAATTGGCACTGGGATGATGTCAGAATGTAAAGCAGCCAGCGCTTGCAGGTATTCCAGGGCAAGAATGTTATTTGGGGAGGCAAGGGTATCTTTCACTTCTGACAGTGCAGGGAAAGTATTCTGTATGGTCATGGAATTGGCAGCAGCCCAATAGTGCAGCAAGGCAGCAGAGCGGGCAGTGGGAAAAGAACTGCCCTTTCTCAGTTCCTGGCGAAGGCGCTTTTGGTAAATTTCAGGCTCTTGAAGGAGGATATCTGCAAGTTCCGGCAGCAGTGTATCATTATCCGTCTCTGCTCCGAAGCCCAGATGGGTAACGATGCCGGTGCTGTTTAGCAGGGCAACGCCGCCCATGGCAAAGTATTCTGCGCTTGCGGTGGCAAATAAAGCTGGAAGTTCCAGGACAAGGTCTGCCCCGCAGTTAAGCGCCATCAGGGTGCGGCTGTATTTGTCCATCAGGGCAGGCGCGCCTCGCTGCACGAAGTTTCCGCTCATGGCAACAATCACGTAGTCTGCGTGGCAGAGTTCTTTTAATTTGTGTATCTGGTATTCGTGCCCCCGATGGAAAGGGTTGTATTCAGCGATGATTCCAACAACGTTCATGAGGTCTCCTTTTCGGGTTTTTACAATAATAGCATTATATTACCAGAAAACTTACGGTAGGCAGATATGTTATCCGCGCAGCCGGAATCTATGTACAGAAACTTTCAGGCTTTCTGCCTGGCTCTGCAGTTCTCTTGCCAGCTTTGCAGATTCCTGGGCGGTGGAAGCATTGGTCTGCACAACTTCGGAAATCTGTTCCATCCCCTGGGTTATCTGCTGCAGGGAATGGGACTGTGAAATAGCAGATTCTGCAATACGTTCTATCATAGTGGAAGATTCCTGGGCGCTGGAGACAACGGCTGAGATAGATTCTGTTGTCTCTTCGGTCAGGGAAGAACCGTATTCCACGAGCCTCATGGAATTCTCAATCAGTTCAGAAATATCCTGTGCAGATACGGAACTCTTATTTGCAAGGTTCTGCACTTCCCCGGCAACAATGGCAAATCCTTTGCCGGCTTCCCCTGCACGTGCAGCTTCTACGGAAGCGTTCAGTGCGAGGATGTTGGTCTGGAAGGAAATATCTTCAATCGTCTTGATGATGCCGCCAATCTGGTGGGAGGCTTCGGAGATATCGTTCATGGCATTTGTCAGCGCGTCCATTTTCTGGCTGCAGATCTGTAACTGTTTTGCAGCTTCTGCTGAATGATGGCTGGCAGTGTCAGCATCTTTGGAGGTGCGGTCTACCTGCCCATAGATATCCTGGATACTGGCTGACAGTTCCTCGACAGCAGCTGCCTGTCGGACGGTTCCGCTGGATAAGCCTTCAGCATCGGAAGCCATTTGTCTGGACTCATCAGATACCTGGTCAGCTGTTATGCTGATTTGGGAGAGGGCCTGGTTGAGTGAATCCACAATCTGCCTCATTGCATTTTGGATTGGCAGGAATTCACCCCGGTAGTCATCCCCGATGGTAAGGTCCATGGTTCCGTCTGCCATCTGTGCTAATTTATCATCAATATCCTGGATATATTTTTTCAGTTCGCGTTTTGTCTCATGGATAGATTCTACCAACATACCGATTTCAGAGGTATTTGACTTCAATGCAAAGTCGGCAGAGAGGTTACCCTTTGAAATTTCCCCCATCTGGTCGCGCACGGCAATGACCGGGCGTAAAACCCGCTTATTGGTCACGAACATAATGGCAAATTGGATAAGGGCGATGACAATCAATGCGGTAAGCATTGCCTTTCTGATAAACCCAGCCTGGAAATTCAGGTCGTCTATACGCGCCAGGGTTCTCGTGTCCAGTGCATTTAGGAACTGCTCTTTCAGGGAATCAATCTTTGTAATGGCGGTACTATAGTCTTTGCCATATACATAGGCAATGGCGCTTTCACGGTCTCCGGCTTTTACCATGTTCATGGATTCTTCTTCCAGTGGTACAAGCTCGTTAGACAGCGATGACATTTCGTCAATCATTGCCTGTTCTTCCTCGGTAATGCCAATTTCCTGCATGGCGGCAACGCCGATGTCGCGGTTTTTCCACTCATTGACCTCAAGCATGTAGTTGTCATAATGCTGCTGTTCTCCAGTTGCTGCAAACGCACGCACTTCGTTCGTCAGGTACGCAGAGCCGTTCATGAAGCGGTTTGCATTGTAAGTAAGGTCAAAACGTTCTGCATTAGCCGTATTCAGCAGTTCTCGTATATGGCTGTTGGAAAACAGGGCAATACCCATAAAAATCAAGGCAAGAATTGAAAATCCGTTTAAAATTATAGTCAGCGTAGATTGGTTGATAGCTTTTTTCATGATTTAGAACTCCTTCCGGTGTATCCTGAGTATTTTGCCTTTTGCTAAGGAGAAATACTTAATTATGATACTGTCCATTCTACAGGAAATACGGCAAAAATGCAATTCCCTTTCTTAATAAGAATTTCCCCATTTTCTATAATAACCGATATTTTAGTACTATGAATTACAAAATGGGAAACTTTTCTTAATCTTGAGTAAAAGCCCCATAAAAACAGATACTAAGGAAAAATGTGTTGGATGGAGGGGTGCGGATGAAGGAAAGGATATATCTGTGCATAGATTTAAAGTCATTTTATGCTTCCGTGGAGTGTGTGGAGCGCGGGCTTAATCCTATGACGGCAAATTTGGCAGTGGCAGACCCAGAACGTGGAAAAGGAACGATATGCCTTGCCATTTCTCCAGCCATGAAGGCACTGGGAATAAAGAACCGCTGCAGGGTGTACCAGATTCCGCGATATGTGCAATATATCATGGCTCCTCCACGGATGAAGCTGTATATAGAGTATTCGGCAGAAATTTATGCGGTGTATCTAAAGTATCTTGCAAAAGAGGATATCCATGTGTATTCGATAGATGAAGCATTTTTGGATGTCACCTGTTACCTGTCGCTGTACCAGCTTACTGCCAGAGAACTTGCCAGAAAGATAATGGCTGACATCAGGGAGAGGACCGGGATTCCGGCGGCAGCGGGAATCGGCACGAATCTGTATCTTGCAAAAGTTGCGCTGGACATCACGGCAAAACATGTGCAGGAAAATATTGGTTACCTTGATGAGGAATTGTACAGAAAGACTTTGTGGGACCACATGCCGCTCACAGATTTCTGGCGGGTGGGGGCTGGTACGGTAAAACGGCTTGAGAATGTGGGGATTAGGACCATGGAAGATATTGCCATGGCAGATGAAGAAATGCTGTACCGAATGTTTGGCGTGGATGCGGAACTGCTCATAGACCATGCGTGGGGCAAAGAAAGCGCCACGATGTCAGATATAAAGTCTTATAAGCCCCAGAGCAATTCGCTTTCCAGCGGGCAGGTGCTTTTGCGGGATTATACGTTTGAGGAGGGCAGCCTGTTATTGAAAGAGATGGTGGACGCTCTTTGCCTTGATATGATTGACCGGGGGACAATGGCCCGCTCTTTTACCGTAACCATAGGGTATTCCTATGAGCTGGAACTGAAACCTGCGACCGGGACCGTGTCACTGTCTGCAGCAGCAAACAGCTACCGTACGATTGTGCCATACATCCTTGATTTGTATGGGCGTATCGTGCAAAAAGATAAGCCCATCCGCAGGCTGGAGGTGACTTGTAATGGCTTGGTGCAGGACCAGTATGAGCAGTATGATTTGTTTGTCGATTATGCAGAGGTGGAGCGTGACCGCAAGCTGCAGCGGGCAGTTCTTGATATAAAAAGACGGTATGGCAAAAATGCCGTTGTCCGTGGTATGGATTTACAGGAAGCAGGTACGGCGATGGAGCGGAACCGCCAGATAGGGGGACACAGAAGTGGTGAATAATGCACACCCTAAGATGGACAGGGCAAACCGGGCGAAGCAGTTCGTTCCTTTTGATGCCTTAAAAGGATTTCGGGAAGCCCTTGCTGAAAAGGAGCGGGTTACAGTTCACAGAAAAGAACTGAGTGAGGACAGGAAAGCGGAGCTTGACGGTATATTGCACAATATACATCATATGGATATTATAACAGCAGAGTATTTCCGGGATGGGGAATATTTGCAGGTGACAGGGGAATTTTCCGGGATAGATGAAATAAGCAGGATGTTAAAGATTGCAGGGGTGCTGATTCCGATTGATGATATATCTGATTTACTTATCTGATTACCGACTTGTATTAAAATGTATGGAATAAGTCTGAAAGACAAAAATTTATTTTTTGCATATATTTTATTATACGCTCCGGTAAGCAGAAATATGATGCAATTCTTCGGAGTTATCGTAAAAGGTATGATAAATGTGTCATTACTCAATACCAAATATGAATGAGGTGGTTGCAATTGAATAATTTTAATGCTAATTGGATTTTTAGTCCGCCGAATCTGCTTGGCGAGAAGATTCATTATATTATACTCATTCT
>CANOFO010000120.1 GCA_947565305.1 uncultured Lachnospiraceae bacterium | reverse complement strand
AGGTATTAGCTTAATATCACCAACATCACTATTAACAAGTGAGAGTATAACAAATGATTATGAAAATGATAATTGGCGATAAATTTGCAGAAGCATCTAATAATGAAACTATTTCGGTAATAAACCCCTATGACGGCAGTGTCTTAGATACCATCCCCCATGCCACGCGCGAGGATGTGGAGCTTGCCGTCCAGTGTGCTGTTCAGGCTCAGAAATCCTGGAAAAACGTGCCGGTATACCAGCGTGTGGAATTAGCTATGAGATTCGTGGAACTTGTGCGCCAGCACAAGGACGAGCTCGCCGAAACCATGACGCGCGAATCCGGCAAGACCATCACAGAATCAAGAAATGAAATCAATAACGTCTTCACCTCCTGGCCAGCATTTTGCGAGAAAGCAAAACATTTATATGGAGAGGTCATCCCGAGCGGCATGGAGCGGGGACACGATAAAAATATCGTGCTGACAAAACGCGAACCCGTAGGCGTTGTCGCATGTATCATCCCCTTCAATTTTCCCTGCAACATGTTTAGTCAAAAAGTTGCACCGGCGCTTTTATCAGGAAATGCTGTCGTCATCAAGCCTGCCACGGACAACCCCCTGACCGTCTGCAAACTTGCTGCCCTGCTTCGGGAAGCCGGCTTTCCTTCCGGCATTGTACAGCTTGTGACCGGACGCGGCTCCACCACTGGCAACTTTCTCTGTGAACATAAAGATGTCCATGCCATCACCCTCACCGGTTCCACGGCTGTAGGCAAGTCTGTTGCCCGCTGCGCTGCTGACACTTTGAAGAAAGTAGCTCTGGAATTAGGAGGCAACGATGCCTTTATTGTCCTTGACGATGCTGATTTGGAGCTTGCCATCCGTGAGGCCGTCCAGGCAAGATTTTATAACGCCGGACAGATTTGCTGCGCACCCAAACGTTTCCTCATCCATAAATCGTTCTATTCCCAGTTTGTGGATGAAATCGTAAAACGCGCTTCTGCCTTGCAGAAAGGAAATCCCCTGGAAGACAGCACACAGGTGGCGACTGTCATCAGCGAATCAGCAGCCAGCGAAGTGGAACGGCAGATAAACCTGACAATTGACCAGGGCGGCAGACTCCTCCTGGGCGGAACGCGCAGCGGCGCATTCGTAGAACCTACCATTCTCGCAGACGTCCCTGCCACGGCAGATATCATGCATGATATGGAAGTCTTCGGTCCCGTTATGCCCATAACCTCCTTTGAGACGGAAGAGGAAGCAATTGCACTCGCCAACGACACTGTCTATGGACTTGGAGGCAGCGTATTCACAACCAGCCTCACCAAAGCTGCCCGCTTTACCCAGGAATTGGAATGCGGCAGCGTTGTCGTCAACGGTTCCAGTTATTTTCGCAGCTTTGAAATGCCTTTTGGCGGCTGGAAACAGTCTGGCGTGGGCACGGAAGGCGTGTTCTCTACGTTCGATGAACTTACCAATATAAAATGCATTGCATTGAAGGGTATCATTTAGATTATAAATTAAGGAGGCAACCCATGAAACAATTATCACTGTGTACTTCTATCCTTAAGTTTGCAGAGCCTGGCGAATTTATTGAGGCATTTCAGATAGGTCCCAAAGATTTGATTATCACCTGCCGTTACATTTACGAACCGTATTTCGGCTCCCATAACCTGCCTGCCCAGGTTCTGTTCCAGGAAGAGTTTGGCTCCGGAGAACCCAGCGAGCCAATGATTATGGGCATGTTATCCGCCATCCGCGGGGATTATGAGAGGATTATCGGCATCGGCGGCGGAACTATTATGGATATCGCCAAGCTGTTCTGCCTGAAAAACATCCAGCCGCTGGAAGATTTATTTACAGGGAAAATCCCGGCAGAAAAGAAATGCCCGCTTATCCTGGTTCCCACAACCTGCGGGACTGGCAGCGAGGTGACAAATGTCTCCATCGTAAGCTTCCCCAGCCTGGATTCCAAGCTGCGGCTTGCCGAAGACCCCATGTACGCAACGGAAGCTGTTTTTATACCCAAGCTTTTAGAGCAGCTTCCCTATAAGATTTTTGCCACCAGCTCCATCGATGCGCTCATCCATGCCATCGAATCCAGCCTATCCCCGCTGGCGACTACTTATTCGGAGCTTTTTGGACATGAGGCCATACGCATGATTATCGGTGGATACCAGCAAATTCGTGAAAAAGGGAAAGACATTCTTCCGGACTTGTTAGAAATGTTCCTTATTGCCAGCAATTACGCCGGCATTGCTTTCGGAAAAGCAGGCTGCGGCGCAGTGCATGCCATGAGTTATCCGCTCAGCGGCAAATACCATGTGGCGCACGGCGAGGCAAACTACGCCCTGCTGACCGCTGTCCTTACGGCTTACAGCCACAAAGAATGCAGCGACAAATATGATCCCGTGGTAAAGATACTCAAAGAATCACTGCACTGCGAGGAGGAAAATGTTTTTACTGAACTTGATAATCTTATTTCCTCCATCTTCGAGAAAAAGCCGCTGCATGAATATGGAACTTCCGAAGAAGATATTCCTGCATTTGCAGACAATGTGCTCAATTACCAGCAGGTAATTATGTCACATAACCCCACAGTTTTAAACCGCGAGGATATTATTGGCATTTACCGTTCCTGCTACTGAGTTTTAGGCAAGTTTAGCATAAAATTACTTGATATATCACACTAAAGTTTACGGAATAAGTCATCAATTGTTGTATTAAAAATCTGCGCGATTGCATACAGCTCTTTGTCCGTTGCAATCCTGCTCTGCCCCTCAAGTTTGGAGAGAGAGGAAAGATTTATGTCAACGCCCAAAAGCTGCATGTTAGTTGCAAGGTCTTTCTGGCTCATTTTATTGAGCCTGCGGATCCTTGTTATGTTTGCCCCTATCATATTCTTATCCCCAAGAGGTTTCTGTCTTGGTTTCATATGTGTGCTCCTTAACATTTACATGATTGAAAGCATTTCGATTATGTGATAGAATTGTGATGGAATTATGATAACATACGTTTCTCAGGGTGAAAGGATGGGAATATTTCTTATGGATAGTATTGTTCAGGCTGTGTTTGAACACAGCATTGTAACACCTGATAAAGCAGCCATCATTGTCGATGACAGAAAAATCAGCTACCAGCAGCTGGCAGAAAAGGCTAACATTTTCTCTGCTTCCCTGAAATCTCACAGCCTCCGCAAAGGACAGCGCATTGTATTGGAATCCGATGACCTGATTGCTTACTTTGCGGCATTTTTGGGTTGTCAGCTAAGCGGTATGGTAGCCGTACCGATTGAGAAAAATATTTCCGGGAATAAATTGCAGGACATTTTAAAATCTACCAAACCCTCGCTGATTTTGAGGAAAAACAATGGCCAGAGCTACGACGATTTTTTCCGCGCCCCTCCTGTCTCCGGTAATGTCAGTTATCCCAAAGGCGATGCCACATCTGCTATCATTGCCACAACCGGCACAACCGGCAGACCAGTGCTCATCACGCACACGAACAGAAGTATGCTGGCAGAAGCCGAGAACCTTTCTTCGGGCACTGACATAACCAGCGAAACGGTACTTTTTACTAACATACCGTTTAACCTGGCACTCGGCTACCGAAGGGTGTTTGCCGCGCTTTACGCTGGCGCAACGGCAGTGATTACCAACCGCTCACTGACTGCCGAAATGCTGGGCAGATATATTGAAAAATATCATGTCAATTATATGGCTGTTGTCAACACAAATATCAATCTTCTTCTGGACATCCATGACCCTGACCTGATACAGGCTGTCAGCCGCCTTCATACATTAGAAATTCTTGCCGGGTCTGTTACGCCCACGCAGATACGCTCTTTTCGTCAGCAATATCCAGACGTATTGTTATATAACGTTTACGGCATGACAGAGTCCGGCTGCGTACTCATCAACAATATTTCCCAGAATCCCGCGGAAAACTGTCTGGGAAAACCTGCCATCAACTCACAGATATGCATTGTTGACGAGAACGGATGTAAAATTGACACCCCTAACCAGTATGGTTACATTGCTGTCAAGGGCAACACCAGCATGTCCGGTTACTATCATAAGAGAGCTCTTACGGAAAAGGTCATGCACTCAGACTTTATCGTATCAAGCGATATCGGCTATTTCGATGAGGATGGCTATTTCTATTTTGTCAGCCGCGTAGGCGATATCCTCAATGTGGATGGGCATAAGTTTTCTCCTGCCGACATTGAACATGCTGCCAGTGGATATGAGGGCATTACAGACTGTGCATGTGCCGCCTCACAGAACCCGGACCATTCCCATGTGCCCATCCTCTATATTGTCTGTTCTGGCCCTGGATTTGATTTTGGGGAATTTGAAGATTACTTAAGACAACATCTGGAACCGTACAAGATACCACAGGAAATCATTCCTATCGAAAAAATCCCCAGGACTGCCACAGGCAAAATCCTCAGGAAATCTTTAAACACGCAGAAAATATAAAAAAATGCCCTCTGCGGGATTCTGCGCCGCAAATGCATCGCTTCAGCGACATAATTCATCTGCATTTGCGTGCGCATCCTGCCCGGAGGGCTTTACCTTAGGGAAACGCTGATTAAAGCGCTTTCCACAGTCCATGCAGGTTACAGTATTCATATGCAGCCACAGCCTTATCGCCCTCAGACAGCACAAACTCTGCCTCCGGCTTATCTTGCGGCGAGAGCACACGCAGATGACCGCCCTGCTCTGTCTCCAGGTAAATCCACATAATATAATGTTCCTGTAACATGGGATGTTCAAGTTCCCCGACCTTTACCTGCACTTTGCCGCCTTGTTCCGTGACCACCGGAACATGTTTTTCACCGGAAGCATCTGTGGTATTCGCCTTCAGCTCCTGAAACACCTTCCCTCCCGCATGCTCCCCGGGCACAATCTCCATGGCTATGCTCTGGCATTCATTGCACTTGTAAAAATTCATGGCATTTCCTCCTTTTACATGGTATTGGCACGCGCCGCAAAGCGTCTCCTGCCAGTTCGTCGGAAAGCATTACTGAAATGCTGCGCATTTGCTTTCCTCCTTTCACATGGTATTGGCACGCTCCGCAAAGCGTCTCCTGCCAGTTCGTCGGAAAGCATTACTGAAATGCTGCGCATTTGCTTTCCTCCTTTCACATCTCTTATTTTAATTTCATAAGAAGTATGCCCCAAAAACCCCGGAAAATACCATAAAGTTACCCTCATTCAGCATAAATCCGAAGATTCTACACCAGTTCTGCGATTCTGGTAACCCCCACATAGATTTCCGAAATTTTATACCAGGTGGGATAGTCCACCACCCCGGTCTGCGGCAGTCCAAACACGGACTGGAACTGTCTTACTGCCCGCTCCGTTGCCGGTCCGAAGGAACCGTCCGCAGTGATTCTGGGGATTGACGTATACACCTGGGCAATCCTGTTTAACTGTTCCTGCATCTGCCGCACCTTATCCCCGCTGGAACCGACAGCAAGATCCTCTCTCGGCCAGGATGCCGGAATGCCGGATATCTCCTCCGCCTCATTGATATACATGTCGCTGCCATAATAGTAGCGCAAAATCTGGATTGCCGAGTAATTCTGGTCGCCCAGGTATTTGGAACCCCACTGGCTCATCCAGTTTGGGCAGGTGACACGCTGCCCGTCACAATACTGGGTCAAAATTGGCTGGCGCACATTGGGCCTTGAAAGGAAATTGGTAAACATTTCATCCACCACCCGGGAAATGCTGCTGAAATAATTTCTGCCATAAACCCATTTGTGGTCGTATGCCGTAGAAGATGTGATTGTAAAATCATAGCCTTTGTTGCGGTACCACTCCGTTATTGCTCATTCGGGACTGGGGCAAAAACTCTCCCAGACTGATTTTAAATCTGATAGTCAGCTTTTCTCTGGTAATGTCAATACGTTCTATCAATTTGTTTACCAGAACCCGTTTGGTCGGTGTATCGGCATGTAGAAACATTTCACGCCATGTCGGTATCTTACTCTTAATATCCTCCCAGTCTTTTGCAATAACAACAGTATTCTGTAATGCGGTTTCTTTTTCCTGCACAACAGCCAATTGTTTTTGCTCCTTGTCTTTTTGTGTATCAATATTACGCACCAAATCTTCTAAAGTAAGGGGATATTCCCCTGTCATGGCATCCGGAATATGTTCTTCCATAACACGAATACCACGTCTGATTTTTTCAAGTTGTTTTTTTTCCATTTCTAAATCTTCTTCCTTTCGCTTTTTTTCGTCTCTGTTATTTTCGACAATCCGTTCAAAGACATTTTCATTGTCCTGTAATTTGCCGATATATTCTGCCAGTGATTCAAAGACAATCGGTTCTACCACATCCGCCCTGTACTGCTTTGTCTTGTCATGCGGAACACCCTGCCATGCATTCTGGCATTTGTAAATCGCCGTCTTGCTCGTTCTGCGCTCTCCGGTTCCTTTTATCGTCCAATAGTTATATTTACTGCCATTGACCATTTTGCAGCCACAGTACCCACAGTGCAAAACGTCTACCAGAGATAGCATACCGTCATTACGCCCTATCACTGTTACATCCTGATTTTTCAGTGCCTTCGTATATTTATTGCTTCGCATTTCCCGTTTTCTCTGTACTTTCTGCCATGTGTCCTCGCTAATAATTACAAGATCAGGATTTGCCTTTTGTGAAAGAATCCATTCTTCACTATTCAGGCTGCGGTGCCTGCCACCCCGACTTTCCCTCCGGTTGTAGGCAGTATAACCTGCATAAATTGGATTTGTCAAAATACTGGTAATCGTTCCGCTTTTCCAAACGTCATTTGGGGCAAGATTTTTATATTGTTCATCTGTATTCAGGATACTTGCAATCTTGGCTGAGCCATATTCTTTGCGCAAGGACAATTCATAGATATTTTTAACAACTTCTGCCTGTTTGGGTTGGATAACCAGATGTTTCAAGGCTCGTCCATGCTTACTGATTTCGCCGGAATGTTCTAATATGTAACCATAGGGAGGTTTACCGCCCATAAATTTTCCTGACTGGACTAACTTCTTAGCTGTATCTTTGACGCGTATTCCTGTGTCTGCACTGCTTTTTTGGGCATTCCCATATCTTAGCGCTAACATCATCTGCCCCATGATATCATCACTCCCCGGAGAAATGCAGCCATCTTTTACAGTATAAATATCTACGCCAAGATTTTTCAGAGACATAATATAACCGCCGATTTCCCACATTCTGCGCCCGATTCGGTCATCTTTATATACTACAAGTATATCATATTCATGGTTCTGGGCATCCCTATAGGCTTCCTGTAGAACCTCCCTGTCTGAAACAGAATTTTTATATCCGCTGACACCTCCTTCAAAATATTCTTTTTCATCTAATATCCAGTCAGGATAAGTTTTCACATATTCTAGGACAATCTGCCTCTGCACGGTCAAATCCCCATCTAATTCTAACTGCTGATCGGAGCTGACTCGCAACAACATTCTAACGCGCTTCTTATGTACCTCGCTGTTTGAAATCAGATTTTTATTTCCGTTCATGTACCACTTCCCCTTTTCTATGATTTCTGAATCGTTACAGAAATTTTTGTCAAATGTTCCTGAAGAATACCGGAGAGAATTTCTTTCACTTCTCTTTTTATCTTTTCTTCATTTTCCGATTTTCTCGGAAATTCCAGTATCACCCGTACCCCGTTTTGTTTTAGCTCCAAACATTTGCAGTCCTCTTGTTTCATGGAACTTCCTCTGTCAACTTTATTTATCCTATTTCTATTTAGAAACAGCTTGTCGTATTCGGAGACATTTTCATGAGAAAACTTATTCTTAAAATTATCTGTTGTGGAAACAATCTGTGTATTTACATCCATAGGGCATCTTTCCTCCTGATACATTTTCAGAATTTAATGTTTTGATGCCTTTAGATTTCGTGGAGAACCCACAAGGAGAAAGACAATCTGAAATATTCTTTTCATAATTGTTTTTTATAACATTGTTCTGCAACAATTAATGGTATACTATGTGTAAATAATTT
>CANOFO010000119.1 GCA_947565305.1 uncultured Lachnospiraceae bacterium | reverse complement strand
CCTTTTTTCTCAAAATCTTTCTAAAGTTTTTCTTGACATTTAACCAAGTTGCTTATAATATATCAGTTGCTGCAGCCATACAGGCTTCTATAAGGCTGTCTATGGTCGCCGCCTTAGCTGTCACGGTCTTCATGCCCATCTTTTTTGCCGCCGCCTCTGTCTGCGCCCCAATACACACTGCCTGCACTTGCCCCAAATCCATCCCCGCTGCTGCTTTGGCAAAGCCCCTGACCGTAGAAGCGCTGGTAAATACTGCCATATGTATCTCTGCCCTTTCCAGCTGCCCCCTGATATCGCCAACTTCCGGGAATTCCTCATAAACCGTGTGGTAAATCGGCAAATCGGTAATTTCCACAGAAACCCTCTTTTCTATTTCCTGGATAAGCTGCCTACTTCCCTGTGCAGCACGCGGAATCAGTATCTTGTCTCCAGCTTTGCAGATTTCGCCAAGCAGTATCCCCAGGTGTTGCCCATCATAGATTTCTGGCATCCAGGCACAACGAAGCCCCAACGCCTCCACTTCCTTTGCCGTCCCCATGCCGATAGCCGCAATCTGCGCCATTCCAAGGGAACGGATGTCCTTCCCGCGTCCCCGCAATTCCTCAAAAAATGTTTTTACTCCTGCCGGAGAGGTAAAGACAAGATATTGATATGCAAAGAGATTCTCCAATTCCTGCCAGAGCCTGCAATTTTCTGCAATCCGCTCCGTGCGGATTGCCGGAACCTCCAACACCTCCGCCCCCAGGCTTCGCAGCCTGTCCGCCAACATCTTGCTGCGCTCCCGTGGCCTTGTCACCAGTATTTTTCTTCCGAAGAGAGGAAGCTGTTCATACCACGCAAACTGGTTTCCCAGCGCGCAGACCTCCCCAACCACTAAAATTGCCGGTGTCTGTACCCCTTGCCGCTGTGCTTCTTTTTCCATATCTGCAAGGCTCGAAATCAATTTCTTCTGCGCAGCACAAGTCCCCTGCTGCAAAATTGCCGCTGGCATTTGCGGCTCCATACCTGCTGCAAGCAGCCCCCGGCAGATTTCTGCCAGAGAAGAAACTCCCATAAGAAATACCAATGTTCCACCTATACGCACCATGGCTTCAAAATCGAACTGCAGCGCTTCCCCCCGTTTCCGGTGCCCGGTAAATATATGAACCGAGGAAGAAAAATCCCGATGCGTTGCCGGAATTCCACTGTAAGCCGGAACCGCCAGCGGTGAGGTTACACCCGGCACGACCTCAAAAGGAACGTTGTTTGCTGCCAACAGTTCCAATTCCTCCCCCCCTCTGCCAAACATAAATGGGTCCCCGCCTTTCAGGCGCACCACATATTTGCCCCCTAGGGCTTTCTCCAACAGCAGCTGGTTGATTTCGTTCTGTGCCATCTTATGATTCCCGGCACGTTTGCCAACATCTATAAATTCCGCCTCCTGAGGTACGAACTGGAAAATCCCCTCACCAACCAAACTGTCATAAACCACTACTTCAGCATGTTCCAACACTTCCTTGCCTTTTAGGGTGAGAAGCCCCACATCGCCAGGACCGGCACCTACCAAAAATACTTTCCCTTTCATTGTCCCATCACTTCCTCAGGCATAGTTGCTTGTTTTCTTTTCATTGTCCCATCATCTCCTCAGGCATGGCTTCCCCCAAAAAACGCTTGCCCCCGCGCTGCTGTTTTGTCAGTTCTTCCTGCATTTCTCTCTGCTGCCTGCTGATTTCCTCCTGCAGTTCCCTGGCAGATATCAGGGCACAGCCCTGCCCCCGGATGATAATCTGTTCCAGGCCATCCGAAGTTGCCACTGTGACCTGGTATTTCTTGCCGTGCTCATGGGCAAATTTCTCAATATACTGGTCTGCAGTCTCAGCTTCCCTCGTAAATACTACATGGATATTGTGGTAATCAAGGATTTCTGTACGGTGATTCTGCACCCGGTAGGCATCAAAAACCACAATCAGATGGCAGCCACGGATACCCTGGTAATTGCACATAATGTCTAAGAGCCTGTCCCTTGCGCTGTCAATATTTTGCTCCGCCAGTTCCTTCAATTCCTGCCAGGCAAAAATCATATTGTATCCGTCTACCAGAAAATATTCTTCCTTTTTCTCCGGCATACGGAAAGTCCGTGTCGATGCCGATATATGTTCCTTCACGGCTGCATGTTTTCTGTGATAGCCTTTTCTTGTCGCCTCTTTGCCATGTTTATTGGCGCAAAGAGTCCTGGAAAGAATTGCTTCCACTTCATCCTCGCCTATCCATGCTTCCTCCTGCTGCACTTCCTCTGGCTGCACTTGCTGTACATTCAATATCCCATCATAATAATTTGCTTCATCTATTTCCTGCAAAATACGGCGCACAGACAATGGCGTCTCCACATGCATATGTTCCTTGACCTCATTCCATTTAACGACAAATCCCGCCCCATGCGCACAGAAGACAGAATCTGGGGAATTTTCTAGGTCCCGCTCCGCCTCATAGCCTATCTGTGCAATAACTTCTTCGGTGTTATGGCAAGGCTCATAGCCCTTCAACGTACAGGACAGCCTTCCTTCTCCCTTAGTGTACTGAATAACCTCCCTGGGATAATCCCGCATTGCCGCTACCGGCGCGGTCCCGACAATCAGAGCCATGCCACCCTCAGACCGAGGCGGCTCAAAGCTTCCATGCATCCGCTCAATATCCGTCATGGCACGCCCAACCATCTGTTCCGGGATTTCTAAGAGAAACTCGTAAATTGGCTCCAGCAATACAGACTGTGCCTCCATCAATCCCTGACGCAGCGCACGGTAAGTCGCTTGCCTAAAATCCCCGCCCTCAGTATGCTTCAGATGTGCGCGTCCTGCTGCTAAGGTAATCTTCATATCAGTGATGGCACAGCCTGTAAGCACACCTTTATGCTCTTTTTCCATGAGATGGGTCAGAATCAGGCGCTGCCAGTTCCGCTCCAGCACATCCTCACTGCAGGAAGTATCAAACACCAGCCCACTGCCCGGCTCCCCTGGCTCCAGCAGCAGATGTACTTCCGCGTAATGCCGCAATGGCTCATAATGCCCCACACCCTCTGCCGGGCAGGCAATGGTCTCTTTATATAAAATATTTCCAGTTCCAAAGGACACTTCTACGCCATACCGTTCGCAGATAAGGTCCGTAAGGATTTCCAGCTGGACCTCCCCCATCACCTGTACCCTGATTTCCTGCAATGCCTCATCCCAGACAATATGAAGCTCCGGCTCTTCCTCCTCTAATTGTGAAAGATTGGCAAACATCTTTCCCATGTCGCAGCCTTCCGGCAGTATTATCTTGTAAGTCAGTACCGGCGTCAACAGAGGTGCAGCTGAATCCTTGGCAGTCCCCAGCCCTTCACCTGGGTATGTCTCCTGCAAACCGGTCACCGCACAGACCGTGCCGACCTTTGCCTCCTGCACTGCGGCAAATTTCTCACCGGAATAAATGCGTATCTGGTTCACTTTCTCCTGCCTGTCCGTGATTACGCTCCTGACTTTCAGCGTCCCGCCCGTCACTTTCAGATGTGTCAGACGGTTTCCCTGTCCATCACGCGTAATCTTAAATACCTTGGCTGCAAATTCTTCTGTATATAAGGGCTGCTGTACCAACTGCGAAAATCCATCAAGAAATTCCCGCACCCCATTAAGTTTTAAGGCAGAACCAAAATAACAGGGAAAAACCTTTCGCTGCCCAATCAATCCTCTTATCTGGTCCATGGTAACCTCGCCATGCTCCAGATAGTACTCCAGCACATCCTCCCGGCACATAGCAACATTTTCCTGAAATTCCTCCGTACCTGTATCCGAAAAATCCACACAGTTTTCATCCAGTTTTTCCTTAAGTTCTGCCAGCAATATTTGTTTATCCGTGCCTGGCTGGTCCATCTTATTTACAAAAAGAAAGACTGGTATCTGATATTTCTTCAAAAGCTGCCACAGCGTACGCGTATGCCCCTGTACGCCGTCAGAAGCGCTAATCAAAAGAACTGCGTAATCCAGCACCTGCAGCGTGCGTTCCATCTCTGCCGAGAAATCCACATGCCCCGGGGTGTCTAACAGCGTAAGCACCGTACCCGGCAATTCCAGCACTGCCTGTTTGGAGAAAATGGTGATACCCCTCGCACGTTCCAGCGACGCCGTATCAAAAAAAGCATCACCATTGTCTACCCTGCCCAGCTTGCGGAGATTTCCGCTCTCATACAACAATGCCTCCGAGAGCGTGGTTTTGCCCGCATCGACATGGGCAAGCAGTGCAGTGCAGATTTGTTTTTGGGGTTTGTTTTCTGATGTATTTTCCATCAAAAATGCCTCTTTCCATATTTAACATAGCAATTCAATTGAAACAGCTGAGTGATCCGTTATTCGTATTTCTCTTGTCTCGTGTATGTATTCACAAGACAATATATTTTTCTTAAAAGCGGAGGATACAAAACAATAATCGTATCGGTATCCATCTTTCGTTCTTCCAACCCAACTATAATCCTGCTGATTTGGATGACAGTACCGAAATGCATCCAGATAACCTAAATTAATTAAGTTATCATAGAATCCATATTCCCATTCAAAAAAATTTGAGTAATGAGGAATATGATTCCTGTCAAGTATATTAAAATCACCCATAATAATCCTGTTATTCTTTCCTGATTCTGCCATATATTTTTCTATTGCATTTATATAAACTTTTTTTCTCTGTATTTTTGCTTCACTGCGGTCACGAGATGGCACATATAAGCCAACAATATCCAGCTCTTTTCCTGCAAACTCAATAACTGATTCTGTCTGTCTTGAAAAATATATACTATCGTCTGAAAAAATATTATAATTAGAGCGAATTGGATATTTACTTATGATTATAACACCCAAATCGCCCGTTTTTGATACTGGTGCATTTATATAATATTCAACTGTAGTGTTCATGGAAAAAAGATCATATCCATACTGTAAGAAAAATTCTTTAAGATATTCACATCCCTGACTTTGTTTTGTTTCTGTCAAAACAAATATATCCTCAGAACGTTTTTCCAGCCACTTGCATTGTTTCTTTGCACGTTCCAGAGAGGGATTCCCTATATTAAGCGACAGCAAACTCAGCTTATCAGACAATTTTCTTCTCCTTATCATTTCATCATCGTGCCCCAGTGTTCCAGTTTATTTGATATTTAATGGACAGATTTCAGAATCTGCATCTGTAAGCATATTTCCACAAGATATCCTGGCTGCATAACATCCTTTTTTACATGCAGTATTCATGCATCCTGCGCATGTTTCGTCAAAACTAACCGGAAAATGATAGTTTTTGACACATCTCTCCCAATCAAACCCTTCTTCAAAAATATTCCCTATCATAAACTGCTTACCGCTATACTTACTTACAGCATTTTGGGCAGCAAAAACCATATATGGACAATATGCAATATCTCCATTCGTAAAAATATACATTATTTTTCCGGCAACACATTCTCCTAAAGGCTTCTGTTCCATATTGGGAAACCTGATATATACTATTTCCAATTCACTATCATTATATTTTTCAGTTTCCATCTGAAGGCTTCTCATTTGTTCTTCATTATACGCTCTGGAAATCCCCTCTTCACCCCTGCCAAACTGCGATAAAGGATTCATCAATACATAATTGGCTCCACACTGCTTTGCAAAATTACATATAGCCGTATATTCTGAGATTGCTGCATATTTATTAGGCGTTACCAATATCCCATTCAGACATTTCTTCTTCCCTAATATATATACATTTTCTTTAATACGCTCAAACAAATTCACACTTTCATTTCCTCGGAACTTACCATGAGAAACGGCGGAAAATCCATCGAGGCTTACGTTAAAATGTACACGGCATCCTTGTATTTTATCCAAAAAATCTTCTGTAATAAGACTTGCGTTTGTACAAATACATACTGAAACATCCTGTTGGGAAAGCAGCGTAACCACATCCAGAAGCCGGCTATATACGAAAGGCTCTCCGCCAGTCAAAGTAACCTTAGTTACATGGTTTCTCTTTAACTGGGGGAGAATAATCTTTTCAATCTTTTCAAATTCAATCTCATTTCCACTATTCTCTGCACTCACAAAGCAATGCTCGCAATGCAAATTGCACCGTTCCGTTAACTGTATCAAACATTTTTTTTCAGGATATTTTGCCACTGTCCTGAAATAACATGCTGCACAATAATCATGATTATATATTCTTACTCCATCCATACTATTTCCTTATCTAAATTGAAAATATCTGCCATTAAACATCTATTTTTCCTACCATTTCTATCAACTCCTCATAGGCTGGAGTTCTATCCATATTAGCAAAAATATAATAGAAATCTTTTGAGATTTTAGCTTTCCGATTTTCTTTCGTAAAAATATCGCATAAACGAAGCGTTTGGTCTGCAAATCTGATAAACGTTTCATTAGGATTTAATTCCTTTGTCTTAACGGAAGACTTTATTACTACCACATCCGTAAGTCCGTAATCCTTAAATATTTCCTGTATTTCTGAATCTGGCCTTGCGTAATTATTATCAATTGTATCTGCCTTGGAAACCGCATCTTCACAAAACCTGGGAATTACATCTCTTGCTCTGGAATTCCGCTTGCACATCTTAAGAAAATTATCATACTCCACAAAGGACTTCCATAAGGGTTTTTTGTGTTTCCTTGAGAAAAATTCTGTAAATTCTATATCTATTTTATCGGATTTTAAATCTTCCATTTCTTTATTTTCAATATAAATTCGCTTAAACAAGGCATTCAAATCATCATCACATGTTTGCCGAAAAACAAACCCTTGCTTCTGCAGCTTTTTACAAATATCACTTGATGAGGATTCATGCTTCCCTTCCTCAAAGTAAGTATCGTAACCTATGATATACAGCAGGAAATCGTCTTCCACATTTTTATCTTTACTGCTGCCTTTCTTATAATATTCACATTGCTGACAGTCAAACACTAACTTCTGTTTGCCAAATTGCTTGTTATTAATTTTACAGCATAAATATTTTGCAGAATCCCGAAGAAGTTGACATTGTAGATAATGTGAATAATACAACACCTTGGGATGCGTATAAACCCACAGATATTCATGATTTCTTGCTTCAATTGTACCATCTATAATACTTAAAGCTTTTTTATCATAACCCAGTATATATTCGCGAGGCTTATTTCCACAAAAACCCACATGCTGCTCGGTGTGTATCTTTCTCCCCTGTTTAACAATTCCTGTAAACTCGCTTCCATGCAGTTTACAGGATTCTTCAATCTGTACTGTTCCGCTTCGAATATCTCCCTGGACTTGTATTTCATCATCAAGCTTTGTCGAGCACGTCCCCTGAGCAATAGTGACATTACAATCTACACCCTTAATATTATTCTCATCTGTCTCATTCAAATCATCTATTATTAATTTTCCTGAAAGAGATTTTGCGGTAAAACATTCAATATGTAACTGCGTGCCTTTAAGCCAGATACCATCAAGATTAACCTTATTTACTTTCTGATTCTCAAAAACTTCTATCGGTATGAGCGAAAAGGAACTAAGCAGACGCTGGTAATCTATATTAAAATTATCTATCCCTGACATATAGGCATCCCTGACAATATAATCTAACCCATCCACGTCAATAGAGGAAGAATTCAGCATTGAAATAATACAATTTTTAATAGACTTTTCAAAATCGCTCTCCCTATAAACACACCCAATAATCATACGGACGATGAAAACAAAATCCTCATCTGTAATGTCTTCGACACCAAATTCTTTTGCTATTTTTATTATCGGCTCTTGGTACTTTGTGATGACGCTATAAGAGCTCATCTTCTCATGAGGAGCGCCAACCCCATTATACTGGAAGGATTTCTTATCATCCTTTAAAAAATCTGATATGAATTTGTCATCATTTCTACATTCCTTCAACAGGCAATAATCCAATTCTGCAATTGTATTGCCTGATTTCAACTTGAAAAAGTCTCTCGCTTTAATCTTTTTCTTCTGTAAAACATACATATTTTCCAAAGTATGGGAAAATGGCGCATGCGCGCAGTCATGCAGCAGACAGGCAAGAGAAAAC
>CANOFO010000118.1 GCA_947565305.1 uncultured Lachnospiraceae bacterium | reverse complement strand
TTTGAAATTTTTTATTTTTTAGAGAAAAAATATTCTCTGCATATATTATGCATTACGGACAATTTTTGCCTGTTCCAACCCTGGTACACTGCGGTACATTTTATATTGTACATCTTCCGGCAAGGAACTGGACATTCCTCCCACATACATTTCATTGGTATACAGTCCTTCCGGTTCAATAAATACCTGGTGTCGCTCTTTATCAGCAAATTTTACAACCTTATCTTCAATGGAAGGACAATACCTTGGACCTGTTCCTTCAATCATTCCAGAATAGAGAGGAGAACGGTGCAAATTTTCTCTGATAATCTCATGGGTATCTGAATTCGTATAAGTAAGCCAACAAGAGACCTGTTCTATCTGTACATCTTCTGGGTCCGTTGTAAAAGAAAATGGGACCACCTTTTCATCTCCTTTCTGTTCCTGCATTTTGCTGAAATCAAGAGAACGTTTATCTATTCTTGCAGGTGTACCAGTTTTAAAGCGGAAAATTTCTATGTTATTATCAAGCAATGACTGCGATAAAAAATTTGCTGGCTGTAAACCATTGGGTCCTGTATAATTTACAACATCTCCATAAAGACATCTTGCCTTCAGATAAGTCCCGGTGCAGAGCACAACAGCCTTACTATGATAAGCTGCGCCGGAAAAAGTCTTTACTCCTCTTGCCATACCATCTTCCACAATAAGTTCCGTTACCTCAGCCTGACGCAAAGTAAGATGTTCTGTATTCTCCAAAATCTTACGCATAAGTCTGGAATATTCCGCTTTATCAGCCTGTGCGCGTAAAGAATGGACTGCAGGACCCTTAGAAATATTAAGCATCTTCGATTGGATAAAGGTTTTATCAATATTTATACCCATCTGACCGCCAAGCGCATCAATTTCCCTCACTAAATGACCCTTAGAACTACCTCCAATGTTAGGATTACAAGGCATAAGGGCGACACTTTCTATGCTGACTGTAAAAACTATCGTTTCCAGTCCTAATCTGGCGCAGGCAAGCGCCGCTTCACATCCTGCATGGCCCGCACCAACCACACAAACATCATATGTTTCTTCAACAAAAGGCATAAATACTTTTCCTTTCTTATTTATTATAGTTAAAATTAATAAAATTTTTCAAGTTATATTTATTATTAAAAATATATAAATAATTAAAATTAAAAATAAAATCACATAATTTATTTACTTTTCATTTTATCCTATTTTCCCATACAAAACTTTGAAAATATCTCATTTATCAAATCTTCACTCACTGTCTCTCCAGTAATATTCCCTAAAAACTCATAAGCGCTCATCAAATCAATTGAATAAAAATCTTCCGGCATTCCAGATTCAATACTGTTTTTTACAAGACGTAAACTTTCCAAAGCCGATTGCAATGCTGCCTTCTGCCTTATATTTGTAATAAAAATTTCATCATTAGAAGAAATCTCCCCGGCAAAAAACATTTTCTGAATAACTTCTTTTAATTCCTTAATGCCAATCTCCTTCTTTGCAGAAATTGGGAGAATCTGCATAGACAATTGACACTCAGACATTTTCTCTCTGAAATATTCTTCCGAAATTATCTGAGACAAATCGGTCTTATTCAAAAGTACAAGGACTTTACGGTTTTTTAAAATCTTCAATATATTCTGGTCATTTTTGTCTAAATCAACAGAAGCATCCACAACATATATAATCAAATCAGCCTGTTCCATATACTCCATGGTTTTTTCTACACCAATTTTCTCTACCATATCTTCTGTCTTACGAATTCCGGCAGTATCTACAATATTTAAAGTAATTCCGTCTAAATTAACCTGTTCTTCCAAAGCATCCCGTGTAGTTCCGGGAACGTCGGTAACAATTGCTCGCTCTTTACCGGCGAGAACATTCATCAAAGAAGATTTCCCTGCATTCGGTTTTCCTACAATCACAGTGCGAATTCCTTCTTTTAACAATTCTCCATTTTCTGATGCAGATAAAATATCCTCAATCTGTGCAATAATATCCAAAATAATATCCCCTAACCATGTCCCATATCCATCATCAATCGTTATATGCTCAGGGTCATCCAGGGCAGATTCAATATATGCAATTTCATGAATAATACTTTTACGAATATTCCTAATCTTCTCTTTGATGTTTCCCCGCAGCTGGTGGATGGATGATTCCAAAGCAAAATCATTTTTAGCATTGATAATATCAATCACAGATTCTGCCTGGGAAAGGTCAATCCTGCCATTCAAAAAAGCTCGTTTTGTAAATTCTCCTGGCTCAGCAGGTCTGGCTCCATACTTAATTACAGTATCTAAAATTCTTCTCATAACAAGAATTCCACCATGACAGTCAATCTCCACAGTATCTTCCGTAGTATAACTGTTTGGGGACTTCATAACTGCAACCATAACTTCATCAATAATTTTATCTTCATCACAAATATAACCATAATGTATCGTATGGCTTGGCATCTGAGATAAAATTTTATTTCCATATTTTGAGCGGTAGATTCTGTCAATCACTGCAAAGGCTTCCTCCCCGCTGATACGGACAATTCCTATTCCTGAATTGGTCATAGCAGTGGCAATTGCCGCAATGGTATCTCCCTGCATAGTTATCTCCTTTTCATGAATTCCTTCTTATTTCTATAACTGATATTGTAGTACCAATAGGTCTTGCTGCCTTCGGCAGCATAGACATCTTGCACAAAAAGTGTCTGGAAAGCTAGCTTTCCATGTCACTTTTATGTGCAAAGTGTTTGCATCACAAAGTGATGCAAACCTATTGGTACCATAAAATTAAAATAAATACTTCTAATATTATCATATTAAAAAATTCTTACTATTGAATAAAAAGGCTTTCTCAAATTACTAAAGAAAGCCTTTCTAAATCTCAAACTATGAATTTTTCTTTAAAGTTACTACCACATACCGAAAAGGTTCTTCCCCTTCACTGTGCGTACAGACATATTTATCATTCTGCAAAGCGGAATGAATTACACGCCGTTCAAAGGGATTCATAGGTTCTAAGGAAACTGGTCGTTTTGTCCTCTTCACCTTATAGGCGATATTCCTTGCTAAACTTTCCAGAGTTTCCCTACGCCTTTTTCTATAATTCTCAGTATCAATCTTTACTTTAACAAATTCATTGACCTGTTTTCCAACAGCAAGATTTGTCAGATACTGCAGAGAATCCAGAGTTTGTCCACGCTTTCCAATCAAAACTCCCATCTCTTCGCCTTTTAATTCTACATCAACATTCTTGCCATCTTCACTTTTGGTAACAAAGATTTCAACTTCCATTTTCATGGCACGGAATACATCATTTAAAAATTCCTTAACAAAATCCTCAAGTGAAAATTTCTTCCAAATCTTAACTACTGCAGGTTTGCTGCCAATTCCCAGAAATCCGCCGCTTCCCTTCTCAATAATCTCTGTTTCAACTTTATCACTTGTAGTCCCAAGTTTAATCAAGCCTTCTGTAATCGCATCGTCAACTGTCTTAGCGGTTATTTCAACACAATTCATCTCAAATTCCCCCTGTTCCATTACTTGTTATTTCTCTCGTTAAATTCCTTTACCATATTTGCCCTATCCAAAAGGCTGCCTTTTCTTGCATTTTTTGCTAACTCTGCAGTTTCACGAAGTCTCTCCTCTTTCTCTGCTGTATTGACAGGCTCAGAAATCTTTTTCGTATTAATTCTGGCTGCATTTGCAATCTGATTCTCACGTATCCCCTGTTTTTCCTTCTTCTTCTTAATCTTTTCTTTGTTCTTTTCAACAATTGCTTCCAAATCCAAATTCTTGAAATGACGATTCAAAACAACCTGCTGAACAGAACGAATAAGAGAACCTGCAATCCAGTAAATACCAGCACCTACCGGAACGGAAAATACCATAACCAGGGAAAGTAACGGCATCATCGTATTCATGGTCTTCATCTGCCTTGCCATCGTATCATTTTCATTGCCTGAAGCATTCGAAGCGCTAGTAGGCATCAATTTAATGTTGAGTACCTGAGACAGATAAGAAAACAGCGGAATCAGGATTGCCCCAATAATCAAAATAAAATCTTTCTCTTTCCACCCGCTGGTGATAAGATTCAATGGTGAATTCGCAATATTGATTCCAAAAAAATTATTCATATGCTGTACTGCTGCTTCTGTAGAAGTTATCACATCTGACAATCCGCTAAAATTATCACGCAGTACATCCCAGCCTGTACTGGGGAGTGCATAGAGGACATCTATGATGGAATTGGAAGTAGTAGTCGCATTCTCAAAATTTAAATTTGCAGCAACATTCACATCAGCTACCACTTTCTCCATAATTTTCTGGAAGCCATCTACATTAACAACTTTATCCACCAAATTTAAGTATACATCTTTTACACTGTCTACATATGCAGGGACATTTCGGATTACCTGGTACATGGCAATGAAAATCGGAAAGTTGATTAACATCTGTACACAGCTTCCCATCGGGGAAACTCCATACTTCTCATAAACCAACTGCGTCTCTTCATTCATTTTCTGCATAGAAACCTGGTCTTTTTTATTCTTATATTTCTCTCTGATTGCATTGATTTCCGGCTGCATTACCTGCGTCAACTTAGAAAATTTCTGCTGTTTATACGTTAATGGCATCATCAGGAAATAAATAATAATTGTAAATAAAATAATACAAACAGCAATATTCTGAACATTAAACACGTCATTCAGAAACATATACAGGCTATTCATGATATAACCAATCAAGCGCGCGATAGGTCCCACAATCTTGCCTGAATACTGGGTCAAAACTATTTCTGCCAATTCAATAAACCTCCTAAACTACGGAACCGGGTCATACCCTCCTTTGGAAAAAGGATTGCATCTCAAAATTCTCCACCCGGCTAACAAAGATCCCTTCAATGCCCCATATTTCTCAATTGCCTCTAACCCATAAGTAGAACAGGTAGGATAATAAGGACATTTTGTCGTCTTGAAAGGCGATAGATATTTTCGGTACAACTTAATAAAATAAATGAGAACTCTTTTCAAAACATTTCATCTTCTTTTCCGATTTTAATTTCTGTAACTTCGTTTCTTGCTATAACAACTCAACATTCCGTATCATTTTTCAAAATTTGATGAAGATTCCCAAGATACAGGATTGCCTTCTCTGTCTCCTTGTATGATACATTCTTTGCCGGCATCCTCGCTATGATTACAATATCCAAACCACTATTGAACATTCCTTCCTGTAATCGGTAAGCTTCTCTGACTAATCTGGTGATGTGATGTCTGATAACGCTGTTTCCTACTTTTTTACTGACTGAAATTCCTAACCTGTTTGTCTCCAGATTATTTTCCAGAACATACATTACATAAAAACGGTTTGCATAAGATTTTCCATTCCTGTATACATTCTGAAAACAGCTTCTCTTCTTCAATGATTCCGAAAATTTCATAAAACAATATTCCTAAACAGGACCTTTCCTATGGTAGAAGAAAGACCACAATTGATGTGGCCTAAGCTGATAACCTTTTTCTTCCTTTTAATCTTCTTGCAGCTAAAACTTTTCTTCCGCCCTTTGTGCTCATTCTCTTTCTAAATCCATGCACTTTGGACCTATGCCTCTTTTTGGGCTGATATGTCATCTTCATGGGTATGCACCTCCTCTGCGTTAAAAAACATCATTTTTATTATAACAAAAAATCCCCAACAGTCAAGCTATTTTAGGAGTTTTTTGCTTTTTCAAACAAATAAACACCAATAAACAAAAAATTAACGCCATTTCCACAATTTCAACATAGCCTTGATAACTAATTTTAATTATTTCAACTTTATTGCAGCCTACATCACCCACTTATTTTTCTTATTTTCCTTTTCCACACTTTTAACACCTTTAAAATATTATATATATTAATAAGGAAGAAACTAAATTTATAACTCTAGTTATCCACAAGTTATCCACATTATAAACGTTTACATAAAGTTATCAAGAAAATGTGGATAACTTGTGGATAACTAGAGTAAATCATCTTATTTTTGCCATATACAGACTTTTTTTATTTAGTTATCCCCTACACATGTATAAAAATTTATTGATTATTTAGGCAATTTGCGTTATTATAGACTATGAGAGACTATGAATATACAAACAACACTATATTTGAGCCAATTTTCAATATTGGCTCATTGTTCACAACAGCAAAATAACAGGACTTGGAGAACTATATGGAGCTTATTTTAGAAAAATGGGAAGAAATCTTACAAACAGTCAAAGAAGAATATGATGTTGCAGACGTTGCCTTTAATTCCTGGCTGAAACCTCTGCAGGTTTATAATATCATAGATTCCACGCTTTATATACTAATCACATCCGAACAGGTATTGATTAGTTATATAAAAAAAAGATTTACAATCCCCCTCAAGGTAGTTATCGCAGAAATTACAGGCACTGAATATGAAATTGAATTTATAGGGAAAGACCAGGCAAATGATGTAAGACCCTTGAAAGAAAAAAGCCCGAAACCTTTAAGTCCCAAAAATACAAACTTAAACCCAAATTATGTTTTTGACACCTTTGTAGTTGGAAAAAACAATTCTTTTGCACATGCTGCATGTCTTGCTGTGGCAGACTCTCCGGGAGAAGTCTACAATCCTCTCTACATTTACGGAGGTCCGGGATTAGGCAAGACCCATTTAATGCAGTCAATCGGGCATTTCATCTTAAAGCAGAAGCCGGACAAGAAAGTGCTCTATGTCACTTCAGAAGAATTTACAAATGAAGTGATTGATTCTATCCGAAATGGCAATGCCTCCGCAATGAATAAGCTTCGGGAGAAATACCGGACGGTAGACGTACTGATGATTGACGATGTGCAGTTTATAATAGGAAAAGAAAGTACGCAGGAAGAATTCTTCCATACATTCAACGTGCTTCATTCTGCCGGTAAACAGATTGTGCTGTCTTCCGACAAACCGCCCAAAGATATGGAAACTTTAGAAGAGAGAATACGTTCCCGCTTTGAATGGGGACTTCTTGCTGATGTCGGTTATCCAGATTATGAGACACGTATGGCAATTCTGCGCCGCAAAGAAGAAATTGACGGATTCTTCCTGGAAGACAACGTCTTAGATTATATTGCTACCAATATCAAGTCCAATGTACGAGAGTTAGAAGGCGCTTTAAATAAATTGCTTGCGCTCTCCAATTTAGAAAACACGGAAATTACACTGGAAGTTGCCGTACAGGAACTGCAGAATATTATTTCTCCGGACAAGCCAAGGGAAATTACGCCTCAGTTAGTTATTGAGATTGTAGCTGAGCACTTTAACATTTCTACTGACCAGATGATTTCAAAGACAAGAAGCAATGACATTGCCAAGCCAAGGCAGATTGCTATGTACTTATGCAAAGATATGACTTCCGCTCCTTTGGACACCATCGGGGCTTTACTGGGCGGCAGAGACCACTCTACGATTATTTATGGGGTAAAGAAAGTTACCGACGAATACCGTAAAGATGAAAATTTCCACCATTTAATAGAAACTATCAAGAAAAAGATTAATCCCAACTAAACAGACTTATCTAAGATTAATCTTATTCACAGGCTATCCATAGCATCCCAAGAATAAATTCACAGAGTTATACAATAACTTTATGCCCATAAAGCCTTTAAAGTTGAGGCTTTCAGGTGTTATAAACATACAAACACACCCTATTATGAAGAATACGAATCTTTTACTATAAATATATCTTTATGTTCAGGAAGGAGATATCCACATCATGAAAATCATATGCTCAAAATCAAATCTTCTGCAAGGAGTTAATATTGTATCAAAAGCAGTGCCCTCCAGAACCACGATGGCAATTCTGGAATGCATTTTAATTGATGCATCTACGAATGAGATTAAACTCACAGCAAATGATATGGAGTTAGGGATTGAGACTAAAATAGAAGGTGAAATTGCAGAAAGAGGCGTAATAGCTCTTGATGCAAAAATTTTTTCTGAGATTGTAAGAAAACTTCCTGATAATGAGGTAACAATAGAGACTGATTCAACCTTTAAGACAATCATTACCTGTGAAAAAGCAAGATTTAATATTGTCGGTAAGTCTGGGGAAGATTTTTCTTACCTCCCATATATAGACAGGAACATCTCTGCACTGGGCTTTTGTATATAAGTCCCATTCTGCGCGCCTTTCTT
>CANOFO010000117.1 GCA_947565305.1 uncultured Lachnospiraceae bacterium | reverse complement strand
CTCAGCCACAGACAAAAGCCTTAGAAGGAAAGCGTATGACAGCGTAGCTGGAATGTCTGTGGCTTGGGGTTCTGAATAGTTACAATAATGTTTATTTGATTAAGAATGTAACATAAAAACTTGTGAATATTACATAATTATTACAGAGACTATTGACAACGTAATAACTCCTTGATATAATGGCAAAAAATGAAACAGTCTTATATTCGGGAGGTAAACAAATGAGAATACAGTGGTCAAAGATATTGATGGGATGTTTAACAGGCGCAGCAGTGTTTGGCATGAGTCAGGTTACTGCAGAAGCGGCAACCCATAGCGCAGGCGTTTCCACATTGCTGAATGAATGCCTGGTAAGTGATGCAGAAGCTGTCAAGTTGGAGAATGGTGTTTCCATGGCTGCTGAGCCCAAGACAATATGCGGCTACACAAACCTGGGAATTGCAAGTGTAGAGAATCATTTAAATATACGTGAAGGAGCCAGTGAGGATGCGGAACTGGTAGGTGCGCTTCCGGTGGATGCCGGCTGTGAGATTTTGTCGCAGGAAGGCGAATGGTATAAAATTGAATCCGGGAAGGTTACCGGATACGTGAAGGGAGAGTTTTTGCTTACCGGCGAAGCGGCAGCGGCGAGAGCAGAAGAAGTTAAGTCTATTATGGCTACATCCAGTACCCAGACATTGAATGCAAGGGTGGAGCCTAACACGGATTGCAGTATCTGGACTATGATTGCGGAGGGAGAATCCCTGCATGTGATAGAAGATTTGGGCGAATGGCTCAAGGTTGATGTAGATGGAGACGAGTGTTACGTGGCAAGCGAATTTGTGGAAGTGTCTGAACAGCTTCCCAAGGCAATGACGATGACAGAGATTCGTTACGGCGAGGGCGTGTCTGATGTCCGTGTCGATATGGTTCAGTATGCATGTCAGTTTGTCGGCAACCGTTATGTGTGGGGAGGGACAAGCCTTACGAACGGTGTTGACTGCTCCGGCTTCACGATGAAGATTTATGAGAAATATGGCATTTATCTGCCGCACTCATCCAGTGCACAAGCAGGTTGTGGCACAAGGATCAATTCCTCAGATGCAAAACCTGGTGATTTGTTCTTCTATGGCAGCGGCAGCGGTATCAACCATGTTGCCATGTATATCGGTAATGGGCAGGTTGTCCATGCAAGTTCTGCAAGGACTGGTATCAAGATTTCCAATGCATTTTACCGTACGCCAGTCTGTGTGGTCAGATTAATAAATGATTAATTTCTTTACAAGCACATATTCCTATGATATAATCAATCCCGGCGAGTGTTGTTATGGCACTCGCCGGAAGCATGAAACAGCCCATATTCAGTAATCGGATACTCCAACCATTACTTAATATTTTGAGGGCGCGGGAGAGCAGTCCTTAGAAGCAGCCGTTTTGCATAGAAACGGCAGACTGGGCGATACTACTAATAATTTAAGGAGGTTATCACAATGATAGCAAAGGAAAAGAAGCAACAGGTTATTGCAGAATTCGCCAGGACACCGGGAGATACAGGTTCGCCGGAAGTTCAGGTTGCAATATTGACAGCAAGGATTCAGGAATTGACAGAGCATTTAAAGGAACATCCCAAGGATCACCATTCCAGGCGTGGGCTTTTGAAGATGGTAGGTCAGAGACGTGGTCTGCTGGCTTATTTAAAGAAGATAGATATTGAGAGATATCGTAAGTTAATTGAGCGTTTAGGAATCAGAAAATAGTTTTAATGTTTGGAAATAGAGCGGTTCTCCGCTCTATTTTCTCAGAAGGAGAAAAATTATGTACAAACAGTTTACCATGGAATTGGCAGGGCGGACCCTGCGGATTGATATCGGCAGAGTGGCTGCCCAGGCGAATGGTGCGGCGTTTATGCATTACGGCGATACCGTTGTATTGTCTACAGCAACTGCCTCTGACAAGCCAAGGGAAGGGATAGATTTCTTCCCATTAAGCGTAGAGTTTGAGGAAAAATTATATTCTGTAGGGAAGATACCGGGTGGATTTAACAAGCGGGAGGGGAAAGCTTCTGAAAATGCAGTTCTGACGGCACGTGTCATTGACCGTCCGATGCGCCCCTTGTTTCCCAAAGATTACCGCAATGATGTAACCTTGAACAACCTGGTTATGAGCGTAGACCCCCAGTGCCGCCCGGAATTGGTGGCAATGCTCGGCTCTGCGATTGCAACCAGTATTTCGGATATTCCATTTGCAGGTCCCTGTGCAACAACCCAGGTGGGCATGGTTGATGGCGAGTTTATCATCAATCCGTCACAGGAACAGTGGAAGAACGGCGACTTGAACCTGACAGTGGCATCCACGAGTGAGAAAGTAATCATGATTGAGGCAGGTGCAAATGAGATTCCTGAGGATAGGATGATTGAGGCCATTTACAAGGCGCATGAGGTCAACCAGGAGATTATTGCATTTATCAACCAGATTGTGGCGGAGGTTGGCAAACCAAAGCATGAATATACGAGCTGTGCCGTACCGGAAGAGCTGTTTGCAGCTATCCGTGAACTGGTTCCGCCAGAAAAGATGGAGGAAGCAGTTTTCACTGATGAAAAACAGGTGCGCGAGGAGAATATACGGAAGATTACAGAGAAATTGGAAGAAGCATTTGCAGAAAATGAGGAATGGCTGGAAGTGTTGGGAGAAGCAATCTACCAGTACCAGAAGAAGACCGTGCGCAAGATGATTCTCAAAGACCATAAAAGACCGGATGGACGTGCCATTGACCAGATTCGTCCGCTGGCAGCGGAAGTGGATATCATTCCCAGGGTGCATGGTTCGGCGATGTTTACGCGTGGTCAGACGCAGATTTGCGATGTCGTGACATTGGCTCCTTTATCGGAGGTTCAGAGAATTGACGGTCTGGACGAAAATGAGTTGAATAAGCGCTATATGCATCACTATAATTTCCCCTCCTATTCCGTAGGGGAGACGAAGCCCAGCAGAGGACCGGGGCGTCGTGAGATTGGACACGGCGCGTTGGCAGAGCGTGCGCTGATGCCGGTGCTTCCTTCTGAGGAGGAATTTCCATATGCAATCCGTGCCGTTTCTGAGACGTTTGAATCGAACGGCTCTACATCCATGGCGTCCACATGCGCTTCCTGTATGTCCCTGATGGCTGCAGGCGTACCGATTAAGAAGATGGTTGCCGGGATTTCCTGCGGTCTGGTGACTGGGGATACGGACGATGATTACCTTGTGCTTACGGATATCCAGGGCCTGGAAGATTTCTTTGGTGATATGGACTTCAAGGTGACTGGTACGCATGATGGCATCACGGCAATCCAGATGGACATCAAAATCCATGGATTGACCAGGCCGATAGTCGAGGAAGCAATTCGCAGGACAAGAGAAGCAAGGCTTTACATTATGGATGAGGTAATGTCTAAGGCGATTGCGGAGCCGAGGAAAGAAGTAGGTGAGCTTGCGCCCAAGATTATACAGATTCAGATTGACCCGGCGAAGATTGGCGATGTGGTCGGACAGAGAGGAAAGACTATCAATGCCATCATAGAGCAGACCGGTGTGAAGATTGACATCAGCGATGAAGGTGCGGTATCTGTCTGCGGTACGGACAGGAAGATGATGGACAAGGCTGTTGAGCTGATTGAAATTATCACGACTGACTTTGAGGCAGGACAGATATTTATTGGTAAGGTTATCAGCATCAAAGAATTTGGGGCATTTTTGGAATTTGCTCCCGGCAAGGAGGGAATGGTCCACATTTCTAAGATTTCCAAACATCGTATTAACCGGGTAGAGGATGAACTGACTTTGGGTGATATGGTTAAGGTTGTATGTTTGGGCAAGGATAAAATGGGAAGAATCAGTTTCTCCATCAAGGATGTGCCTAAGGAAGAAAAGTAAATACACATTTCCAGGGGTGGGGCTTGGGCTTCACCCTTTTTATGCCTTATGACAAGTCCTTTGCATATATTAACAAAAAAAGGAAAAAGTGATTCTTATGGATAGGGTCAGACAAATTATAAATGCAGAGGCGGCATATAAGAAGGGCTATTTTGGAGAGAATATCGGTGTGGCAGTTCTTGATACCGGAATATTCCCACATGCTGATTTTGGGCAGCGCATTGCATTCTATAAGGATTATGTGGCAGGCAGGCGGCGGGTCTATGATGATAATGGACATGGAACCCATATTGCCGGAATTATCGGTGGGAGTGGTATGTGCTCCAATGGAAAATTTATGGGTATTGCCCCTAACTGCCATTTTATCATATTAAAGATTTTGGATAGAAAAGGAAATGGCAACACAGAAAATGTGGTACAGGCAATCGATTGGCTGGTGCGCCGTAAGGAAGAATATGGCGTAAGAATTGTCAATATTTCTATCGGCATGGTTCTGCAGGCAGAGAGCAGAGAGCGCATCCGGCTGCTGAAAGCGGTGGAGTATGCCTGGGACCACAATCTTGTCGTCGTGGCGGCAGCTGGAAATAATGGTCCCGGGGAGAACAGCATCACAGTTCCGGGCATCAGCCGTAAAGTCATCACCGTAGGCTGTTTTGATGATACGAAAGAGCGGATTGGCAGGTCTTTGCTGAAACCGGAATATTCCGGCCAGGGTCCAACAGACCACTGTATTGTCAAACCGGAGCTGGTGGTTCCAGGGACAAATGTGACAAGCTGTGCAAACCAGCCGGGATCTTATACAAGAAAGAGCGGAACTTCCATGGCAGCTCCGATGGTCAGCGGCAGCATAGCGCTTCTGCTTAGTAAGTACCCATATCTTACTCCGGCAGAAGTGAAACTGAGGCTGTACCAACGGACGTTAGATTTAGGGCTTCCCCAATCAAAACAAGGGTGGGGGATGGTAGACATCGGAAGATTGTTATGATATATACACGAGAGGATGAATGAAATGAAGAAGATCAAGAAGTTTTTGTTGGGAAGGGCAACCATTGTCGGATTGGCAATTCTGCTGCAGTTATGCTGGATATGGTCATTTCTGCAGGGATTCCTTATCCGCTTTTCATTTGTGAATACGTTAATTGATGTCATTGCGATATTTGTTGTGCTTGTCATTGTGAATAAAAAGAGCAATCCATCCCATATTATTGCCTGGACAGTGGTGATTTTAGCTCTTCCGCTGGTAGGGCTTGTGGTCTATGTAATTTTTGGGCGTTCAGGATTGGTCCGTCCTACCCGCAAACGGATGGAAGCAATCAATGGGCAGCTGGAGCAGGAATTTCCTCCAAATGAGGATATATTAACGAAGCTTCGAGAGGCGGACAAAGAAGTTTACCGGCAATCAAAATATGTCAGGGATTGGGCGAATTTTCCTGTTTATGAGAATACATCAACCACATATTATAAAAAGGGAGAAGAAATGTTTCCAGATATGCTTGAGGCGTTGGAAAGTGCGCAGCATTTTATTTTTATGGAATTCTTTATCGTGGAAGATGGAGCGATGTTTGGGAAAATCCGGGATATTTTAAAGCGAAAAGCAGCGGCGGGCGTAGATGTGCGCTTTATCTACGATGATTTTGGCTGTGTTACCACCCTTCCTTCAAAATATTACCAGACCATGCAGGAAATGGGCATCAAATGTGTGCGCTTTAACCCTTTATATCCTTTGATGTCTGTACTTATGAATAATCGTGACCACCGGAAGATTTTGGTTGTGGACGGCAAGGTTGGGTTTACCGGAGGAATCAATCTGGCAGATGAATATATCAATAAAGTGGAACGATTTGGATATTGGAAGGATACGGGGCTTCGCTTGGAAGGGGAAGCTGTCTGGAGTTTTACTGTCATGTTTCTGGAAATGTGGTGCTATATCACCCGCACGATGGAGACAGACCTGTCCCGGTTTTATCCTGGGAAATACCAGGTTGCGCCGTTTACCAGTGATGGTTATGTGCAGCCCTATGCGGACAGCCCGCTGGATTCGGAGACTACAGGAGAAAATATTTATATGAACATGATAAACCGTGCCAGGGATTATGTGTATATTTTCACGCCATACCTGATACCGGATAATGTGATGATAAAGGCATTGCAGAATGCGGCGAAAAGCGGTGTGGATGTCCGCATTATCATGCCAGGGATTCCTGATAAAAAGATTGTCTTCTGGGTGAGCCAATCTTACTATGAGCCGCTGATTGAATGCGGCGTAAAAATTTATCAGTATACCCCTGGGTTTCTCCATGCAAAATGCTTTGTGAGCGATGATATTGTAGCAACCGTTGGCAGCATAAATATGGATTACCGCAGCCTGTACCTTCACTTTGAATGTGGTGTCTGGATGTACCAGTCTTCAGCCGTACAGAAAGTGAAGGAGGATATGCTGCAGACTATGACAGAATCCGAGGAGATTAATATGGAGTTCTGCCGCAAACGCCCGGCAGCTATCCGCCCTTTCCTTGGCGTGGTGCGCCTGTTTGCGCCGCTTTTATAAAATGACCTAAGATATGACATGAGGGGGGGGGGGACCCAACGAAGTTGGGGGGAGCCCTGATGTCTCCTATCGTTTTTCAAAGAAGTAAAATGACCTAAGGAGGGACCCACGAAGTGGGAGGATGCCTTAGGTCTCCTATCGTTTTTCAAAAAAGTAAAATGACTAAGGTTATTTCCTCATACAAAATTCCCCCAGCGTTTTCAGGAAGTAATCTTTGAATAATGCTTTCCGCACATCTTCATCATACAGTACATTGACGGAGCCGATTTCTTTGCCGTTCAGCTTGTAAATGAGCCTGCCGGCAACGGCTCCTTTCGCCACAGGAGCAGCAGCAGATTCTGGAAGCTCCAGTTCTTTCGTAATCTGTGAGAAGTCCGCTCCTGTCACATCCATATAGGAAAATTCTGATTCATAGGTCAATGCCGCCTGCTCCTCAATGCCGCCTTGTATGGTAAGCTTGGGGAGCTGTTCTTTTGCCGTATCCGTATAGACCTGACATTTTCCGAAGCCGTAATTGAGCAGCGTGGTAGCATCGGTAAAGCGGATTTTATGGTCCGGCGCACCCATAACAACAGCAATCAGCTTTAAGCCGTCTTTTTCGGCGGTGGCAGAGACACAGTATTTTGCATCATCTGTTGAACCGGTTTTCAGTCCGGTGGCATAGGGATATTGCTTAATCAGTTTATTTGTGTTGGCAAGCCCAAATTCGGAGGAACCGCGCTTGGTGACGTGTGTGATATTTTCCATCCAGATGGTACAGTAATCATGGATTTGCGGATATTTGTTAATCAGTTCCCGCGACATCAGCGCAACATCTTTGGCAGTAGTCATATGCCCTTCCACATCCAGTCCGCAGCAGTTGATAAATGTGGTGTTGTTCATGCCAAGGTCTTTGGCGCGCTGATTCATCCGTGCAACAAATTCCTGCTCACTGCCGTAAATATGTTCTGCCATGGCGACACATGTGGCATATCGAAAAGGGAGATGCTTTTTAAGTACACTATTTACTAATTCGCCAAAAAATGATATGATGGTAGACGGAAATTTAGGTTACGGAAAGGATGTCTATTAATTATGAGACAATTAATGTTAGGTAATCAGGCATTTGCAAGAGGATTGTATGAGGCAGGATGCGCGTTTGTATCGAGCTATCCGGGAACGCCGAGTACAGAAGTTACAGAGGAAGCCGCCAAGTATGAGGAAATCTACTGTGAGTGGGCTCCTAATGAGAAAGTGGCTATGGAGGCAGCGTTTGGCGCTTCCCTGGCAGGTAAGAGAAGTTTTTGCGGAATGAAACATGTGGGATTGAATGTCGCAGCAGACCCCTTATTCACCTGTTCTTACACCGGCGTAAACGCAGGTATGGTAATCTGTGTAGCAGATGACGCAGGTATGCATTCCTCACAGAATGAACAGGATTCCCGCCATTATGCGGCTGCGGCGAAAATACCAATGTTGGAGCCGTCAGATTCTGCGGAGGCATGTGAGTTTGTGAAAAAGGCATATGACCTTTCAGAGGAATACGATACGCCAGTTATCGTTAAGATGTGTACAAGAGTTGCGCATTCCCAGAGCATTGTGGAATTAGGCATTAGGGAAGAGGGCAAACAGCGTCCTTATGAGAAGGACATTGCCAAATATGTGATGATGCCGGGCAACGCAATCCGCCGTCATCCAATTGTGGAGGAACGTACACGTAAGCTTGCAGATTATGCTGAGAATTGTCAGTTCAACCGCATGGAAATGGGAGATACAAAATTAGGAATTATCACGTCTTCCACAA
>CANOFO010000116.1 GCA_947565305.1 uncultured Lachnospiraceae bacterium | reverse complement strand
TTGTTTGCGGAATGCTTAGAAATTCTACTGGCTGTAACATGCGGAGCAGCGTTTGTACTTATTTGTGCAAATTGCCAGTAGATATTTAAAAATTACCTTTTGACACCCTAATCCTTATAGGAAAGACCTTGTCACGCTAATGCGTGAAAGTATCTTTCTATAAGACAATAATAAGATGCGCACTCGCGCAAGAAGAAATATGTCGCTAAAGCGACAGCGCTCAGCACGGCAAACCTCAAATCATTGGCAGCATATGCTCTACTAATGCCGCAGAATGCGCCGCCGCCGCTTTCTCAAACGTGGGGTAGTCCATCTCAGCGCTGTCGTCTGCTTTATCGGAAATTGCCCGGATAATCACAAACGGCACATGGTTCAGGTATGCGGCATGCGCGATAGAAGCTCCCTCCATCTCCACGCAGAATCCCTGGAAATTGGCGATAATGCTATCTTTGACCTGCTTATCGCTGATGAACTGGTCTCCGCTGACAACCCTTCCCTCATATACCTTGATATCGGGATTGACTTCCCTGCAGACAGAAGATGCCAGTGCAGTTAACTGCTTGTCTGCCGGAAACGCCAGACAGCCTATCTGCGGAACCTCGCCTAAGGGATAGCCGAAAACCCGCACATCCACATCGTGGTGAAGCGCATCGGTGGACACCACAATGTCCCCGATGTCAATCTCATTCTTCAACGAACCTGCCACACCAGTATTGATAATGTGGCTCACCTCAAACAAATCACAGAGAATCTGGGTGCAGAGCGCAGCGTTAACTTTACCGATTCCGCTGCGCACAATCACTGCCTCCGTGCCGTTTAACGTCCCTTCCAAAAATTCCATGGACGCTTTCTCCTGGGTACGGCGGATGTCCATCTTCCCTTTCAGTTCCTCCACTTCCAATTCCATAGCGCCGATAATTCCAATTTTTTTCATTGCTTCCTCCATCGTCTTATTCATCTGTCAGTCACATAATATTTTATTCCGGATAAATCAAATGCGATTCATCAATATTGTACAATGTCTGTTTCAGGTAACGGTCGGCAAGGTAATTTGCCATCCCCAGATTCATGTCCAGATAATTTCCGCAGTCCTTAGCGCTCGCACCCGGCACCTCATCTTTGAAATCGCGGATAAATTCATACAGTTCCGTAATTAATTCCACGATATCTTTCGACTCGTAATCGCCTGCCAGCAGCAGGTAAAAACCTGTACGGCAGCCCATCGGTCCGAAATAAATGGTCTTGTCCCCAAACTGCGGATGGTTGCGCAGAAAGGTCGCTGCCAGATGTTCAATCGTATGCACTTCCGCCGTGTTCATCACCGGCTCATCATTGGGGGAAGTCATGCGCAAATCAAAGGTGGTAATCACCTCTTTGCCCACATGGTCCTTCCTTGATACATAAACCCCTGGTTCCAGTTTAATGTGGTCAATTGTAAAACTTGTAATTTTCTCCATGTTCCTCTCTCCTTTTTATGTTATTTACATTAAAAAATCCTATTGCGGCTTGACTATAACGTTCTCTGCCATCTTTGGCAGCTGAAGTAGTTCTTCTATATAGGGCACATCTGCTTCTACCTCCCCATACCCAGTCCTGGCATGGATAAATGCAAGCCCTGCCTCTGTAGCTGCAAGGTAATCTCCTTGCGTATCGCCCACATAGACAGCCATATCCAATTGGTTCCTTTCTGTCACCAGCCGGATATTATAGCTTTTTTCCCTGCCGGTTCCCCCGAAACTCTCAAAATCATCAAAATACATCCCCAGCTTATGGTATTCCAGAAACGCTTCTATATAACCTACCTGGCAATTGCTGACAATATACAGATGGTATCCCTGTTCCCGCAATTGCTGCAAGGTCTCCTGCAGGCCATGAAGAAGCTTTCCGCCATGGCAACGGATATATTCATTCTCCTCCTCACAGCAGTATTTTAACAGTTCCCTGCGCATATCTAAATCATATTTCTCAAAAAAAATATCAGCAATTTCCGTCATGCTCTTTCCCATAACGCTTTGGATCATCTCGGTAGTGATGTCAAGTTCTAAGTCTGAGTGCTTTTTTAATGCCTCGCTCCAGGAAATCGCAACTTCCTCGGAGGAATCCCACAAAGTTCCATCCAAATCAAATAAGATGCCTTTTTTCATTTATTTCTCCTTCATAAACAGAATTATTTACCGGAAGTCAAATACCCCACAGCAAGCTGATGGGGTATTTGACCCACGCGGCATTCGCCAAATATCCGCGCATACCCACAGGGCACTTAGCGCGGCTGCTTGGCTCATTGCTCGCGAGAATCAAGATGTTCCTGTGGGTTCTCATCTTCATAATCAAAAATACACCTTCCATAAGCATTGATTACATGAGTGTCCAAATATTTATCGTAACGCTTATGGTTCCTCCCATAGGACATGTGCACATGACCGTGGAGGAAATATCTGGGATGGTACTTTTCCATCAATGATTTGAATACCCGAAAACCCTGATGGGGCAAATCGCGCCCATCATTCAGCTGATATGCCGGCGCATGTGACACCAGGATGTCAAATCCCCTCCGGCGAAACAATTGGAACCTCAGCTTTGCAACCCTCTGCTTCATCTGCCACTCCGTATACTGATGCGACCCCTGCTTATAGCGCATAGAGCCGCCAAGTCCCAAAATGCGTATGCCCTCATAGACAAACACCTTGTCTTCAATGCAAATGCATCCCTCCGGAGCAACTTTCTCATATTTCTCATCGTGATTCCCATGCACATACAATACCGGAACATGGGAGAATGTTGCCAGAAACGAAAGGTAATGCGGGTCCAAATCACCGCAGGAAATAATCAGGTCGACGCCCTCCAGCTTGCTCTTATGGAAATCATTCCACAAATAATTTGATTCTTCATCCGCAATCGCCAGTATTTTCATGAATCACTTCTCCCATGCACGATATGTATAGGGCTTAACTGTCTTTCTTTACGCCCTGCTGTTTCATCACCGGTTCCGCCTGTTCTTTCAGTTCTTCCTTGGTAGGAATGGAACCAATCACATTATCCGCCAGCCAGTCCATCGTCATAATTTCTTCCGGCAGCATACTGCTGTCAGGCTCCGCATGTGCCATGCCTGTCTGTGAAAACAAAATTCCCGAAAATGGATTAAACTCCCCGGAACTGATGGTTGACTTCAGAAGTTCAATCAGACGCCTCGTCTCCACCGGCAGATGTTTGGAGCAGACCACATCGACAACGCCTTCCGCCATTCCCCACCAGTAATTGATAGCTTTCGTTGCGGAAGGGTCATCATCATATTTCCATGTGCCATCCATAATCGTGCGGATTAATTGCTCATAAAATTTCCCCCAGTGGTACAGGGGCATAGCCAGATTCTTGGGCGCATTCCCATCCATATAATAAATTCCAAAATAGCGGGAAGCCTCCTCGGGGATTACCATATCCCGCCCGGATACACAAGCGGAATGCGTCTCCCGGATACGCTCTTCTATATCCACATCTTTCCTGGCAGACCATTCCAGATAAACTTTGGCGCGGGGATTCAGCATCTTTGCCCCCAGGGCAAAAGCATTGATATTGGCTATAGAACCATAAATCGGATAATCTGCAATATAAGTCAGCCGGTTATTTTCCGCCATCGCCCCGGCAATCGCCCCCATCAGGAACTTCGCCTCATGCATCCGCGAATAATAGGTACGGATATAGCGGTGGGAAGTGTTCAGCGAGCAGTTTAGTATCCTTATCTGCGGATGGGCTATCGCAGCCTTTACACTTGCCTGCACAAACGGCGGCGATGTGGTGAAAATAAGGTTGCAGCCCTTATCAATAGCATCTTTTAATAATTCCTCCACATTCTCCTGCGTTCCATTCTCGTAGCAAATGGTGTGGACCTCCTCGGGAAACGTCTGTTCCAGATAAAGCCTGCCCAATTCATGGGCGTACGTCCACCCGGACGTCTCCAAACGCTTCTCATTGATAAAGGCAATTTTAAGCTTGGGCGTACTGGAAGAAAAGAGGATGTTGAGCAGGGGAATCTTCTTTTTCTTCTGATTCGGCTTCATCTTAAGGTCAATGTCCGGCGTCTGCCCTAACAGTTCAAATTCTTCCCAGCTTTTGGCTATCAATTCCCGCAGTTCGTCCGTTGTCTTCTGCTCAACCTCTTCATATCCATACAGCGTGATAAACGACAGGAACGCATCTGCCGGCGTGATTGCCAGCTTGCTTCCGCCCTTAGCCTGGTATTCAGCCGCAAACCTCGTATACACAGAACTAAACGAAAGCTGTTCCTCCTTGCTCCACATTTCCCCTGGTTTCTTACCCACAGTTTCCTGCAGTTTAGCAAAGCTGCCCAACTGGGAAAACCAGATATAATTGATGGGCACTGCCTGGTAAAAATCCAAAAACTCGTGGTAAATTTTGTTCTCTTTTTCCTCTGTGAGCTTAGGAATAATACGTGTCACATTTCCTGGAATCGAGACAGCCCCAAAATATTTCATGACGCTGACGCGCTTATTGCCCTCTTCCACATAAAATTTATTCATATATTCATAAGCCTTGATGGGGTCACGGATTCCTTCTTCCATATGGACATCGCTCAAGTTCTCCCATTTCACGGCAAATTCTGAACTCTCCCGCAGGATTGGCATAAAATTCCCTGCAAACGAACTGCTCCTTGCCGCCGTCTTGGTCCCCACAATCTGGTCTGTGGGAATCTGTACCAGACCAAGCTGCACCTCAGAATAAGAACCTTTTTCCGGTAAAATCTCATCCAATACCTGCAGTGTCGGCTTCACGCCGCGCAGCATACGCGCCTGATAATCTTTTTTTCCTGCCTTAAATGCCTTGCTGTAATCTTCCCTTCCCATACTACCTCCTGTGGTTCTTACATTACTGACTACCTCCCATTATTAGGGATAACGCAGGAATTGTCAATTATCTTTTCCCGCCCTTTTCTGCAATCCTACTAATTCAGCAGCAGCTTCTGGCTGTGATATGGATTATATACTATAATCCATTGTAATTATCCCAACGCCATTTTAGAAATTCCCGATTCGTGAAATCTGGTATTACTATCCTTGGCGGAATAATTGCACCATAATCCATACGCGCCCGCGTAGACAACTCAATGACTCCTTCAACCGATATCCTCAGATGTCCCGTATCAAACAGTGTATGGATATCTGTCCGCATTGCAAAACCATTTGCTACTGTATCTTCCCCATTGTATTTAAATGGTTTAATATGCGCAGCTTCCAGAATCTCGGGCATAGTTACATTTGTAATTATACACCTGCTGCACGCCCTTAAAATTTCTTTTCTGAACCTGCCCTGATTTGGACGGGCTGTTCGCGAATATTGCACCCTTTTTCTTTCAAATTCTGATGTAACCTCCGATGAACGGATATCATTCAATACCTTTACGAAGGATTCTTCCTTGGGAACCGTTTTTATTAATTCTTTTATCTCATCCAGCAAAAGCTCATTGATTTTATATTTTTCATTTAAACGATTATTCCCTGATATGCACTCAACATACCCATAATTCCTCAAAAACAAAAGATACTCCCTGGCAATCCTCATATCATTAGCTTCTGGGCAGCAGTCCGGCCAGCCGACGAGAGATATATCGCCTGCACGAAACCATAAGATAAAATTAACATAATCCTGTAATTCTGCTTTACATCCCGAAAGCGGAATAACAATTCTTATCAGTTCTTCCGTAGTAATATATCCCTGCCCCATTTCCTGCAAATTACATTCAATCTCCAATAATAACTTTAACGGATATAATACCAATCCGCTGTTAAGCCAGCGTCTGCATTCATCTTCACCCTGGACCTGTGGATTAGGCAATTTAAACGTCTGCACTGTAATTGCAGCAAACTCTGCCTGGGAAATATCATGTTCTGCAACCCGGCGTCCAAAATCTGTCAGCTTAATCTTTCCAGACCTATCTCCTGGCTCAATCAACCCAACCGCCCTCCAATATTGTCCTGAATTCCTGATAAGGTTTCGCTCCCCTGTCCTCCTTGCTAAGTCAACGCCAATATTGGTATCCTGTATATCTTTTGACAGATTTATCAGTTCATCCGCAAATTCCGGTGAACTATATTTTAAACCCAGTGGCTCCAATTTTCTCATCCTAAATAATACTCCCAGCAAAACAACCGGATCGTTTAAGCCTTCCGTACATTGCAGACACGCCCATTTCCATTTAAAATCTGGAAAAGGCTTCCTAGGTATGTATGTCTTTTGCAGCATTACTCATTTTCCTCCTTGTAACCATTAAAAACATTTGCTACCGCAAATCCAAGCAATGGAGGCACCGCATTACCGATTTGCCTATATACAGATGAATTGTTTCCTGAAAATTCATAATCAAGCGGAAAACTCTGTACTGCTGCCAGTTCCCTGCATGACATCCGCCTCTGCCCATTGGGATGCGGGAGTATGACCACACCGCCCTTATTATCCCCACGAGCCGTAACCGTGGGGGCTGGTTTATCCGGGTCTAGTGGACGGTGACCCAAATAACCATTAAACTGAAGTTTATACTTTGAATACACATGGTTAGGCAAATCATTCGGCTTGTCTGGGTCAGAAATTACCGACATAGCTTCTCCTACAGAAACCCAGGGGGGAAGTCCATATTTTCCATCCTTATCATGTGTCGGTTTAGGAAAAATATATTCAAAAGCTACGTCTTCCCGTACTCCAATGATAATTACACGCTGCCTTGTCTGCGGAACCCCATAATCCGCAGCATTCATCACCTCATATTTAACTTGATACCCGATATCTGTAAAATCTTTCATAATCATTTCAAACACTTTTCCCTTATCCAGGTTCAAAATCCCTTTGACATTTTCTGCCAAGAAGAATTTAGGCTTCTTCTCCCCTACCAATCTAAGCAATTGTTTATACAGTTCGTTTCTTTCATCGCCAACATGTCTGTTCATGTTAGCTACTGAAAAGCCCTGGCAGGGAAAGCCGCCAATCATAATATCGCATTCTGGAATTTCCGCCGATTCGACTTCTGATATATCCTTGCACACAATATGGTTTCCTATATTATGCCTATATGTTTCTACCGCATCCTCGTACAAGTCATCTGCCCAAACTATTTCATGGCCAGCCATTTTAAAACCTAAATCCAACCCTCCTGCACCGCTAAATAGTGATACTACTCTCATCCTTTCATTTCCTTTTCTAATCTGAGCAACTCTTCTCCAAGTCTCTTTGCAAACTTAACAGGAACCGCATTTCCAATCTGCCTATAACACGAATTCATACTGCCAATAAAGTAAAACTCTTCAGGAAAAGTTTGTACACTTGCACTCTCACGTATCGTCAGCCTACGTTTCCCATTATAGTGGGGAATGGCACAAACTCCGCCTTTTCCATTCCCTCTCGCTAAAATTGTAGGTGACGGCTTATCAGGATCTGTTTTACGATGCCCTGTAAAATTTCGGTAAGTGACCTTATATGCTGAATAAATATGATTAGGCACACTATTTTCCAAATCCGGATCTGGAAAATGACCTATGGCCTGTTTCACCGATATCCACTTGTTATCCCCATCTTTCGTATGGGTTGGCGATGGAAACCGAAACAACATTTCCGTTCCCAAATCTTTTCTCTGTCCAATAATAATTACACGCTGCCTTGTCTGCGGAACCCCATAATTTGCCATGTTAACTAAATGAACCTCTGTAATATAACCCGCTTCTTCAAAATCGGACACAATCTGCTTAATGGCCGCCCCTTTTCCAAGGCTTAAAATACCTTTTACATTTTCCGCTATAAAAAATAAAGGCTGTTTTTCCTTTATAACATTATAGAAAAACTTATATAGCTGGTTTCTGTCATCATCCAATTCCCGCAACATATTAGCCTGTGAAAATCCCTGGCAGGGAAACCCGCCGACCACAACATCTGCTGCCGGAATATCATTCACATCAATATTTTTGATATCCTCACAGATAATATGCTCCCCTATATTCTCCCTATAGGTAGCAACCGCATCTTTATCAATATCATTCGCCCAGATAACTCTGTTTCCAGCCTGTATCAATCCCAAATCCAGACCTCCAGCACCGCTAAACAGCGACACTATCTCCATTTTATTCACCTCTTTACGTCCAATGTCTAGTACAACGAAAATTAAGTTTTGGATAGTTTGGCGTAGAATATTATTCTGAGAGTGCTGCTTCACAAACGCAGGCGTAGCGGTGGCTACGTCGAGGCTTGGGAAGTAGTGCTATCAGGAGAATAGACAAGCCAAACTGCCAATTACTTAATATTCGTTGTA
>CANOFO010000115.1 GCA_947565305.1 uncultured Lachnospiraceae bacterium | reverse complement strand
AACAAACATGGGAAAAACAATTTACACGATCAACAACAAACTAATGGACATTTACAGATTTTGTCGGATTGTATCATGACTCTGGAAAAAGAACCGGAAAATATGGATGTAATCAATGAGATTTTCCGTGCTGCGCATTCCTTGAAGGGAATGGCTGGGACCATGGGTTTTAAACGTATGCAGCGCCTGACCCATGATATGGAAAACGTATTTCAGGAAGTCCGCAGTGGCAACATGAGCGTCACCAGCAGTTTGGTAGACGTATTGTTCCAATGCCTGGATGCCATAGAAGCATATCTGGATAATGTCAAGGAGAGTTCTGACGAGGGAACTGATGACAATGAAGCGATTATCAAGGAATTGAATGAGATTTTGGCTGCCGGAACCGGAAATGAGCCTGCTGAGGAAAAGAAACCGGTACCTGCAGAAGAGAAAAAGGCTGGCGGGGATGAGAAATATCCGAAGAAATATTTGGAAATGGAATTCCCTGAGAAGGCTAAGGAGGAACTGAGGGAAGCCGAGAAGAAAGGCATGAATATATACGGAATGAGTGTATTTATTCAGGAAGAGTGCCTGTTAAAGGCAGCACGTGCTTTTCTTGTATTCAAGGCTGTGGAAGATTTCGGTAATATTATCGTATATAATCCAAGTTCTCAGGATATTGAAGATGAGAAGTTCGATTTTGATTTCAGTTTCTATATGGTGAGCAACGAAGACTTGGCAAAGATTATGGAAGTTGCGCAGGCCGTTTCAGAAATTGAAAAAGTAATCGGTGAGAAGATTACATACAGCGAACTGACTGCCGCTGCAGAGAAGCGCGAAGTTGCAGAAGCGAAAGCTGCAGAGAAAAAGGCAAAGGAGACGAAAGCAGAGGAAAAGAGTGCTGCCCCAGCAGCCCAGTCTGCGGCAGCTCCGGCAGCCCCGGCGACTCCGGCAGCAAAGAAATCAACACCTGGCAAACCGGTGACAAACCGCACGGTCCGTGTTGATATAGAAAAGCTTGATGCACTGATGAATCAGGTAAGTGAGCTGATTATTGCTAAGAATTCCCTGGTTTCCATTGGAGCAACTTCAGATGGAAATACAGGAAGCGCCAATTCTCAGGCGTTCCATGAGCAGATTGAATATCTGGAGCGCATTACGACAGGACTGCATGAGTCTGTCATGAAAGTCCGCATGGTACCAATTGAGAGCGTGGTACAGAAATTTCCGCGGATGATTCGCGACCTTTCCAAGAAGCTGGATAAGAAGATGGAATTACATATGACTGGTGAGGATACCGAACTGGACAGGACAGTTGTGGATCAGATAGGTGATCCCTTGCAGCATTTGCTCCGTAATTCTGCAGACCATGGACTTGAAAATGCTGAGGTCCGCAGGAAGAGAGGCAAGCCGGAGGTTGGTACTATCCACCTGAATGCTTTTCAGGAAGGAAATAACGTTATCATTGAGGTAAGCGATGATGGTAATGGTATTGATACAGAGAATGTTAAAAATAAAGCGATTGAGCGTGGCCTGATTACGCCGGAACAGGGCGCAGCTTTGAGCCAGAAAGAGATTATTGATTTTCTGTTTATGCCCAGTTTTTCCATGGCAAAGAAGATTTCGGACATTTCAGGGCGTGGAGTGGGGCTTGATGTGGTGAAATCCAATATCGAAGCGCTTGGCGGCGATGTGGAAGTCAAGAGTGTCCTTGGGGAAGGCTCTAAGTTTATTGTGCGTCTGCCGCTCACCCTGGCAATTATCCAGGCATTGATGGTGGAAGTGCGTGGCGAGAAATATGCAATTTCATTAGGCTCCATTGAGACGATTGAAGAGATTACGCCGGATGAGATTAAGTTTGTACAGGCAAAAGAGGTTATCCATATCCGCGGCATGGTCATCCCGCTGGTGCGTCTGGACCAGCTTCTTGACTGCGAGCCGGATGAGAAAGAGCGGGATAGCCTTACGGTAATTATCGTGCGAAAGGGAGATAAGTTTGCAGGGCTGATTGTAGATGAATTAGACGGGCAGCAGGAAATCGTTATCAAATCCCTTGGTAAATATATAAATAACAGCACTAAGATTATCAGCGGTGCGACTGTCCTGGGTGATGGCGAGGTTGCCTTAATTCTGGATGTGAATACATTATTTTAGGGGGTGATGATATGGCAAACAATATGTCTATTGCAGAAAATGGAAGAAAACAGTTTATCGTAGTCAAAATCGGCAGTGAGCAGTATGGGATTGACATCAGCTATGTGGATAATATTGTCCGTATGCAGAAAATTACCAGGGTACCAAAAGTACAGCCCTACTTTAAAGGGATTATCAATCTGCGTGGTGAGATTGTTCCGGTTATGAGTATCCGCACGAAAATGGATTTGGAACCGGATGAATTTACGGATGTCACCAGAATCATCATCCTGAAGTTAGAGGAACATGGCGTACTTGGAATTGTGGTGGATGAGGTAAAGGAAGTTGTAACGCTTGCACCGGACGAGATTGAAAAGGTGTCCTATGATGCGAAGAACAGTAAAAGCAATTTTATCAATGGGGTAGGAAAGAATGGGGAAGAACTGATTTCGCTATTTGATACGAACAGTATCATTGATGAGACAGAAGCTGTATAAGCAGATAGAAAGGCTGTTGCACGAAGCGTACACTTTGCGGCAGCCTGTTCGTAATTCATGACAATGGAACCCACAATCTGTGGGAAACCTGTTGTATGCACGGAAGAAATGGAGAGAGTGCCTATGGCTAAATTTAGTTTGGATCAGGTAAACGACATGTACTTTGATGTGCTGAAAGAAATTGGCAACATCGGGGCCGGGAATGCCACTACGGCAATTTCCCATATGCTGAACATCAAAGTTGACATGGAAGTGCCTAAAGTAGAGTTTTTGACGTTTCAGGAACTTCCTACTGCGATTTCTGCCGAAGAGGAGACAGTGGTGGGAATTTATCTGGAAGTAGAGAGCGATATCGGCGGAAGCATGATGTTTCTGCTGAAGATGGAATCCGCCCGTTATCTGGTCAACCGCCTGATGGGAAGACCGGATGATTATGAGGAAGAATTTAATGAAATGGATTTATCAGCAATCAAGGAAATTGGCAATATTATTTCCGGATCTTATTTGTCTGCGCTATCCAGCATGACGAATTTGGTCATCACAGCATCAGTGCCCTATCTTGCAATTGATATGGCGGCAGCTATTCTGAGTGTACCAGCAATCCAGTTCGGGCAGTATGGAGATAATGCACTTTTGATACAGACAGAGTTTGGAGATGAGGTAAAGATAAAAGGATTTTTCATCTTGATGCCGGACGTAGAGTCCTATGATAAAATCCTGACGTCACTAGGAATCGTACTATAAGAGGAGCTGACGGAACATGGCTACAATTAAAGTTGGAATGGCAGATTTGAATATATGCAAAGCACCGGATATGATTACTACGCTGGGGTTAGGATCGTGTATTGGGATTGCAGTATACGATCCCGTTACCAAAATTGGCGGCCTGGCACATATCATGCTTCCGGACAGTACGCAGATGAGGAACAATTCAAATATTGCCAAATTTGCAGACACAGGAATTGAAGAACTGATAAAGAGAGTAACGATGGCAGGCGCCAACAGACGGCGCCTGGTCGCTAAGATTGCCGGCGGCGCAAAAATGTTTGAGGTGAAAGGCGTGTCAGGCGTTGGCAATGTAGGCGAACGCAACGCTATCGCCTCCAAGGCGAAGCTGAATCAATTGGGGATTCCGCTGCTTGCTGAGGATACGGGCCTGAATTTTGGGCGTACCGTTGAATTGTATCCAGAAACGGGAGATTTTTATATCAAGGCAGTGGGGAAACCATTAAAAATAATTTAAAGGGTGATAGGTTATGAAGACGAAACAGGTACCGGTTATTATTACACTGGTTGCAGGCTTAATCACCTGTATACTGGGATTTACAATGCATATGGAGGCAGCGCGGTTTGTGCGGACGCTGGTCATTATTTTAGTATCTTTTTATATTTTAGGATGCATTGCAAAGCTGGTGCTGGACAAAAATTTCAAGGAAGAGCCAGAAGAAGAGGCCACGGAAGAGGCAGGAGAGGAATCCGACACAGAGGAGGGCAAAAACCCGGAAGAACTGGCGGATGAATCCATAGAAAAGTCTGCAGAAAGATAAGATTTTGCAGATAGGTTATGCAGAAAAAACGGAATGCCCATATCCGGGATTTCCGTAGTCTTGGGGGCTTTTGGATGAACGCAGCAGAGAGAGAAAATTTATGGGCTGAATTTTTAAAGAGGCCTACGCCGGAATTGAGAGAGCAGATTATTGTGGAGTATGCGCCTTTAGTCAAGATTGTGGCAGGGCGGCTGAGCATGTATCTGGGTTATAATGTAGAATATGATGATTTAGTAGGTTATGGCATATTTGGATTGATTGATGCCATAGATAAATTTGATGTAAAAAAAGACGTTAAATTCGAGACATACGCCAGTCTGAGGATTCGTGGTTCCATATTGGACCAGATACGTAAAATGGACTGGATTCCGCGGACTGTCCGACAGAAACAGAAGAAGATTGAAGCGGCAATCAAGAAGGTAGAAGAGCGGACAGGAAGAACAGCATTAGATGAGGAAATTGCAGAGGAACTGAACGTGAGCGGAGAAGAACTGCTGAACTGGCAGTCACAGCTTAAAGTTACCAATATGGTTTCCTTGAACGAGTATGTAGAACAAGGTATGGAGCCGGTTATGGATGCAAAGGGGAATTCACATTTTATTCAGCCGGAGGATGCCGTTGCAGAAGAAGAATTAAAGAAAGTATTGGGAAAATCCTTAGAAGCGCTTACGGAGAAGGAGCGGAAAGTAATCACATTATATTACTATGAGGATTTGACATTGAAAGAAATCAGCAATGTGCTTGAGGTCTCGGAATCCAGGGTTTCTCAGCTTCATACGAAAGCATTGCTTAAGATGAAGAAAACCATGGGACCATACATGAATATATTGACTGATTAGCTAGATGGAGGGTTTTAATGGGTAAAAATGCATATTTTAAACTGGATGTCCAGAATGCAGGAGTAACGGTTCAGATTGTCCCCCCAGAAGATGGCGGAAAGAAACTGGAGTTGAAGGAAGTTACGGAGTATCTGGACATGAAAGGTTATACAAGCTATAACCTCAAAGAATTGAATGAAGCGGTAACAGTGATTACACAGGAAATTCGGCAGGTCTATGTGGGGGAAAGCCGGGGAATTTATGAGAATGAACAGATGGAAGTGACGATTTCCAGTGACAAAATGTTGGCTTTCTGCCGCTTCCATGCGCCGTCCAATCAGGGAAATCTGATGACGGAAAAGGAGATTCTTGATGATTTACAGTTCCGCAACATTACACAAGGGATTGATATGGAAGCGATTCACAAGTTTCTGGCAGACCGCCAGTATTGTGTAGATTATGTTTTTGCCAAGGGAACTCCGCCTGTGAATGGCGAAGATGCCAGTATTGAGTATTTTTTTAATACCAACCATAATCTCAGGCCCAAAAAGAATGAAGACGGAAGCGTAGATTACCATGAACTGAATACTATCAGCCGTGTGGAAGCAGGTCAGATTTTGGCAAAGCTTCATCCGGCTGTCCCGGGAAAACCGGGGAAAGACGTGTGTGGCGGGTCGGTCCAGGGGCGTCAGGAAAAGAGCCTGAAGCTGGATTTTGCGAATAATATCACCCTTTCTGAAGATAAGACGGAGATTTATTCTAATGTTACCGGTCATGCAAGCCTAGTAAATGGCAAGGTATTTGTGTCAGATGTATACGATGTGCCTGCAGATGTGGATAATACGACTGGGAATATTGTGTATGATGGGAATGTGACTGTCAAAGGAAATGTGAAAAGCGGGTTTTCCGTTACTGCAAAGGGAGATATCATTGTTGAGGGTGTCGTAGAAGCGGCGTTTTTGTCCGCTGGCGGGCAGATTATTGTAAAGCGTGGAATTAATGGCATGAGTAAAGGAAGGGTGGAAGCGAAAGCAAACATTATCTGCAAATTTATAGAAAATGCTACCGTAGTTGCGGGAGGATATATTGAGACAGGATGTATACTGCACAGTAAAGTTTCTGCCGAGGCAGATATCCGTATCCAAGGCAAGAAAGGTTTTGCAAGCGGTGGGCTGATTCGTGCCGGGAATGTTGTGGAAGCGCAGACCATTGGCTCTGCGATGGGCACTATCACCCAAGTGGAAGTAGGGGTGCAGCCTGCAATGAAAGTCCGTTATGAGGAAGTGAACCAGAATATCGCTGATGCGAAGCAGAATTTGGATAAACTGCGCCCGATTCTGGTGAATTTTAATGAGAAACTGCAGAAGAAAGAAGCTGTTGCTCCGGAACGTGTCCAGCAGGTTCAGGCAATAGCCAAGAGTTTTAAGCAGGAGCAGAAGCATTTGGCGGAACTGCAGCAAGAGATGAAAGGGCTGCATGAGAAGATTCAGATGTCCAGCAATGCCAAGATTAAGATAAAAGGCACTATTTATCCGGGAGTGACCATTACGATTTCTGATGTGAGCATGAGCATTAAATCAGAACGTTCCTGCACAAGGTATGTCAAGGAACGCGGCGAGATAGTGGCGCGTCCCCTGTAGCCGGATAATTGGCATGAGGAAGGAGTGGTGGTATGTCTATCAGACCGGTAGAGTTTCATGGAGTAGTACAGCGTAGCCAGGACGTGAGTGCGTTAAAACAAAACGAAGATAACAGGCCCATGCTGCAACAGCAAAATGTACAGACACAGTTTGCCAAGGAAACTATGCAGCACATGCATCAGGTAAATCAGGCTAATGATTCTGATAATCCTGAACAGAAGTTTGATGCCCGGGAAAAAGGCAGCAATGAATATGAGAATCTTCGGGACAAAAAGAAGAAAAAGAAAGAGAAAGAAGATAACAGTAGAAAGGCAAGCACAAAGGCCCGGCCGGGAGGCTTTGACATGAAGGTGTAGGTATTGAGATGAGCACATTAGAAATTTGTTTATTAGTAGTTGGGATTGTTTTGATGATTGCCAGTTTCTTCATTACAGAAAAATTGTCCAGTAATGAATTAAACAAGCTTTCAGAGTTGAGTACAGAGGAGATGCGAAAGATTCTGGAACGGAACTTAAATGATGCTCAAAAGAAAGTGGATAACATGGTAGACCAGGTCATCGACCATTCTATTGAAAAATCTATGGAAGTTGTAGAGCGGGCACTAGACAAAGAGACGAATGAAAAAATGCGGGTACTGACAGAGTATTCGGATACTGTTTTGGAATCCATAAATAAGACCCACAATGAAGTCATGTTCTTGTACAGTATGCTGAATGACAAACATTCAGAGTTGACAAAATTTGCAGGGAATCTTGCACAGCTTGGCATTCATCTGGAAGAATTGGAACAGAAGGTTGAGAAAACGGTGGCAGAATCTGATGAAATTATCCGAAAAGTCCAGGAAGCACAGCAAATACAGCAAGCACCCCCTATGCCGGAGGAGCCTGACTTGGCGGAGACACTTTCTGGACAGCAGGATACAGCACAAGAACAGCAAAAGGGAGAACAGCTTAATCATAATCAGATGATTCTGGAAAAATACAAAGAAGGCAAGTCGGCAATTGAGATTGCCAAGGCACTGGGTCTTGGCGTTGGAGAGGTAAGGCTTGTAATTGGATTATTCAGAGAGGAAGAGTTATAAGTTATGAAGCTAAAATACTATTTGCGCGGATTGGGCATTGGGATTATATGCACGGCGATTATTATGGGAATTGCCCTCTCAGGAAACAAAAAAGAAACAATGACAGATACGGAGATTATTGAACGTGCCAGGCTTTTGGGGATGGTTATGCCGGAGGAGGCGGAAGAACCTTCTGAGGCAGAAGATGGGCAAAAACAGCCGGAGGACAAAAAATCCAAGCCGGAGGAGCCAGAGAATGGGAAATCTCAGGATTTGACAACGGATAAAACATCTGATGGAAGCAAAACTGACAGTCAAACTGCAGGCGGAAACGAAGCGGATGCCCAAAAAACTGACGAGAGCAAAGCAGGCGAGAATAATGCAGAAGATAGTTCTGATAAAAACCAGAGCGTTAACAAGCCGGATTCTTCCCAAGAGACGGTGCAGTTTGAGATTAAGTCGGGTGAATATTCCGATACAATCAGCAGGAAGTTATTTCAGGCAGGGCTGATTTCGGATGCGGAAGCATTTAATAAATATCTGACCCAGAAAGGAGCAGACCAGAATCTCCGGGTAGGCGTTTACGAGATTCCCATTGGTTCTACCCAAGATGAAATTATAGCAATTTTCCAGAAATAGTAATATTATGCTTGTCATAGAAGATATGGTATGCTATAATATATGCGCATTCAGGCAGTTATATGCTGGATGCAGGATAA
>CANOFO010000114.1 GCA_947565305.1 uncultured Lachnospiraceae bacterium | reverse complement strand
TCTCTTCTGCAAACACTTCTGTCAGCCGTTTAAAGATATTGCGAATCCATTTCTCCGTAATGTACTCCGCACCGATTGAAAAAGGTACCGCATGTAACAAATCATCTATTTGATCCTCTGTCGGCTGTGGCTCTGCCTGTTCTCTGGCAATCTCCAATTCTGGCAGACTTGTCAGCATTTTCAGATATGTACTCGACAAAAGGTACAGATAGCCGCCTGTAGAAGTCAAATCTTTCTCCCTTTCCACAAACCCCATCTGGTATAGTGCTCCATATCTGTCCTGCTCAAAATTTTCCAGCCAAATCCGATTCCCTTCGCTGCATTCCGCTGCCTGAATATCTGGATAGAAATCTTTTTCCGTAAAAATGAACTGTAACCCTCCGGCGCTTGCCTTTATTTTATCCATAATCAGCTCCTAATTCTCATATACAATGCTGTTTCATAAAACTAAGTTTATCACAGGCTTACTTTTGTTTCCATAAAAAAATACAAAATATTACCTCTTCTGATTCCAAATATGGTTTTATGCCATTCATCCTATTCTGACCAAATATTGTTTTATTTGCATTTTCCCTCAGCCTATACTATACTGATAGGAGAAAACCATACGAGATAAGGATACCGCATATGGGAAAGATATTTTGTTTAATGGGAAAAAGCGCCTGTGGCAAAGACACAATCTACAAACAGATTCTGTCAGACAAGAGCCTCCCTCTAAGGACGCTTATCCCTTACACTACCCGCCCAATTCGGGACGGCGAACAAAATGGCGTGGAATATTATTTTCTGACAGAGGAACAGCAGCAGGAACTGGCACAGCAAGGGAAGATTATTGAACTGCGCGCCTACCAGACAGTACATGGAATATGGAAATATTTTACAGTGAACGACCACCAGCTTGACCTTGCACATAATCATTATCTGATTATCGGAACGCTGGAATCCTATCTGAGGCTGCAGGAATATTTCAGTGCAGATTCCCTGATACCTTTATATATTGAATTGGAACCTGGAGAGCGGCTGCAGCGTGCCCTCAACCGGGAACGACTGCAGACAGAACCCAAATATGCAGAACTATGCCGCAGGTTCTTAGCTGACGAAGCAGATTTTTCTGCAGAGAACCTGAAACATGCAGACATTTCCAGATTTTTTATCAATAATGACTTATCACAATGCGTCAAAGAAATCATTTCTTATATAAGAGAAAGGATATAGTTACTGCGCTTTATTTATGCGCCAGTATTTTCTACTTTACAACTGGCCCAAAAAAACCGATACTATAGATATAACAGTTCAGGTCAGCCACAGTCAAATACCCATGTGAACATGGCTATTTTCCCCATTGTTCATGGAAATGAAAATGATGTAAGCTGTACTGTATTTTAAAGAAAGTTTTTAAGAAAGGCAGGTGATTTGATGGCACTCAAAGTGGAACAGCTTACCCCCATGCAGCCCACGGAGGCTCCCCAGCAGATAGAAAAAACCGATGGCAGCTTTAAGTTTGCCCTGGCAAGCCACATTGAAGAGTCTGAACTGCAGGAGAAGTTAAATGGTCTGATGAAAGATATTACCGACCAGGGGGAAAAGCTTGCAGAGCATATGGATATTCGGGACATGAAAAAATACCGGGAACTGGTAAAAGATTTCCTGAATGAGGTCGTCAACCGTTCACATAAATTTTCCAGAGAGAATTTTCTTGACCGAAGGGGACGCCACAGGGTATACGGCATCGTCAAACTGGTAAACAAGAATTTAGACGACCTTGCCGGCGAACTGGTGAAGGATGAAAAAGACCACCTCAGCATTTTAAGCAAAGTCGGTGAAATACGGGGACTTCTGCTGGATGTCTCCACTTAAATATCAATGTGACAAGACACTAGTGTACTGACACGTTTATATTCAGGCAAACCTCCTTGCCTGATTGCCCATCAGGCTGCGTTGTCATCAGTCGACGATGCCACCGCATCGCCTCTTTCTTCCGCTTTGCTGATGAACAATCGTTCTGCGGAGTTTCGCCAGATATAAATGTGTCAGTACACTAGAGCACGCTGATTAAATTTCCCCGCAATTTGGCATATTATAATGTACAGAAATGGAGAGCTACTATGGCAGGTTTTACAAATATTATTGGACATCAACAGATTATAGAGCATTTGCAGAATGCAATTTCTTCAAACAAGGTAAGTCATGCCTATATTTTTAATGGACCGGACCAATCTGGAAAAATGCTGCTGGCAAACAGTTTTGCCATGGCGTTGCAGTGCGAACATCATGGCACGGATGCCTGTATGGAATGCCATTCATGCAAACAGGCTTTATCCGTCAACCAGCCGGATATTATTTACCTGCACCATGAGAAGCCAGCTACCATTTCTGTCGAGGATATCCGCAGCCAGGTAAATAATGATATTGCCATTAAGCCTTACGCTTCCCCCTACAAGATTTATATTATAGATGAAGCGGAGAAGATGACCCAGCAGGCACAAAATGCCCTGTTAAAAACCATTGAGGAACCTCCGGCTTATGCCGTAATCCTGCTTTTGACTACAAATGCAGATAGTTTCCTCCCCACGATTCTCTCACGTTGCATCACCTTGAATTTAAAAGCTGTCCCCGATGACGATATCCGCAGCTTCCTCATTGAGAGATACCAGATACCGGATTACAGGGCAGACGTCTGCACCGCATTTGCCCAGGGCAATGTGGGAAAAGCCATACAACTTGCCAACTCCGAGTACTTCCATGAAATTAAGAACTCTGCGCTGCAGCTCTTAAAGCGTGTCAGGGACATGGAATTATTTGAATTGATGGATGCCATCAGGGAAATCAGCAATTACAAACTTGAAATCAGCGATTATTTCGATATTATGATGATTTGGTATCGGGATGTCTTACTATATAAAGCAACCTCAGATGTAAACAGCCTCATATTCAAAGATGAGGTTTACGACATAAAACGACAGTCAAGCAAAAGTTCCTATGAAGGCATTGAATTCATCATCAAGGCATTGGATAAGGCAAAACGCCGCCTGAACGCCAATGTAAACTTTGAATTGGTGATGGAATTGCTCTTGACAACGATAAAGGAGAATTGATTATGATAAAAGTAGTCGGAGTCAGATTCCGCACTGCCGGAAAGATTTATTATTTTGACCCCCTGGATTTAAAGATTGCGCTGAATGACCATGTAATTGTGGAAACTGCAAGAGGCGTAGAGTACGGTACGGTAATGATTGCCCCCACTGACATGCCGGACGACAATGTGATACAGCCTCTGAAGCCAGTTATCCGCCTTGCAACAGCGGAAGACGATAAAATTGTAGCCAAAAACCATCACAAAGAGAAAGAAGCATTCCACATCTGCCAGGAAAAAATCAAGAAACATCAGCTGGAAATGAAGCTGGTAGATGCGGAATATACCTTTGACAACAATAAACTGCTGTTTTATTTTACTGCAGATGGGCGCATAGATTTCCGTGAACTGGTGAAAGATTTAGCATCTGTGTTCCGCACCCGTATTGAACTTCGGCAAATTGGCGTCCGCGATGAGACAAAGATTCTAGGCGGAATCGGTATCTGCGGCAGACCTCTTTGCTGCAGTACCTTTTTATCAGAGTTTGCCCCGGTATCAATCAAGATGGCAAAAGAACAGAATATGTCCTTAAATCCCTCTAAGATTTCCGGCATCTGCGGCAGGCTGATGTGCTGCCTGAAGAATGAAGAAGAGACCTATGAATATTTAAACAGCCGCCTTCCCCATGTAGGCGACCATGTGACCACATGGGACAAGTTCAAGGGGGAAGTCCAGAGCGTCAACATCCTGCGCCAGACAGTGAAGGTTATCATAGAGCTTGACGATGAAAAAGAAATCCGGGAATATAAAGTAAATGAGCTGCGTTTCAAACCGCGGCGCAGAAAAGAACGCACAAAAATTTCCCAGGAGGAACTGAAGGAACTGGCGTCTTTGGAGGATAAAGGTCCATCCAAAATTGACGACACCCATTAATGGAGCGTATATGTCTGTAGAATTATTGGAAAATGAACGGTTAGACGAACTGCACCGAAACGGATATTTCATTATCCAAAATCCACAAAAATTCTGTTTTGGCATGGATGCCGTGCTGCTCTCCGGTTTTGCCCGCGTAAAACATGAGGAAACAGTTCTTGACCTTGGTACTGGAACTGGCATTATCCCTATCCTCTTAGAAGCTAGGACGGAGGGCGCACATTTTACCGGGCTGGAAATCCAGCCGGAAAGCGCAGACATGGCAAGACGCAGTGTCTGCTATAACCATCTTGAAGATAAAATTAATATTGAAATTGGCAACATTAAAGATGCTTCCCATCAGTTCGGAGCATCTTCTTTTCATGTCGTAGCTACAAATCCGCCTTATATGACCGGGCAGCATGGCCTGACCAACCAAAATGAGGCAAAAGCCATTGCCCGGCATGAAATTCTCTGCTCTTTGGAAGACGTTATCCGCGAAAGTGCAAAGATACTAAAACCCCAGGGACGGTTCTACATGGTGCACCGCCCTTTCCGCCTCGCCGAGATTATGGCTGTCATGCATCAATATGGCATAGAGCCGAAGCGGATGCAGCTCGTCTATCCCTTTGTGGATAAGGAACCGAATATGGTGCTGTTAGAAGGTCTGCGCGGCGGCAATCCGCGGATTACCGTGGAAAAACCTTTGATTGTATACAAAGAACCTGGCGTATACACTGATGAAATTTATGATATTTACGGATATTGAATTTAAATCCATCATAAGATAGAAAGGGCACCCTATGCAAGAAAAAACGCAAGGAAAACTTTACTTATGCGCAACTCCGATTGGAAACCTGGAAGATATCACGCTGCGTGTGCTGCGCATATTAGAAGAGGCAGATTTAATTGCTGCGGAAGATACACGCAACTCCATAAAGCTGCTGAATTATTATGAAATTAAGACGCCTATGACGAGCTATCATGAATATAACAAGATTGAAAAAGCATACCAGCTTGTGGAAAAAATGAAAAATGGTGAAAAAGTGGCATTGATTACCGATGCTGGAACTCCCGGTATCTCTGACCCGGGTGAAGAACTGGTGCGCATCTGTCACGAATCTGGAATTGAGGTAACCTCCCTGCCGGGTGCCTGTGCCTGCGTGACAGCGCTTACGCTGTCAGGACTTCCCACCAGGCGTTTTGCCTTTGAAGCATTCCTTCCCAAGGACAAAAAGGAGCGCTCCTCTATCCTCTCTGCCCTCAAATCAGAGACACGCACCATCATCCTCTATGAAGCGCCGCATCATCTCTTAAGAACACTGGAAGATTTGTATGCTGCTCTGGGTGACCGGAAAATCACACTCTGCCGGGAACTTACCAAACGCTATGAAACAGTATTTTCTGCTACCCTCTCCAATGCCATTTCTTATTATAGACAGAAGGAACCCAAAGGAGAATTTGTCCTCGTCATTGAAGGCAGGAGTATGCAGTCACTGCAAGAAGAAAAGCAGCAGGAATGGCTTTCTGTCCCCCTCACAGAGCATATGGCACAGTACGAACAGCAGGGCATTTGCCACAAGGACGCCATGAAACTTGTGGCAAAGGACCGCGGTATCTCCAAAAGGGAAGTATACGCCATGCTGCTGGAAATTACATAATAAAAAAATACACTTGACAAATGCCTCAATTTTTGGCACAATATGACAAGAGTTTATTTTTTTTTAATAAACTTTAAAATTTTTTAAGAAGGCAGGAGGATATTAGAATGGATAATAACAATGTTCAGGACAATGGTGGATTTTTATGGGGTCTTTTAGGATTCTGTATTCCGGTTGTAGGCTTAATTCTTTTCTTAATCTGGAAGGACCAGAAGCCTAAGACAGCAAAAGCTGCTGGAATCGGCGCATTAGTTAGTGTAATCGTTGCTGTTGTATGCTATGTTCTTATGTTTGTAGTTATGGGCGGAGCATTCTTAGCAGCCGGAGCAATGTAAATTGGGAAAATTTTTAAGAATTTTTTTTGGATGCCATGCACGGCCGGACCGTTCTTTCTATTTTCGGGGAAAACAGTTTCCAATCTGTGCACGGTGTACCGGGGAACTTGTGGGTATGATTTTATGCATACCCACTCTTATTTTTTGGGGCTGTCCCTCATTTGGGATTGTCCTGCTCCTAATGATTCCCCTGATTCTAGATGGCTCGATACAGAAACTGACCTCTTATGAGAGCGGCAACATCCGCAGGCTGATAACCGGAATCCTCTTCGGCATGGCTCTCATTTGTTTATTTGTATATTTTCACCGCACCTGCGTGTGGATTGCCGGAGAAATTTTAAAATGGCTCGGTTCAGAGCCAGCGGCAGTTGACCGGGTAATGAAACGTCTGGGCGGATTTTAATATTCCCCACTATCCATACTATTTTATTTTTGTAACATTCTAACGTTCCATACTATTTTAATATATTGGGAAACGCTGATTAAATCAACGTTTCCCTTGATAATTTTAATTATGGCATTTGCCAATACTTCGGCAGATATTTTTTCAATATGCCAAAGGGCGCCGGACCCATCTTCATCAACGCCTGATGGAAGCGGTAGTTGCTGTAATCCTCGCCATACTTTTCCATTGCATAATCTCTCAAATTTAAAAATTCCAAATATCCAATATAATATTTCAGGTAATGTGCCGGTTCTTCCACAATCAGATGGTAAATCTCCTGAATAGTCTGTTTGTCTGTAATATTGTATCCCCGGAAAAAATCTAACGTATCCCGCAAGGTCCAGCCATCGTAATGGATTCCCATATCTGCAGTGGCATAGAGGCTCAATAACGCTGACTGATTCATCTGCAGGTAAGCGGCCACCTCTTTTTCCACGTCTGCATAGTAGAAAGACTGCATCTCCACATAAGTTGCCCAGCCTTCCGCATACCCACTGCTGCCAAATAAGCTGCGGATTGGCGCAAGCCCGCTGCTGCGCTCCATGACATTCTGGTACAAATGTCCCGGAAATCCCTCATGGGCAAGCGTTGTGTAAAGTTTAAGCTTTTCATCGCCCTTCGATTCATTGATATAAATACAGTTTCTGGAAATATCGTCTATCGGCGGCGTCAGGTAAAATGCCGGAGCTGTATATTTTTCTAAGGAAGGATGGACGGATTTTACAGTATAGCCGACATCCGGCGGTTTGGGGAAATCTTTTTGCATCTTAATCTGTAAATCCTCTAAAATTAATTCCACATCTTCTGTGGGAAGCTGGTAGTTGGCACATTTTTGTGCAATACCGGAATTTTGTGACGACAATTTCTTCATGTTCTGCAAATCCTGCTGCCGCTGCTCTTCGGTCTGCCTCTGCATTTCTGATACGGACAAACTTGAACCTGTCACATCTGTTACCAGATGGCAATAATATTCTTTGCCCTCTGGCAAACCACAGAGCCCGCCGCTGTTTTTCCCGGTTCCTTTTAATGATTCCACGGCAGAGGCCAGCTCCTGATAGGCTGGAATCAGCTGTTCCAGCACAAGCCTGCGATTTTCTTCTATGTATGCATCTGACTGTTCTTTTGTCAGCATATCCGATATTTCCGCAATACGGCTGTCAAAAGTAGACAGCAGGTAATTATTTTCTGGCTCAGCAGTAAAGCTTTGGCACTGCTGCACGATATCATCAGCGGCAAAATCTGCCATGAATAAACCTTGCTGGGATTTTTTCTTTTCAAATTCCATAATCTGGCGGAAAAAATCCGGCGTGGCGGCAATCAGTTTCAGATAATCCTGAATATCCTGCTCGTCATAAAATACATACTCTGCCAGGAGTACTGGCAGCTGGGATGTAAACCCAGTACTGGGACGTAAAATCTCATCATACAGCCCATATTTGGCGGCAGACAGTTCCTTTTCGATGAAATCCATCATGATATCATATGTCATCTGCTGGGAAACCGTAAGTTCGCCTTTCTCAAAACTGTGAAGCTTTTCCCTCCAGTTTTCCAGAAGGACCGGCGCTTCCTCATTGGTATCTGCTGAAACGCTTCCATAAGTAACTTCATAATCCGTAATTCCATAATCTTCCGGATGGGCAAGATTGTAATGCATATTTAATGTGTTCGCTGCCACCTCAGAACAGAAAATCTGGTCCGTGTACTCTGAAAATTTTTGCTGTGTCTGGATATTTCCCGAATTTCCTGCACATCCTGTCTGAAAAGACAGCAAGATTACCAGAAATACAGAAAACAATCTAATAAATTTTTTCTTCATACTAAGCCCCACATGTCAGGGTATTTTCTTTCTATATTTATGTGGATAGGCAAGTGTTTATGAAAAACCTTTTCTTATATAGGAATATTTGATAGAATAGTAGGAGGAAAGCAAATGCGAAGCATTTCTGGTATGCTTTCCGACGAACTGGCAGGT
>CANOFO010000113.1 GCA_947565305.1 uncultured Lachnospiraceae bacterium | reverse complement strand
GAGCAGATGAGCGAATAGACAAGTGAGTTTGACTAATCATCAACGAGACAAGACATTAGTTTGAAGATATTTTATGAACCAAAGTTATATATTAATCTCTGGCATTTAAAATATTGTAAATCTACTTCTATCTTCTCGGCAATTCCTGCCAAATATTAGTAAGCAGCTTACGGTAAGCGTTTTTTATATCTTCTTCGTCCAATTCCCTGGAGACCCCATGTGATTTGATATACTCCACAATTCGCCCATATGCCGGGTTATTCTGCAAAGAAAGTAATTGTTCTATCTCTGCTTTTGCTTCTTCCTGCGCTTTTTCTCCTAATAGCTTTTCTAACTCGCCAACCGTAATGGGCATAATGATGGCGCTGTCCAACTTTTTCTCAAACATAGTTCCCAAATTCGTGACCAACCTGCTTACACACAATGGACGGTATGCTTCAATCCCCGGAAGGATAATTCTGCCTAAATTCGGATTTTTTTGCGCCAACTCCTGATAACGCATGTCAATATATGACATAAAATCTTCTTCACTCATTGATACGAACTGCCCAGAGCGCTGATTTACCTTATAGAGAACCGTATAATCCCCGGCTTCCTCCTCCATACAGAGCAGTTCTGTAATTGCCAAATCCATGCAGCAGGTGAAGAGGTCTTCTACTATGTAACGCCTTTCGGGGGCAAAATTATTTCGGAGGCGTATGTCAAATGCATGTTTTGCTTTTACTCCCAATATCCACACCTTATGATTTTTTATTGGAAAATCTTCCTCTGACAAATTATCCATTGGGCGTATTACATCCTCCTCCTGCACAAACCATTTAACCTTCGAGATATATTTTGTTATATCCTCTTTATTGATTAGAAATCCTAAATAATTCCTTGCAAAATTTTCATCTGCCATTTTTGTTTCATAATTCCAAATGTTTTGTTTATATGTATATTCTTCTGATTTGTTCTCCTTTTCCTGCAAATCCAGCAAAAAACGAAGACATTTTAAATGCGTATTACAAATAATGTTTATAATATGCTCACGTTTCTCGTTTAAAAGCTTTTCCCTGTTTACCTGAAGAAAATTTTCGGTATTTTTATCAAATAAATATGCCTCTATCTTAAAAAACGAAATATGGAAAAATTTATTAAAATCTTCATCCTCTACACGAATTTCATTAAAATATAAATTCGGCGAATAGACTTTTTTTCTTTCCAAATCCCATCGATATCTCAACAAAACATGATTTTCTTCACTCCAGCAGGAAAAACCACGATAATCATCTGACTCATTACCTTGCAAATCGGCATCTCCTCGAAGAACCTTACTAATCGTGTTCTGATTATCTGCTGCAAGATCAATATAATAGACACCAAAACAACGTGACAAATACTCCGCTCTGTCTGTCATATTTTGTTCGGCATCTTTTATAAAAATAACTGGTATGCCAAAGCTTCCTGTAATTTTTTTAATTGCCGCATTAATATTATCCTGAAATATATCCGTACTACTTCCAAAAAAATCCTTTTGACTCTTTTTGTTACTGCTTTTTTCCAAAAGGCACACCATCTCAGGTGAAATGTCTACCTCTACCTCCGTTCCAAATTTAAAGTCTTTCGCCAAATCCGAACTATTAATAATATATGAATCAATTTTTCCGCCAATCTGTGTAGAATGAAAACGCATTTTCCGAAGCAATCCTTCTTCTTCTGTCCGCGTTGTAAGTTTAAACACTTTGGAAAAATTAAAAATTGCCTGCATTCCTATGCCAAAAGCTCCCGTTGGCTTCCACCAGGCTGGCATATTCCTTGCTTCCTGACTGGTATTATAATCAGGTATGTCCCCAATATGCTGCATTTCTTTTAATCTCTTATAAGTAATTCCTATACCATAATCCTTTACCTTTAACTTTATCTTCCCTTCTTCTGTATTACAACCTACTACAATTGTCAGTTCCTCCATATCACGCGAAATATACTTATAAAACGATAAAGGATTCTTAAAATCATTATGTGACCTTCTACTTAAGTCGGAATAAATTTTTCGCTTGACCGCATCCATCGAGTTCTGAATAATTTCACGGATTACTGCCACAAAAATATCGCCGTATAATCCAATTCCCTCGATAATTTCCGAAGAACGTTTTGCTGTGATATGGTAACGCAAATCTATCAAATCATTTTCAATCGCTTTGCCATCTAATAACAGCTGTTCCGGCTCAAAATATGGGCAATTTCCACATAACCTTTCCGGCACAATCTTCAGCCAGTTTTTACAAAAAAAATCCAACTCATAATGCAGCTGCTGTAGCCACCCGCTCAATTCTTTAAAGGATTTCAATGCCAACATAGCAACCTTTTCATTTTCTTCTTTATTATGTTCACAATCCGTATTACCTTTTGTCTCTGGTATGTCTTCTGTTTGATAACATTCTTGATGACATGAACTTTTCTGTTTATCTGATTTCTTTAATAATTCTTTTAAACCATCCTTTTGTAATATTTTTTTGGCATCTTCTATCGTAAAATCTGCTTTTACCCTAATCACTTCCGGCGTTACCAAAAAATCACGTAACGCCCTGTGTTTCAACTGATGGGTAAATGAATTGTAACTCACTTCACCTGCCACAGCCAATTGATATTTATTAAAACGGTTATTATCCATATCCAGCAAATCCCCGATTCGGATAAGTTCAGCTACAAATCTGGGATGGGCATAATCTCCATCAAAGCCTTGAACCTCCTGACTTAAAGTTTCAATGACTTTTTCTCTCTCATCGGTATGTATTGCTGCAATCTCTGCAATTAAATGACGAAAACGCAAAGGAATCAGACCCTCATAGGACTTCTCCTCCGCCTCCTCTTTAATCATATTCGATGACATCTGCCCATGTTTCGGTCTGCATCGCTCTTGAATCAGTACCATGAATGCCCTCGTAAAATGTGCTGGCCACCGATACCATGGTGATTCATACATATTAATTAAATTATCTATATTTCTGCATTTTTCTGCATTCTCCTCATTTTCTTTCATGGGATGGTTGTTTCTTTTATAATTCTTTTCAAATAACGGTTCCAGGTAAGTCCAGGATGACCTGACATCTGCGTTGCTGCTTTTACGCATCTCCTTGGCAAATTTGTCGAAATCTTCTTTGCCCAGCTCTGCAAGTTCACGGTACAAATCTTTCGCCGTCACAACCATGCCTAAATCATGGCAATAGGCACACTCCAATATCAGCCATGCATCGGTAGGGGAAAGCTGGCGGATACGCTCTTCCCCTAGGAAATAGGCTATCTGTCGTAGTATCGTCTCTGAATGTGTTGCATCATGGAGACTGTAAGTCTGGTAAGTCATTCCTACAGTGCTCAAGCGGTTTTCATATTCCTTTTTTTCAATCTTCCAACAGTTATAGAGGATATCAAAATGTTTGGAATCCCTATATTGCTTTAGATGTTCCTCTATATCATACATACTTATATTCATATTCCCCATATTTTTGACACCAGAAACATTTAACTCATATGTACTAATATTATTTTGCATATTTCACCCCACAAATCATGCATTTAAAAAGTCTCGCAACTGCTTTTTCAACTGATTATCATTCTTATCTATTACCTTCAAAGAATTACTATGACATTTTGACTCAAGGTATACATTAACTTTATTGGCAAAAGCAGTTAAAATGGCAACTTTGTCTTCCCGCAATTCAATTCCCAATTCAGAAAAATTATCCAACATATAGTCTATGCCATTTAATGCCCCATTATATTCTGCTTCTTCACCATTCAAATGAAGGATTACCGCACCTTTAAGAGAAGCATCCATAATAAATTTATCATACTTCCTATACTTTTCCTCATACTCCAAATAATATGCCATATCTTCAATATTTGTTGCTACCTTAACCTCATCACTTTTCCTTTTAAGCCACTCAATCACCCCACTGCAATTACTGTCATCTTCCAGTATAAATATGTTCATCTTTTATCCTCCAGTCCATTATTTTCGATATGGAATCCAAAATGTAAATTTAAACTTCGCTGTCCCACGTAAAATATTTTGGTTTACATACATAGGAGTAAAAGGATTGTCTGAAATAGCTTTTCCTATATATTTGGATATTTCAGCTCCTTTTTCCTTTAGTTCTTTTTCTAATTCTTCATATATATCTTTATTCTTACATAATTGCCTAATATTTTTTTTATCCTTGTAATATTGTATATATCGTTCAACTAATGCCCAATTGTACTTACTTAGTTTCTTCATCTCACATGTAACATCTCCACCATGTGCTTTTGCAATCTGTCTTGTCAGAAATAATCCTAAACCGCTGCCTTCTTTCTTATTATTGGAACCGCGTCTCCCAAATTGAAATATTTTATCCTCTTCACTTTTATCTTTTAATGGCATACCTATATTTTCAACAGTTATCTCATATTGGCTCTTTTCTTTATTTACTCTGCAATCCAATGACACTTTGGTTCCTGGAATGGCATATTTTATGGCATTATTAGTAAGGTTATAAGCAGCCTGTTCAATCATCAATGGGTCTCCATACATTCTAGGCCTGGTATAATCAAAATTATTCACTACCGGACAAAGAAATCTTAAATTTTCTTTTTCCGCCTTAACTTTATATATGTGATTCCACTTAAATAAAAACTCATCATATGGATAAAAATATGTTTTTTCCATTTCAGAAAAATCTATTAAATATTTTGTGGATCGGATTCTTATCATTGTTGTACTTAAATATCCCTCCGAATCACGGATAAAGCTATCGCTGTGTTTGATATAATCTTCTATCAATTCATAAGAAGATTCATCCATTTCAAGTCTATCAATCTGTTTTAAAAACTTATTTCTTTGTCTTTTAAACTCCTCTATTAACATCTGATATCCTGCATTGCTCTGTCCAAGTTCATGGCGCTGAATACTCATATAACTGTCCAGATAAACTCGGTAATAGTCTGATTTGGCTTCCATCCCAGCCATCTGTGCATACTCTGTAAATTTCCGAAATGTCTCACCTAATGTCCACTTTAACAAATCACTCTCTTCTTCTGTGATACCAGCAAGAAAATCATTACTGCATACTGCTAATACTATGGGATATGTAGCAGAACCAGCTACCAACAGCAAATCAAGTTCCTCACTAATCCCTTTGACATACTCCTGTAAATCACCACAGATTACCTTATTTCCATTGTTATTTTTCCATTTGTCATACCGAAATGAAGTATTATCGTCCCCTCTTATTGTTTCATATTGGTTATTTACCAAATTATCAAAAGTAGAAATAAATATTTTTCTCTTATTAATCCCTATACTGTCGCACAATGTCTCCAATTGCTCTTTTATACATTCACCAACAAATGTATAGTGGCCTTTATGTTCTGTCGCCGGATATACATCCAGCGATTCACTGATATTTGCTTTCTCATTTACCTCTTTTTTCATATTTTCTATCAGCTTATTACTCTTTTCAAATACATATTGATTCTGTCTTTCTTCATAGGATTCTTTCAAACCCTCCTCTATATCTCCTACTGTGTCTGAAATCTTATCTATTAACTTTTCTAAATTATTCTCAATCTTTATTTTATTTATCACAGCCTCTGCACTTTCTTCACCAGTACATCCTTTCAATTTTTCTTCAATACATGCTTCCAATTCTTTCCTATTTTCAGGAGTTGATATCTGACCTACAATCAGTACACCCATCTCACGGTCATACAATTTCACCGGAAAAGCAATTTCATCTAACTTTGTATTTGGACAGATATAACGCCAGCCCTGCCGAGCATTATTTTTATCATATACTGGGCATATTTTTTCCATACCCTCATAAGAAGACTTTGCTTCTACCGCTACTTGTTCCATCACATATTTTGCTGCTGTCGCATCATTTATTTTACATCCTTCTTTGTCACAAAATTTTTTATTTTTACATATCGTAGCAAAAGCACGGAAAAATACATTATCCTGAATCTTATAATACTTTTTCGTAACATCTTTAGACTCTTTCATTGTAGCCACCATAAACGCATTGGAGTAATTTATATCTTGTTTGCTGCATTTTTGCATAACCAGACCTTCCATACGCATCTCATCCAGTAAATCCTCTCCAAATTGGTCTGAGGAATCAGCCACCAATACCGTTGGTCGAAATTTTAATTCCCTTTTATTTTCTTCATAATTTTTCTCTGCCATATTTTTCTCCCTTTATCGTTTTAAGTATTTTTCCAGCATAAATTAAATGGAACAACCTCCCGGGAGAACCACCATAACTTCAGAACTATTGAAAAATAACCTTGAATTTCTATAGATATGTACCTTAAGAAAGATATACCCCAGACAGATAATATTAAAGACTCGTCCCCCCGACAATGCTTTCAAACTAAATTAATAATATTGTAACATATTGTCGGCTAAAAATCCCACCGAAATTGTTTTGTTATTTTTATACAATATTTACAGATTTATTCTTACTTGAGTTTCCAGCCGCTTTCCGTTATACTTATAGAAAACAAAAAACTGCCTTTCTGCGCATACTTTTTACGGAAAAGCAGATAACAATAAGGAGGCTGACATGCCTGATATTAAATACACCTGGCAGGATGACTCCCCTTTCCTGGATGAGCGGCTGCAAAGCTATTCCAAGAGTGGATGTTACCCTTTCCACATGCCGGGACATAAACGTGCTCCCATAGAATTTCCCAATCCCTATTCGGTAGATATTACGGAGATTGACCGTTTCGACAATCTCTACCATGCAGATGGTATTTTAAAAGAAGCCCAACAACGCGCGGCGGAACTTTTCGGGGCGAAAGAAACATTTTTCCTGGTAAACGGCAGCACTGCCGGCATTTTAAGCGCCATCAGCGCAGCTCTCCCCCGACTCAGTACATTGTTGATGGCGCGCAACAGCCATAAATCAGCCTATCATGCTGTATACCTGAGAGGTTTAGAAACTGTTTACCTTCTTCCTGCGGCAACGGAATTTGGAATCTCTGGCTCTATCTCTCCGGCACATGTCGCACAAGCGTTGGATGATTTGCCCCAGATTGGCGCAGTATTCATCACTTCCCCCACATACGATGGGGTTACCTCCGATATTCGTACGATTGCGGAGATTGCACATGCATACGATTTACCCCTGATTGTGGACGAAGCACACGGCGCACATTTTGCAATTTCCGAGGAGTTCCCGGAATCCGCCCTGGAATGCGGTGCAGATTTAGTCATACAGAGCCTGCACAAGACGCTGCCCTGCCTTACGCAAACTGCGCTGCTGCACGTGAATTCTGAACGTATAGACCGAAATGCACTGGAATATTTTCTTTCCATATACCAGACCAGCTCGCCTTCTTATCTGCTGATGGCATCCATAGAGCAGTGTATCCGTTTCTTAAATGAAGAAAAAGAGGAACAGCTGGCAAAATATATTCCACAGCTAAAGAATTTTTATCAGCAGACAAAATCCCTCAAGCACCTCAAGGTGTTTGAAAAGGATTCCTGCCAGCCAGAAACCTGCTTCGACCATGATATTTCCAAAATATTAATTTCAGTGGGAGATTCAGAACTGACCGGGCAGAAACTGTACCGTAAACTGCTGCACAATTATTATTTACAGTTGGAAATGTGTTCCGGGCACTATGTTACCGCCCTGACCAGCCTGATGGATACCCCGGAAGGATTTGCACGGCTGCTGCATGGATTGAAAGAAATTGACGATGAGATTTCTCTCGCAGCCCCGCGTCCCACAGCCCGCCCCGCAATTCTCGGTTCCAGAACGCCAAATCGTTCACGGCATCTGACAAGCAATGACATTTACCAGCCGCCTAAGCCCCAGATGCCCATTGCCCTTGCGATGGAACAGCCCGCTGAACCGCTTTCACTGAAAGCCTCCACCGGGCACATCAGCCAGGAATTTATCTACCTCTATCCACCAGGAATCCCGCTGGTGACCCCAGGAGAAATCCTCACAGGCAAAATTATTGGGATTGTCGACCAATGCCAGAAGCTTGGTCTGACAGTGGAAGGGCTGAGCGACAGGAGCAGGCAAACCATCAAAGTGGTAAAGATATAACGTTTCATATGTATGTTATGCCGTTTAACATTAGGAAACAAGAAAGCGAGGATACCCTATGGCATTAGCACAGAAAATGTTCTATACTATTAAGGATATCTACGCCCTTCCAGAAGGGCAGAGAGCAGAACTGATAGATGGCAAAATCTATGATATGGCTCCGCCAAATCGGATTCATCAAAAGATTTCCGGCAGTCTGTATGCTGAAATCTACCATTATATCCGAAAAAAGAACGGAAAATGTGAAGTATACGCTGCTCCATTTGCCGTATTCTTGAATAATGACGACATAAATTACTTGGAACCAGATATTTCTGTCATCTGTGATGCTTCTAAATTAAACGAAAGAGGATGTAATGGGGCCCCAGACTGGATTATTGAAATAACTTCCCCTTCCAAACCTCAAAGTGCATGGTATTATATGTCAAATTTAGCTTCCAAATATTT
>CANOFO010000112.1 GCA_947565305.1 uncultured Lachnospiraceae bacterium | reverse complement strand
GCTTTATTGACCAGATGCCGCCGGGGATGCGGGAAACCTTGTATTTTAAGGATGATGATTCCAGGCTTTCTTTTCTGCAGGGTAATTATGTGACGCTCACGAATATGAAAGAGCATGACCTGGAGCGGATTATTGCATATAAGCTGGCCCCCATCAACATCTCTGTGCAGACGACCAACCCTGAACTTCGCTGCAGGATGCTTAATAACCGTTTTGCAGGGGAGGCATTGTCTAAGATAGACAGGCTTTATGAAGCCGGGATTTCTATGAATGGGCAGATTGTCCTCTGTAAGGGGATTAATGACGGCAGGGAACTGGAGCGCAGCATTGCAGATTTGATGAAATACATGCCGGTGATGGAGAGTGTGTCTGTCGTTCCGGTAGGGCTGAGCCGCTTCCGTGAGGGATTGTTTCCGTTGGAGCCATTTACGAAAGAGGATGCCAGGCAGGTCCTTGAGGTGATACATCATTTCCAGGAGGTTTGTGTACAGAAATGCGGGCTGCATTTCATCCATGCCAGCGATGAATGGTATTTGCTGGCTGAAGAGGAACTGCCGCAAGAAGACAGCTATGACGGTTACCTTCAGCTGGAAAATGGCGTGGGTATGCTGCGCCTGTTGCGCACAGAGTTTGCAGCAGCCCTGGCAGAAGCGAAAGAGGCGGGTGCAGCGATGGGCTCACTGGAAGCAGTGAGAAGTTTGGGGGCAGAGGAAGAGAAGACGGCACAGCAGGCGGGATGCCGCGTAACAATCGCCACGGGCCTGTTGGCAGCGCCGACAATACAGGAGTTGGCAGATAGCTTTCGGGAGGTATTTCCACAGATTGAGATTCAGGTATTTCCCATCGTAAACCGTTTTTTCGGCGAACAGATTACCGTTTCCGGACTTCTCACCGGGCAGGATATCATAGAGCAGCTCAAGGGGAAGAATCTGGGAAGCAGGCTGCTGCTCCCATGTAACCTTTTGCGCAGCGGGGAAGAAGTTTTTCTGGATGATGTAACGCTTGTGCAGATGGAAAATGCTTTACAAGTAAAGATAGATATTGTAAAATCAAGCGGACAGGATTTGGTATCCTGTCTGTTGAATGGTTAAGAAGATATGGAATAAGGAGAATAGAATGAGTAAACCGGTAGTTGCAGTTGTAGGGCGTCCCAATGTGGGGAAGTCCACATTGTTTAATGTGCTGGCGGGAGAGCGCATTTCGATTGTACAGGATACGCCCGGCGTGACAAGGGACAGGATTTATGCAGATGTAAATTGGCTGGACCGGTCGTTTACCCTGATTGACACAGGAGGAATCGAGCCGGACAGCAAAGATATCATCCTCTCACAGATGCGGGAACAGGCGCAGATTGCGATGGATACGGCCGATGTCATCATATTCCTTACAGATGTAAGGCAGGGGCTTGTGGATGCGGATTCCAAGGTCGCTGATATGCTGCGCCGTTCACAAAAGCCGGTGGTGCTGGTCGTGAATAAGGTTGACAGTTTTGAGAAGTTCATGCCGGATGTGTATGAATTCTATAATCTGGGAATCGGAGACCCAGTACCGATTTCTGCCGCCTCCAGGCTGGGCATTGGCGATATGCTGGATGAACTGATAAAATATTTTCCGGAGGGTACAAGTGAAGAGAATGAGGATGACCGCACTAAGGTTGCAGTGGTAGGAAAGCCGAATGTAGGGAAATCCTCACTGATTAATCATTTGCTTGGAGAGGACCGTGTCATTGTCTCGGAGATTGCGGGCACGACCAGGGATGCCATAGATACGGAGATTGTCTATGAGGACAGGGAATATGTGTTTATTGATACGGCAGGCCTTCGCCGCAAGAACAAGATTAAAGAAGAGTTAGAGCGGTTCAGTATTATCCGTGCTGTCACGGCCGTGGAACGCGCAGATGTGGTGGTGGTCATGATTGATGCCACGGAGGGCGTGACTGAGCAGGATGCCAAGATTGCCGGCATTGCCCATGAGCGTGGCAAAGGCATTATTATTGCCGTAAATAAGTGGGATGCCATTGAGAAAAACGATAAGACTATCTATAAACATACAGAGAGAATACGAGAGATTTTAAGTTTCATGCCCTATGCAGAGATTTTGTTTATCTCAGCAAAGACCGGGCAAAGGACGAAAAAGCTCTTTGACATGATTGATGCGGTGCTGGAAAATAATTCCATGCGCGTTGCCACGGGCGTTTTGAATGAAATCATGTCGGAGGCAGTGGCGATGCAGCAGCCGCCTTCCGATAAAGGAAAACGCCTCAAATTGTATTACATGACCCAGGTTGCAGTCAAACCACCGACATTTGTGATTTTTGTCAATGATAAAAAACTGATGCATTTTTCCTATACCCGGTATCTGGAAAACTGTATCAGGGAGGCATTTGGTTTTCAGGGGACGTCATTGAAATTCATTATTCGGGAGAGGAAAGGAGAATAAGCATGAATATGATTCTGGCACGGGGAATCTGTATCGTAATCGGCTATTGTCTGGGAATGTTTCAGACAGGGTATATCTATGGGAAACTGCATCATGTGGATATCCGGCAGCATGGCAGCGGGAATGCAGGAGCGACAAACACCCTGCGTACGCTTGGCCTGAAAGCAGGCCTGATTACTTTTTTTGGGGATTTGGGGAAAGCGATGCTGGCGATGCTGATTGCCTGGCTGCTGTTTCACAAGGAGTACCCGGGAATGGTCATGCTTTTGGAGATGTATGCAGGGCTGGGGGCTGTCTTAGGGCATAATTTCCCTGCATATCTCAAGTTTAAGGGCGGCAAGGGAATTGCCTGTACGGCAGGATTTATCCTTGCCTTTTATCCGCCGATGGCTGTTTTGTGTCTTCTCTTGTTCATCGTGGTGGTCGCTGTCACCAGATATGTGTCGTTGGGGTCCATTCTGGTGATGGTTTGTTTTTTCGTGCAGCTTGTGGTGTTCGGTCAGCTGGGCTATCTGAGGATAAACCATGATTTTATGACTGAGATGTACATAGTAGGCGCGGTTTTTGCAGTAATGGGAATCTGGCGCCATAAGGCAAATATTAAGCGGCTTCTTGATGGGACAGAGAATAAATTTTCTTTCAGCAAGTCGGGAAGCCTGGAAAAGAAATGAGGAAATAAATATGGTTAAGGTAAGTATCATCGGTGCAGGAAGCTGGGGAACAGCCCTGGCATCGGTGCTTTCGCATAACGGACATGAAGTGACCATCTGGTCAGTCATAGAAGAAGAAATCACAATGTTAGAGGAGAAGCGGGAACATGTGACGAAGCTCCCGGGCGTAAAATTGGCAGAATCCATACAGTTTACCACCAATCTTGCATCTGCCATAGAGGGGCGGGACCTGCTGGTGCTTGCAGTGCCTTCCGTGTTTACCAGGAGCACGGCGAAGGATATGCAGCCCTTTGTGAAGGAAGGGCAGCTGATTGTCAATGTGGCAAAAGGCATTGAGGAAAAGACCTTGATGGTGTTGAGCGATATTGTGGAGGAAGAGATTCCACAGGCAAGAGTTGCCGTGTTATCGGGACCAAGCCATGCGGAAGAAGTGGGACGGAGGCTTCCGACTACCTGTGTGGCAGGGGCAAAGACCAGAGAAACGGCAGAATTTGTGCAGAATGTGTTCATGAACGATGTGTTCCGCGTCTATACAAGCCCAGACATGATTGGCATAGAGCTGGGAGGGGCATTGAAAAATGTCATTGCCCTGGCAGCTGGAATGGCGGACGGCCTTGGCTATGGGGACAATACGAAAGCTGCCCTGATTACCAGAGGAATTACGGAGATTGGGCGGCTTGCACTTGCTATGGGTGCAAAGTACGAGACAATCAGCGGACTGACAGGTATCGGGGATTTGATTGTCACCTGCGCCAGCAGGCACAGCAGGAACCGCAAGGCAGGTATGCTGATAGGTCAGGGCAAGACTATGGAGGAAGCCACAGAGGAAGTGCAGATGGTAGTGGAGGGCATTTATTCTGCCAAGGCTGCAATGGGGCTTTCTGAAAAGTATCAGGTGCCCATGCCGATTATAGAGCAGGTAAATCTAGTGTTGTTCCATGATAAACCTGTGGGGGAAGCGGTACAGGAGCTGATGCTCCGTGACAGGAAATCAGAACACGAACAGAGTAAATGGGATTAGGATTGGGGCAAGTGCTGGCAGAGCGTTATGAGATAAAAAGGCAGCTTGGCAGAGGTGGAAACGCCCATGTATATCTTGCTGGCGATAGGACAGACGGAAGGAATCGGGCAATAAAGGAAATCAGTAAGTCTCTGGACAGCCGGGTTTATGAGTTTGCGTACAGGGAAGCAGAAATTGTACGCAAACTGAATTATCCGTATTTCCCACAGGTTTTTGATATTCTGCATCTGGCAGAGGCAGACTATATTGTCATGGAATACCTGGAGGGTGAGACTGCCAGGGAGCGTCTGCGCAGGCTGGGGCCGCAGCCCGCTGGGGAAGTAGTGCGCTGGGCAAAAGATTTATGCCTTATGCTGATGTATCTCCATAGCTATACGCCTTCGATGGTGTATTGTGATTTGAAGCCGGATAATATTATGATACAGCCTGCAGGAAATCTCAGGCTGATAGATTTTGGAACAGTTTTGGAGTTGGGGAAAGAAAATGGAAGTTCCTGGCTGCGGCTGGGAACCAGGGGCTATGCGGCGCCGGAGCAGTTTGACAGCGGGAAAGCTATCGATGCACGGACAGATGTTTATGCGCTGGGCAGGACCATGTATGAACTTTTGACTGGCAAGCCTCCCTGTAAGGCAGAGGAAAAGGAGTTTGCTGTACGCAGTCTGAAGCGTTCCATGCCTCGCAAATTGGCGCAGGTTATCCGAACATGTACCTGGGAGGAACCGGCGAAACGCTACCAGAACTGCAAAGAATTAAGGGAAGATTTAATAATTATAGGGTAAGGCATAGAAGGAAAGGGAGAAAAAGATGGCAGAGAAACAGGAATACGGCGCCGGGAATATTACGGTGCTGGAAGGTTTGGAAGCCGTGAGGAAAAGGCCGGGCATGTATATCGGCAGCGTGTCCCGCAAAGGTTTGAACCATTTAATTTATGAGATTGTGGATAATTCTGTCGATGAGCATTTGGCAGGATTTTGTGATAGAATTAAGGTAACTCTGGAAAAGGACGGTTCCTGTACGGTTGAGGACAATGGGCGCGGCATACCGGTTGGCATGCACGAAAAGGGCGTGTCAGCGGCGCGCCTGGTGTTTTCTACGCTCCATGCAGGGGGGAAATTCGATAACGATGCTTATAAGACCAGCGGCGGGCTTCATGGCGTAGGCTCTTCGGTGGTCAATGCCTTATCTGTTTATCTGGACCTGGAAGTGTATCTGGACGGCAAAATCCACCATGACAGGTATGAGCGCGGCAACCCTGTCGTAGCGTTGGAACAGGGGCTGCTTCCGGTAATCGGCAAAACGCGTAAGACAGGGACGAAGATCAACTTTCTGCCGGACCCGGAAATTTTTGAGAAGACCCATTTTAAGGAGGAGGATGTCAAGAGCCGTCTCCACGAGACAGCCTACCTGAATCCCAGATTGACGATTATCTATGAAGATAAGCGTGGGGATAGCGCAGAGCATATCGAATTCCATGAGGACGAAGGAATCATCGGGTTTGTCAAGGATTTGAACCGTAAAGTGGAAGCCGTCCATGACGTTGTATATTTTCAGGGAGAAAGTGAAGGGATTACGGTGGAAGTCGCTTTCCAGTATATCAATGAATTCCGTGAAAATGTGCTGGGCTTCTGTAATAATATTTACAATGCCGAGGGCGGGACGCACCTGACAGGATTTAAGGCGGTGTTTACGACAGTCATCAATAATTATGCCAGGGAGTTGGGGGTTTTAAAGGAGAAAGATGCCAACTTTACCGGTGCGGATGTGCGCAATGGGCTGACAGCCGTTATTTCGATAAAGCACCCCATGCCCCGGTTTGAGGGACAGACAAAGACCAAGCTTGATAACCAGGATGCGGCGCGCGTTACCAGCAAGGTTACCGGGGAGGAAATACAGCTCTATTTTGATAAGAACCTGGAAAATCTCAAGAAAGTGATTGCCTGTGCAGAAAAGGCCGCCAAAATCCGCAAGACGGAACAGAAGGCTAAGACCAACCTTTTAATGAAGCAGAAATTTTCTTTCGATTCCAACGGCAAACTTGCCAATTGTGAGAGCAGGGACGCTTCTGTCTGTGAGATTTTTATTGTGGAGGGGGATTCCGCGGGCGGCTCGGCGAAGACTGCCAGGGACCGCAATTACCAGGCAATCCTGCCTATCCGCGGGAAGATTCTCAATGTTGAGAAAGCAAGCATTGATAAGGTGCTTGCCAATGCGGAAATAAAGACGATGATCAATGCATTTGGCTGTGGGTTTTCAGAGGGCTATGGCAATGATTTCGATATTTCAAAACTGCGTTACGATAAGATTATTGTGATGGCGGATGCGGATGTGGATGGCGCCCATATTTCCACATTGCTGCTGACGCTGTTTTACCGTTTTATGCCGGAACTGATTTTTGAAGGACATGTCTATATAGCAATGCCGCCCTTGTATAAGGCGATTCCCAGCAGGGGCGAGGAAGAATACCTGTACGATGATATAGCCTTGGAGAAATACAGGAAACGCCATAAAGGTCCGTTTACCCTGCAGCGGTACAAAGGATTAGGGGAGATGGATGCAGAGCAGCTTTGGGAGACGACATTGAATCCCCAGACGCGAATGCTCAAGAAAGTTGAGATTGAGGATGCCAGGATGGCATCGGACGTGACAGAGATGCTGATGGGCACGGAGGTCCTTCCCCGGAGGGAATTTATCCATGAACATGCGCATGATGCGGAACTGGATATATAGTTTACAGTATATTTGTTGTGAGAAACGTTAATGGATGGCGTGTGCAATGGTACCCATATTTTTGAATTTCCCCATTTTGCAATTCCATAGTGCCAAAAGGTTTACATCACATTGTGATGTAAACACTTTGCACATAAAAGCGCTATGGAAAACTAGTTTTCCAAACGCTTTTTGTGCAAGGTGTCTCTGCTGCCTTTGGCAGCAAGACCTTTTGGTACAATAAATATCAGTTACCATAAGTCAAGAAACCCAAATTATATTTCCCGAGCCACAAAAATCAATTTTTAAAATATTTTATATCTTGTTAAACGGATTCTTATACTCTGCCACAATTCCAAGCTGTTCCTCAATTCTAAGCAGCTGATTGTACTTTGCGGTACGCTCCGCACGACAGGGCGCGCCTGTCTTAATCTGTCCTGCGTTCACAGCCACGGCAAGATCTGCGATAAATGTATCTTCCGTCTCGCCGGAACGATGGGAAATCACCGCGCGGTATGCATTTCCCTGTGCCGTCTCAATCGCCTCCATCGCCTCCGTGAGCGTGCCAATCTGATTTACTTTTACCAGAATTGCATTTGCTGTCTGTAATTTGATTCCGGCATCCAGACGTTTCGTGTTCGTCACAAACAAATCGTCTCCGACTAACTGAATGCGTTCTCCCAGGCGTTCTGTCATCGCCTGCCAGCCATCCCAATCTTCCTCGTCCAATCCGTCCTCAATGGATATGATCGGAAATCTCTGTATCAATTCCTCATAATACGCAATCATTTCTTCTGTGTTACGGGCAACCTTTTCTCCTTTCAGCCTGGACTCACCCGGAAAATGATACATTCCCGTCTTTTCATCATACAGCTCGCTTGCCGCCACATCCAACGCAATTTTAAAGTCTTCTCCCGGTATATAGCCTGAGGCTTTGACTGCATTCACAATCAAGTCCAAAACTGCTGCCGCATCCGGTAAATCCGGAGCGAAACCTCCTTCATCTCCGACTGCCGTCGAAAGCCCATCCTTCTCACAGATTTTCTTAAGGTTATGGTAAACCTCTGCGCACATGCGCAGCGCTTCCCGAAAGCTTTCCGCCCCGACCGGCATAATCATAAATTCCTGGAAATCCACGGTATTGTCTGCGTGGCGCCCTCCGTTTAAAACATTCATCATCGGCACCGGCATCCGTCTGGCATTCGTACCGCCCAGGTATTGATATAAGGGCATCTCCATAGCCTTTGCAGCAGCCCTCGCTGTCGCAAGCGAAACGCTTAACATGGCATTGGCGCCCAGGTTGATTTTGTCATCAGTTCCATCTTCTGCAATCATTAAACGGTCAATTTCCACCTGGTTCAGGGCGTTTTTTCCGATTAACACTTTGGCAATCTTATCGTTTACATGTTTGACTGCATTTTGCACACCCAGCCCAAAATACCTCGGCTCTCCGTCCCTCAACTCTACCGCCTCAAACTGCCCGGTGGATGCGCCGGAAGGCACGGCCGCACGGCCTGTCGTCTTCTTTCCTGTGCTGGTAGTCTCCACTGTCACATCTGCTTCCACAGTCGGATTTCCTCTGGAGTCCAGAATTTCCCTTGCATGAACACCCGTAATCTTCAAACACAAACTCATAATAATCTCCTTTCGCCTGTCATGACTTTGTTTTCAGTACCATTTCTTATAGTCCAGCCTGTCCTCAATCCCATCCAG
>CANOFO010000111.1 GCA_947565305.1 uncultured Lachnospiraceae bacterium | reverse complement strand
GAAGTTTGGGAAAGGCTTATACTGAGCCATGGATGGCGAATATAAGCCGGTTGCGATTTGACCTGAGGAGGGACCCAGCGAAAGCTGGGAGGAGCCCTGAGGTCCCATTGTTACCAGTACAGATCCATGTTCATCAGAACACTTAGAAATTCTTATAGCAGGGAACACCCGGAACAATTTTTTTATCCAATTGTGCAAATTTACGATAGAAAATTTAAAAGCCACCTTTTGACACCCGAATCCTATGAGATAAAAAACAATTATGCGCACTCGTGCGAAAATACAATCCTATCTATAACCCGTCTTAACAATTTCATAGACTTTATACCCCACATATGTTATAATCTCGGCACAGCAATGTGCGACGGCTGATACACATCGGCATTATCAAAGATATATCCCACAAACCAAGCATAGAGTTCCATCCGAAAAGGGAGGCGATAGCATGGCGTTGACAAACGATGACTTACAGGCAATTGCGCAACTAATTCAACCATTAAAGGATGACATACAGGACATAAAAGCTGACATGCAAGGCATGAAAAATGACATGCAAGGCATGAAAGATGACATGCATGTTTTATCCGACCGTACATCCAACATTGAACTTTCACTTGAGAACAAGACAAACCGCAACATTCAGCTGCTTGCCGAAAACCACATCAACCTCGTGGATAAACTGAATGCAACCATCCGGGCACAGGACAAATCTATCCTTTGCGAAGTCCAGATATCCGGGCTCAAATACAGGATGGAAGCTCTTGAAAGAGAAGTTTCCGAGCTCAGGTCTAGAATAGCTTAAATTACATAGCGGGTATAAAGCCTATGAAATTGTTAAGCGGACGGTCCCTCCAAAAAGTGGCCGCCCGCTTTTCTTTATCCCCGCAAGCAATACACCCGCAGCTTCGCAATGCCTACGGCTCCAATACCGCCGTCTTGCTGCCATCTGCCAGGCTGTATTCTTCCACCAGCCCATTGTCTGCTAACAGGAAGAAACGCTCTCCGATATAAGTGCCCCGGACTCCATAACTATAACGTTCAAAGTCACTGCAGTCAATTTCCATTACTTTACAAAACTCTCCATTCTCAAATTTAAACAGCGTGTAGACAAATTTATCCTCGTCAAAATCCTCCATGGTAAATCCAAAAAGATTTTTCTTTGTGTCAATCAGCACCGCCTTATAATTGTAAAGCGCCTCAGAATAATCATACTCCTTAAGCTCCATCTTAGACTGCTCCTTCACGTCTGCAGGGTTAGAAATGTCAAACATGGACAATTTCAGGCAATCTGTTATCCCAGTTTCCTCATCTGCTTCCATGCCAATCCCCAGCAGCAGGTTATCCGCATAAAAATGGAGATACTCAGAAAAGCCGCTGATTTTCAGTTCACCCAGTATCTTAGGCTCCCTGGGATTCGATAAATCTACAGAAAACAAGGGGTCTGTCTCCCGGAACGTGACAAAATATCCGGTATTTCCCATAAACCGGGCAGAATATACACGCTCATCCTTGGCTAAATTTTCGACCTTGCCCACAGTCTTCAAATCCGCATCTAACACATACAGGCTGTTGGTTGTCTGATAATCCATGTCATCATATCCAAGAAATTCCCCGGTAATGTCGTCTATGATTTTTGCAATATTCTGGGATTCCACAGTAGTAACCAGGCGCAGGTAACCCTGATATTCATTCATTGCCATGTCATCCTTAAGCGTTCCCTTGACCGTTCCCTTCGCTCCCTTTCGCATCTTGCCGTCTTTGTAAGAATAACGGTATAAGGTTGTGCTGTCCGACTTCTGCCCTTCCTCCTCATAAGAAATATACTGTGTATCGGCTACATAGATATTGGTGGGGCTCACATAAAATCGGTCGGCAGAAGTAACCAGGGCGCGGGTATCCGTAAATTTATCCGGCTGCTCCATATCCACCGATGCCATTACCAGGTAAGAAGCCGCCTTACTCTCCTCTGGAAATGTTATCTTATCCTCCGCAATCGGCTTGCCGTCCAACATGGGCACGTAAGCCCTCAAATCTTCCTCTTTCTCAGGCCTTTGGGTATCGCAGGAGGCAAAGAAATACAGATACCCCTCAGAAATCCTCGAAGACATATAGCTTCCTTTCACTGTAAATGTATGGTATTCCTGCGGATTGGCACGGTCAGAGATATCATAGACATAAATTCTGCTGTAAGAATAGCCAGATTCCCAGATTTCATCATCCACATCGGTTTCCGCGTCTGTTTCTGTGCCAACTGCCCATCCCGGCTCTATAACTGCCAGCTTATCTTTCCAGACATACATATCCTGGACATTCTCAAAGCTGCCGACTTGCGCCACTTCCTTTAATCCTCCTTCCGTGTCGACAATCCTCACTGTACGCCTGTAATCATCCTGCCTATCAGATACCCGGTAGAGATACCTGCCGTCATTCTTAATAATGTCTGCTTCCTCAACCGTCTCCTCCTGCTGATTGGTCTTGCCATAATCCTCTTCACCGGAGCTGTCTTCATCGCTTTCACTGCTCTCCATATCTGAAATGCCAGCGCTTCCCTTGTCAAAGGCATCTGCAGTATCCTCTGCATACTCCATGCCACCGGCTGCGCCCTCTGATGCTGCAGCATCTTCTGCGGCTGCGTCATCTGCGGCAGCATCCACTTCATCTGCCGGAGCAGCAGCATCCGTCGTACTCTCTAAAAATGATTCCCGGTAAAGATCTTCTTGCTCGGTCCAGTATTTGTCAAAAGAACGGTATAACCTGGCATATGTTGTCCCTTCTTCAAACTCACCTTCTCCAGCGTTATCGTATTCAGCTGCCATATCATCTGCCGCCTCGTCCGCTGCCATATCTGAAGCCATCCCATCTCCGGTATCAATCCCCATATATTTAACTGCTGCAAACAACACCAATGCCAGACATGCTGCCGCTGCAAAAGTACCACACCACCAGCCAACATGCTTTCTTGGTTTCTTGTTATTGTCTGTCATATCCTGATTTGAATCCATATTTCGTCTTCCCATAGGCTCCTCCTCTCCACTGCCACACTGCTGTTCCAGCCATTCCTTCATGCGGACAGGCTGTAGGCTCTCTGGAACCGTTTCCTCCTCTGCGCTCCTTTGCAGAAGCTGCCTGATATTCTCTTCATCCAGTTTATGATTCATTTCGCCCTTACGCATCATCACACCTCCAACTTCTTTCTCATTTTTTGAAGCGCCCTTCGATACCGTGAACGGACGGTACTGTGGTTTTTATCAAGGATTCCGGCAATCTCTTCACTGGTATATCCGCAAAATACAGACAATGCCACGATAAGCCTCTCCTCTTCTTTTAATTCCCAAAATACCTGTTTCACTGCCGATGAGGTGGCAAAGTCCGGTTCCTGAGATATGGAAACTTCTGCAATATCCTCCTCTTTGCGAAACCATTCCCGCATTCTCCGTCTGCACCGGTTCACGAGAATCTGCATAATCCAGGGAGCAAATTTATCTTTATCCCTAAGCTGGTAAAATTTCTCATATGCAGCAAGCACTGCATCCTGTACTGCATCTTCCGCTTCTTGACGATTCCTCATATAATACAGAGCAGTCCGGTACAACTGCGGATAGACATTCTCATAATATTGCATGAACTCTTCCATATCATCCTCAACCTCCCTTTGAAATGCATTTCAATATATAAGAGCCTCATTTCCTGCAAAATGTTGCATCAAAAAATAAAAAAGTGCCAAAGACACTTTTTTATAATATCTGTTCCTCTTCCTTTTTCAGGTCATTTACGCTAAATTTCCTGATGTTTTCCGCCAAATTATCCGACACCGCCCTGACCTGTTGCGTGGATTCTTTACATTCTGCCACAACCTCCTCAAATAAATCCATTGTCTGCAAAGCCTCCTGATTCAGGGAAAGAAGCATTCCCGCGGTCCGGCGGATTTTCTCCGTCTGTTCCTCAAGGGTCTTTGTTGTACTTAAGATAACGTCTACGCTGGCGTTTGCGTATTCTGCCAAATCATTGACAATAGTATTTATCTGTCCTGAAGATTTTTGGGATTGGTCTGCAAAACTTCTGATTTCCTCTGCCATTGCCATATAACCTTTGTCCAGTTCCCCAGCTCTTACCGCCTCTATACTTGCATTCAAGGCAAGCAGGTTTGCCTGGTTGGATGTTACAGCAGCGATATCCGCAATGGCATGAATCTGCTCGGCAGACTGGCTTGCCACATCCGTCTGTGCCCGCACATCAGCAATCGCTTTACCGCTGCTTTCATTGGCTGCTGCCAGTTCCTTCACAATGCCCTCTGCCCTTTCCCTGTATTCTTTCAACTTATCTGCAGTCTGCGCCAAGGTCTCTGTATTCTGCACAACCGCCTCAACCGCATGGCTCATATCTATAATCTGGGTACCAATTTCCTGCGTTCCCTCCGATTGGAAAACCGTATTCATTCCGATAGAATTTACTTCTCTCCCCACCTGCCGCATGGATGTTTCCATATCTGCAAAAGAATTTGTCAAATCTTGGGAAACTTTTACCAGAGACCCTGTGGCAGCGCTCACACCGGTAATTATCTGCGCAAAGGAAACTACCATACGGTTTACGGAACGCATCACCTGCCCTATCTCATCATTGCGCTGTGACAGCTTGCTCTCTTTCAGGGAAAGCGTTCCGTCTGCAAGCAGTTCCAGATTCCCCATAATGCTATGTATACGGTGTAACAGCTGCCTCGTCATAACAAAAATTACAGTCAGGACAATCACCAACACAATCACCAGGCACATTGTCCCCATAAACACAGACATGTTCCCGCCCGCTACAAGCCGCAGCACCACGTATGAGATGAATCCAGTCAGCACCAGCGGCATAGCCAGCACAATCAGCGCCGTCAATAACATTTTCCAGCTTTTTTGCTTTTTTTTCACAGCCAGCTCCTCCTTGCAGTCTCATATAAAAGCCTTATTATTTTACCAACTATCAATCTTTTACCCAAGTCCGGGAGTTTTTCCTGTGTAAAGCTGATAATACCTGCCTTGCTGTTGAATCAGCTCTTCATGCGTTCCCCTCTCTATGATGCGCCCCTGCTCCAATACCATAATGCAGTCGCTGTTGCGCACGGTAGACAGACGGTGGGCAATTACAAAAGTAGTCCTTCCCTTCATCAATCTGTCCATGCCCTCCTGCACCAGGCGCTCTGTCCTGGTATCTATGGAACTGGTAGCTTCATCCAGAATCAGCACTGGCGGGTCTGCAATCGCTGCCCGGGCAATCGCCAAAAGCTGGCGCTGTCCCTGACTCAGGTTCGCGCCGTCTCCTGTGAGCATTGTATGATAGCCCTCTGGCAGCCTGCGGATAAATCCGTCTGCATTGGCCAATCTGGCTGCCGCAATGACCTCCTCGTCCGTAGCATCCAATTTGCCGTAACGAATATTTTCCATCACTGTGCATGTAAAAAGATGCGTATCCTGCAGCACAATCCCTAAAGAACTTCTGAGGTCTGCCTTTTTAATCTTATTGACGTTAATTCCATCATAACGGATTTTTCCGTCCTGTATATCATAAAACCGGTTAATAAGGTTCGTAATTGTAGTCTTTCCTGCCCCGGTAGAACCGACAAAAGCAATCTTTTGTCCGGCATTGGCATACATTTTTACATTATGCAGGACAATCTTCTGCGGGTGATAGCCGAAATCCACATCATCAAACACTACATCCCCTGTCAATTCCACATAATCAGTCGTACCCTCCTGGCGATGGTGATGTTTCCATGCCCAAAGTCCGGTGCGCTCCTCGCTCTCCCTCAGTTCGCCATTTTCTTTACAGGCATTTACCAATGTCACATAGCCCTCATCTGCCTCCGGCTGCTCATCCATCATGGCAAAGACACGTTTTGCCCCTGCCATTGCCATGACCACGCTGTTAAGCTGCTGGCTCACCTGGCTGATTGGCATATTAAAGCTGCGGTTAAAGGTCAGAAAACTTGCCAGACCGCCCAAAGTAAACCCACCCACACCGTTTAAAGCAAGAATCCCTCCAACTATGGCACAGAGCACATAGCTGACATTTCCAAGCTGAGCATTGATTGGCCCTAACATATTGGCAAATTTATTTGCCTGATTTGCACTTACATACAACGCCTCATTCAGTTCATGAAAATGCTGCAGGCTCTCCTCCTCATGGCAAAATACTTTCACCACCTTCTGCCCTTCCATCATTTCTTCGATATAGCCGTTCACCTTGCCGATTTCCCGCTGCTGGGCTATAAAGTATTTACCGCTTCTTCCGGCAAAAGTCCTGGTAAAAAACATCATTACTCCTACCATCAGAAGCGTCACAAACGTCAAAGGCACATTGAGCACTGACATGCTCACAAGCACACTGATAATTGTAATCACACTGGAAAAAATCTGTGGCAGGCTTTGGCTGATCATCTGACGGAGCGTATCAATATCATTCGTATATACCGACATGATGTCCCCATGGGAATGGGTATCAAAATACCGAATCGGCAAATGCTCCATATGGGTAAATAAATCGTCTCTTAAGTCACGCAGCGTCCCCTGGGTTACACGCACCATAATACGGCTGTACATCCAGGTAGAGGCTACGCCAACTCCATAGAAAATTCCCACCCGCAGGATTGCTGCAAGAAGCGGCGCAAAATCCGGGTTTTCTGTCCCAATCATGGGAAGGATATAAACATCAATCAAGGTCTGCATGAATAAGGTTCCCTGGACGTTGGCAAGCACACCCACAAAAATCCCGATAATTACAAAAATCACGTGGAATTTATAGCGCGAAAGAATGTACCGCATTAAGCGGGCAAATACCTTCCAATCCATGCTTTTGGAGGAAGCTCCCGCCATTTGTTTCGGTCCTGGCATTATCCCTTCCCTCCTCTCTCTTCATCAAAATCCCCTCCGCCGTTTGTCTGGGATTCGTATACATCGCGATAAATTTCGCTGCGTTTCAGCAGTTCCTCATGGGTACCAAAATCTGCCACGCTGCCATTATCCATGACGATAATGCGGTCTGCATTCTGAACACTGGAAATACGCTGCGCAATAATCAGTTTTGTGGTGTCAGGAATTTCCGTAGAAAAAGCTTTACGGATGCGGCTGTCTGTGGCAGTGTCTACAGCGCTTGTGGAATCGTCAAGAATCAGGATTTTCGGTTTTTTCAGCAATGCCCGTGCAATACAGAGGCGCTGCTTCTGCCCGCCGGATACATTGCTCCCGCCCTGCTCAATATAGGTATTGTATTTATCTGGAAACTGTTCAATAAACTCATCGGCACATGCCATTTTACAGACACGGATACAATCTTCCTCCGTAGCATCCTTATCCCCCCACCTGAGGTTTTCCAAAATTGTGCCAGAAAAGAGCACATTTTTCTGCAAAACCACAGATACCTGATTTCTCAATGCTTCCATATCATATTGACGGACATCAATGCCGCCCACGCGGACACTTCCCTCTGTCACATCGTAAAGGCGGCTGATAAGATTTACTAGGCTGGACTTAGCGCTCCCGGTTCCACCAATAATTCCAATCGTCTCCCCGCTATGGATTGTCAGGTTGATATTCTTCAGCACTGGCTCTTTACTCGTTTTCGCATACGCAAAATCCACATGCTCAAAGACAATCTCTCCATCCGGCACTTCCATCACCGGATTTTCGGGATTGGCAAGACTGCTCTTTTCCTCAAGAACTTCCGCAATCCGCTCTGCGCTCGCCATGCTCATGGTCACCATTACAAAAATCATGGACAGCATCATCAGGCTCATCAAGATATTCATACAGTATGCCAAAAGGCTCATCAGCTGTCCGGTGGTGAGGACATCTGTGACAATCATCTGTGCGCCTAACCAGCTTATCGCGAGAATACAGCCATAAACCGTAATCTGCATCAAGGGCGCATTCCATGTGAGAATATTTTCTGCTTTGCTGAACATCCGAAAAATATTTCCGCTGGCTTTCGTAAACCGCTCATTTTCATAATCCTCGCGGACATATGCTTTTACTACGCGGATTGCCGAAACATTTTCCTGGACACTGGCATTTAAGTCGTCATACTTGGGAAAAATCTGTTGAAAATACTGAGTTGCTTTACTCATAATAAGCAAAAGACAGGCTCCTAGAACCAGCACCGCCAACAAGTAAATGCTTGCCAGTTTCCAATTAATCACAAATGCCATGACCATCGCTGTTATCATGGAAAAAGGCGCACGCACACACATCCGCAGAATCATCTGATAGGCATTCTGAATGTTGGTCACATCCGTGGTAAGCCTGGTCACCAGACCCGCCGTAGAAAATTTATCAATATTGGCAAAGGAGAAGCTCTGAATATTTTCAAACATGCTTCCCCTTAAGTTCCTTGCCAGTCCGGCCGAGGCATTGGCAGCGGTTTTGGCTCCCATCATTCCTGCCATCAAGCCCAATAATGCCGCTATCAGCATTACCGCTCCCGTGCCGTATATGTACCTCATATTTCCTTTATTGACGCCATTGTCAATAATCGCCGCCATCAGAAGAGGTATCACCATTTCCATGATAACTTCCAATATCATAAAGACAGGCGTCAGCAATGAATCCCGGCGGAATTCCTTCACCTGTCCTAAGATTGTTTTTAACATTCTCTGACCTCCTGTTTTTATTTCAACCGCCCCTGCCGGGACTTGCCTGCAAAATATTATGGAAGAGCCGCTTGAAAAACAAGCAGCTCTAGTGTATAATCTACTTAGAAGTAATCGGAATCAGATTTCCGATTGCCCTCAGTAGTAATAATTACTTAAAATAAGCATCCTACACTTTGGGCGGTAGAGGATGCTTATTTCTTTTTATG
>CANOFO010000110.1 GCA_947565305.1 uncultured Lachnospiraceae bacterium | reverse complement strand
TCATCATCATCCGGCTGATATTTGGAATAATACCAGGAATCATTTACATAGCAGATGGCAGAACTTACACCCGACCAGAACGCTTCGTCATAAAGTGCAGAATCTGCTGTATGTCCTTCACTCCAGGAAGAATGGTTATGGTCCTGGTCTGATATCTTACTGTCGCTAAGCAGGAAATAATTATGCATGACCCTTCCGATGCAATCCCAGGTAGGGTCATCCCAGGTGGCATCCACATGGTACCATTTGCCGCCAATCTCAATCATGTTCCAGGCGTGTGCCATCGCCTCGCTGCTGATTACCTCACAGGCAATCCCCAACCTGTCTTCCATGATATAGGCAAACGCATCCGCATAGCCATCGCACACGGCAATTTTATTAACCAGGGAGCCATATGCCGTATGGGAAATATCCGGTACGTTATTTGCATCCAGCCGCTCTTTATCGTATTCACAATTCTGCACCAGGTAGTCATGCACGATAAGCGCCTGCTGGTAATCCTCCAATGACCTGTCAACCTGGGACGCTGCCTCGTCAACAGCCGCCTCCAGCTCCTCTTTCATCTGCCGGGCTTCTTCCTGGCTATAGAGATATTTCACATTATAGGAAAGAATTTTATTGCCATCATAAGAATAACTGATTTGATTACTGACATAAAATAATTGAGGATTATTATTTAAAACCTTGAAAAATTCCCTTACCTGGTCAACCGGGAGATTGTAAGCAGATACATCTATTTTCGACTCAAAATTCTCCAATGCCGCCACAATACATTCCTCCAATGTCTGCCCCGTCCTTGCCAGGCTGCGTGTTCCTTTCCCCACTGCATACCTGAGCGTTGGCTCCCCATAATACTCCTCCTGATAACGTTCTTCCTCTGTCAATGTCACACTCTCAGTCTTTAATGTCTCTGCATGTACCTGCATGGCTCCGACTGACAGAAACATCATTATAAAAAACGGTATCGCGAATCTCTTCTTCATAAATTCCTCCTATTTATCATGTCTGCTTCACTATAATTACCATACCTATGCTCTCCCCATTATATAATAGGAAAAACGGATTGGCAAGAAGAAACTCTGCCTTTGCGTGGAAAAAGCCAAAAGCTGTACTCTGCAGCATTTCACAGAATACAGCCCAAATTTACATGTCTTCCAATGTTTCTTTAATTTTTCCCATAAACCCTTTTTTCTTCTTTTCTGTGCCCGCTGCGCCGTCCTGCTTCTTCAGGGACTGCCCGCTCACCTCGTCAAACTTACGCAGCGCTTCCTTTGCCTCGCCATTCAGGCTGGTGGGCACCTGCACTACCAAGGTGACATAATGGTCCCCGCGGACAGAAGAATTGCGCAGGGAAGGAATTCCCTTGCCTTTCAGGCGAATTCTGGTATCCGTCTGTGTGCCTGGCTTGACTTCATATAAGATATCACCGTCAATGGTATTGATGCGCACCTCGCCGCCTAAAGCTGCCTGGGCAAATGAAATCGGCGCGGTCGAATATACATTCATGTCCTGACGCTGGAAGATTGGATGTCTGCTGACATTTACCTCGACCAGCAAATCTCCTCTCGGTCCGCCATTCGTTCCCGGCTCGCCCTTATCCCGAATACGGACGCTCTGCCCATTGTCAATCCCTGCCGGGATGGACACTTTAATTTTCTTGCGCTTGGCGATATACCCTGTTCCATGGCAATCCGGGCACTTATCCTTGATGATTTTGCCAGTTCCCCGGCATTCCGGACAAGTCTGCACATTCTGTACCATGCCTAAGAAAGACTGCTGGGTGTAAACTACTTTGCCCTTACCGCCGCACTTTGTACAGGTTTCTGGGCTGGTTCCCGGCTTTGCGCCGGTCGTATGGCAGGTCTGGCATTCGTCTTTCAAAGTAATTTCAATCTCTTTCTCACATCCAAAAGCAGCCTCCTCAAACGTAACGCGCACAGCAGCGCGTAAGTTGGCTCCTTTCATAGGACCATTGCTGGCAGAGGAACGCCTTCTTCCTCCGCCAAACAAATCGCCAAATATGTCGCCAAATATGTCGCCCATGTCCATGCCGGAGAAATCGAACCCTCCGCCACCTCCCATGCCTCCCTCAAAGGCGGCATGGCCAAACTGATCGTACTGGCGTTTTTTATCGGGGTCACTCAACACCGCGTATGCCTCCGATGCCTCTTTAAATTTTTTCTCGGCTTCCGTGTCCCCCGGATTCATATCTGGATGATACTTTTTGGCAAGCGCACGGTACGCTTTCTTGATTGTCGCATCGTCTGCACTCTTATCTATACCCAGGACTTCATAATAATCTCTCTTCTGCTCTGCCATGACTAACTCCCTTTTTGCAAGTTATCTGTGAAAAATCAAACGCTCCATGCTTCGCACTTTAAATCTTATGGTAGTTACACTTCCTTATAATCTGCATCTACCACGTCATCGTCCGCACTGCTGTAGGAAGCATTTCCCATATCCGGTCCTGCGCCTTGTGCACCTTGTGCTGCCTGTGCATTTTCATACATCTTGGCAAATACTTTCTGTGCACTCTCCATAAGCTTTTCCTTGGCAGCTTTCATCTCGCCAACCTGGTCATCCGTCATCTCCTCTGCATTAGGATGAGCTTCAACCATTGCTTTTAACGCATTGAGGTCTGCCTCTACTGCAGATTTGTCTGCCGCATCGATATTTCCACCAACCTCTTCGAGTGCCTTCTCCGTCTGGAATACGAAAGAATCCGCATCATTTCTGGTATCAATAGCTTCTTTGCGCTTCTTATCCTGTGCCTCAAACTCTGCAGCTTCTTTGACTGCTTTGTTAATCTCATCCTCAGACATGTTGGAGCCGGCTGTAATCGTGATATGCTGCTCTTTTCCTGTTCCCAAATCTTTGGCAGATACATTTACAATACCATTGGCATCGATATCAAACGTAACCTCAATCTGAGGCACACCGCGCCTTGCAGGCGGAATGCCATCAAGACGGAACTGGCCTAAGGACTTGTTATCCCTTACAAACTGACGCTCACCCTGTACTACATTGATGTCAACAGCTGTCTGGTTATCCGCTGCCGTTGAGAAAATCTGGCTGTGCTTAGTGGGAATCGTTGTGTTACGTTCAATCAGCCTGGTTGCCACGCCGCCCATCGTCTCAATAGACAAGGACAATGGCGTTACATCCAGCAGAAGGATTTCACCTGCACCTGCATCTCCTGCCAGCTTGCCGCCCTGGATGGAAGCGCCAAGGGCTACGCACTCGTCTGGATTCAGGGATTTGCTAGGCTCTTTGCCTGTCAATTGTTTCACTTTATCCTGTACAGCCGGAACACGCGTAGAACCTCCTACTAGCAATACCTGACCTAATTCAGAAGCCGTAAGCCCTGCATCTTTCAATGCATTCTGAACCGGAACAGCGGTGCGTTCTACCAAATCATGGGTCAGCTCGTCAAATTTCGCCCTGGTCAGGTTCATATCAAAATGCTTAGGCCCTTCTGCCGTTGCCGTGATGAACGGCAGGTTGATATTCGTTGTTGTCGCAGAAGAGAGTTCTTTCTTCGCTTTCTCTGCTGCCTCTTTCAGTCTCTGCAGTGCCATCTTATCATTGGAGAGGTCAATGCCCTCCGTCTTCTTAAACTCTGCCAACATATAATCCGTAACCTTCTGGTCGAAATCATCGCCGCCCAAGCGGTTATCTCCGGAAGTGGACAGTACCTCGATAACGCCTTCACCAATCTCAATGATGGATACGTCAAACGTACCGCCTCCCAGGTCGTATACCATGATTTTCTGTTCTTTTTCATTGTCAAGACCATACGCAAGGGCTGCAGCCGTCGGCTCGTTGATGATACGTTTTACATCCAGTCCGGCAATCTTGCCTGCGTCCTTGGTTGCCTGACGCTGTGCATCGTTGAAATATGCCGGAACCGTAATAACTGCTTCTGTCACTTTCTCGCCCAGATAATTCTCTGCATCTGCCTTTAACTTCTGCAGAATCATGGCAGAAATTTCCTGTGGGGAATATTTCTTGTCATCAATCGTTTTCTTGCTTTCTGTACCCATATCCCTCTTGATAGAAGAAATGGTCTTTTCTGCATTAGTGACAGCCTGACGTTTTGCAGGCTCACCTACCAGACGCTCACCGGTCTTTGTAAACGCAACGACAGAGGGTGTTGTCCTTGCTCCTTCTGTATTGGCGATAACCACCGGCTTACCACCTTCCATAACTGCCACACAGCTATTTGTTGTTCCTAAATCGATACCAATAATCTTGCTCATAATAGAGACCTCCTCTTAAAAATAATTATCTGAATATACTATTGTACTACTGCTACCATACTGTGCCTTACCACACTGTCCCGGTACATATAACCTTTCTGAAGTTCCTGCGCCACCATGCCGGATTCAAACTCATCGCTCTCCACCTGCATAACCGCATTGTGGAATTCAGGATTAAATTCTGTCCCAACCGCTTCAATTGGTTTTACTTCCAGGCTCTCCAGCTCCGTCATAAGCTGTTTATATATTTTATCCATTCCCTCCACAAAGGGGTCACCCTTTGATTCCTCGGGAACAGCGGATAAACCTCTCTCAAAATTATCAACCACGGGAAGGATTTTCTCGATGATGCTTTTCGCTCCCACTTCAAACATCTGCGCTTTCTCCTTCTCCGTCCGCTTACGGAAGTTATCAAACTCTGCCATTTGGCGCTGTACGCGGTCGCTAAGTTCTGCAATTTTTTCTTCCTGCTTGTTCTTTTTTTCTTTCTTTTTAAACAAGCCTTTTTTGCCATTCTGAGCTTCTTCCGTCTCCTCTTCTGCTGCTTCTTCCTCAGCGCTGTCCTCCTCCGTTTTGTCCTCCGCTGCAGATTCTTCCTCAGAGTCTCCCTGATTTTCTACAGCTTCCTCCTCAGCAGTATCCTCTTCTTCTGTCAGATTTTCTGTTTCCTCTAAATCTATTTCTTTGTTTTCCGTAGCTTCCATATCCTTTCACCTCTCTGTTTGCCTATTCACCTTTATTTTTTTGAAATACCAAATCCAATTGGCTTTTTAAAGTCTTTAGATTATCCATGACATTCTCATAATCCATGCGCTTGGGTCCGATAATTCCAATCGTCCCCTGCATACCTTCCCCTATCTGGTAGGTAGCTGTCACCACACTGCAGTCTTTCATGTTCTGGATGGGCGATTCATCCCCAATGTATACCTGAATCCCGGTCTGTTCCCCGGACGACAGCGCCTCGTTTACCAAGGAAACCAACTGCTTCTTCTCTTCAAATGCATTGAGCAGTTCACTTGCTTTCTGGGAATCGCTCAATTCAGGATATTTCAAAATATTGGTAGTGCCGCTGGTATAAACCTCCAGTTCCTCATCCTCCTGAAAAGCCCCTGCCAACGCATCTAATACATCGCTGACAATATTGCTGTGGATTCCCGCCTGCTCTTTGAGCCTTGCAATCGTTGCCAAATTAATCTGGTCTGCAGACAGTCCATTGAGGCTGCTGTTTAAAAGGATATTCAGCTTCAGTAACGTTTCATTATCTAAGGCTTCCCTGGTGGAAATCATCTTATTCTTTACCAGATTGCCCTCTGTCACAATAACGGCAAGAAGCTGTTCTTCATCTACCTGGGAAAGCTGCAGGAATTTCACCTTATTGCGCTGATAAGACGGAGCCGTTATCATCGCCGTATAATTCGTGTTCGCCGCCAGCGCCTTCGCCATCTGCTGCAATACCTGTTCCACCCGCTCCGTGTGCTCAATCATAAATTCTTTCATCTCTGTGACTTCCCGGTCTTTTTCCACAATCAGGTTGTCTACATAGAAGCGGTAACCTTTATCGGAAGGGATACGGCCGGCAGAAGTATGCGGCTGTAAAATATAACCTAACTCCTCCAAATCCGACATCTCATTGCGGATTGTGGCAGAACTCAAATTTAAATCTGAATATTTAGAAATTGTCCTCGAACCCACCGGCTCGCCTGTATCCAGATAGTTGCGGATAATAGCATTTAAAATCTTTCTCTTCCGTTCGTCCAGTTCCTGCATCACAATCCTCCTTCCCATCCTGGTTGTTAGCACTCAGCTTTCAAGAGTGCTAACATCTATGTACATAAGATAGCACTATCAAATTTCATTGTCAATAGCATTTTTAGATTTTATATTTTGTTTATAAATTCAGAACCCATGGAAAGGAAAACTCAGACTCTTCAAATTTATTTGAAAGAGGCTGAGTTTTTATTTTCATGAAGGGTGTAACCCCCACAGCCACAGACGGAAGCTTCTTTGGAAGCGCTTGACGGCTCTGCCAGCATGTCTGTGGCTTGGGGTTCTGAATTTATCTCACAGCTTTGCTACTCTGCGGCTTGGGGTTCTGAATTTATCTCTCTGCCCTACTTTTCTGCGGCTTAGAGTTCTGAATTTATTTGTCTGCTTCTATTAATAACCACGTACCTTTATTTCATACTGCTCCATCCATTCATTAATCTGAATCAAATACGCAAGCATCTGCGGTCCTGCCATCAGCTGACCATACCAGGGCCTTCCGTAATCAGAAGGACGCGCCAGAAAAGCTTCCACCTTATCCTTATTTAAGAACTGCAGCACAGGCGCCTCATTGTCCATCAGCAACTGGCGCATTTTCCCTTTCAGAAGATTCTCATACCGTGGGTCATACGTCTTAGGATAGGGAGATTTCCGGCGAAACAGTACTTCATCCGGCAATATCCCCCTGCCAGCTTGCCGCAGCAGATTCTTCACCACGCCGTCCTTTGCTTTCATCTCCCAGGGAACGTTCCACACATATTGGACAATCCGCCTGTCTGCAAAAGGAACCCGCGCCTCCAATCCGCTGTACATGCTGGTACGGTCCATACGGTTGAGCAAAGTCTGCATGAACCACCGAAGGTTCAGCCAGGAAATCTCCCTCCTCCTCGCCTCCTGCGGACTGTCCTCTGCACATCTGGGTGTCTGGGCGACAGACTTCTGATAACGCTCTTTCACGTATTCATCCATATGAAGAAAATCTAAAAAATCATTCGCCAGCAGTTCTTTTCTGGGAGACAAATCCATCGTCCAGGGAAACGTGTCTGCCCGAAAGCATTCTTCCCGGTGGAACCAGGGATATCCACCAAAAATCTCATCCGCACATTCCCCAGTCAATGTCACCTTATGGCTCTGGCTGACCTGTGAGCAAAAATAAAGCATGGAAGAATCCACGTCCGCCATCGCCGGCAAATCATGCGCTTTCACCGAATCAGAAAGCATTGCAATCTGATGTTCATTGTCACATTCCAAAAAATGATGCTCGGAACCAATATAGTTCACCATCTTTTCCACATACGGTCTGTCCTGAGAGGGCTGAAAATCATTTGCCTTAAAATTCTTCTGGTTATCCACAAAATCAAAAGAAAAAGTTGTCAATTGCCTGCCTTGTTTTTTTAATTCTACGGCGCATATAGCAGACACCAGGCTGCTGTCCACGCCACCGGACAAAAACGTACAGATGGGAACATCCGACACCATCTGCCTGCGGACAGCATCCTGCACCAGTTCAGAAACCGTCTCCACTGTCTTCCCATAACTGTCCGTATGCGGACAGCTTTCCAACTGCCAATAAACTTTCCTCTGCAGCGCCCGTTTCCTTCCGTAAGTAACATACTCTCCCGGGCACACTTCCCGCATACCCTTAAACACACCGCAGCCTGTGCTCCTCGCTGGACCGATGCCGAAAATCTCATTCAGCCCCTCCCGGTCAATCTCCGCCGTCACTGACGGATGAGCCAAAATTCCTTTGGGCTCTGAGGCAAAAATCAGCTCATCATCCTTTTTCATATAGAACAATGGCTTCACGCCCAGCGAATCGCGGAAAAGATACACTATGTCCTCCTGCTCATCCAAGATGGCAAAGGCAAAGATACCGTTTAACTTAGAAGCAATCTCTGCCCCATACTCCATAAACCCTAAGAGAATCACTTCCGTATCACACATTGTCTCAAACTGCCATCCTATATCTGTCAGTTCCCTGCGCAGTTCCTCTGCATTATACAATTCTCCATTATAAGCTATGGCACAGGTACGCCCTCCTTTCCTCCGCACCATCGGCTGATGCCCACCAGATAAATCAATGATGGACAGACGGCTGTGCGCCAGCCCGCATTGTCCGCTCAGATAAACCCCGGCATCATCCGGTCCTCTCCGGCGGAGCTTTTCATGCATAGCAACAAGGATGGAACGGTAATACGTCCCATCCTTCTCATAATCCTTTTCTCTATGATAAAATCCTGCTATTCCGCACATATCCTTACTCCTGTTTTCACATTTATTCCATTATATCAAGCAAAAACCAAAAATATGTACGTTATCTGTACTTCTTATTTATACCGGTTGATAACTTCAAGGATCTGCGCCTGCACCGGAAGGATATCCACCAAAATCTTCCTTGCCTCTTCAGGCTTATCCTGACGCAGCAAATCAACAATATCAGTATACGCCTTATACAGCGGTGTCAGAGATAAGTTCCCTGTGGCGCCCTTGATGGCATGTGCATTTTCAATCACTCCCTGATAATCGTTGGCATCAAAATCCGGGTCTACCGGTGCCTTCTCCAGCATGGACTGGACAGAACCCAACATCTTCTTATAAAATGCCTCATTGTTATTCAGACGCTTCATCGCCTCGTCAATATTCACACCTAAATCTTTTAACTCTTCCAACATACCCATGACGTCTTTCCTTTCTACTCAATTTATAGGGAACGAATAAAACGCTTGCGTTTTAATTTGTTCCCTGCGCCGGATACACGCCGCAAAGCGGCATAATTCCATTGTGTATCCGTGCGCATCCTGCCGGAGGCTTATAGTAAACGCAAAGGGTTTTTGCGTTTACTATATAAGAACTGTTTAAATCTCACGGTATCTTCTCTTCTCGTGATATTGTCCCTCGTATGCAATGTTCCGCTATATATACGCACATAAACAAAACGCCGCCTTTTCTCTGAA
>CANOFO010000109.1 GCA_947565305.1 uncultured Lachnospiraceae bacterium | reverse complement strand
TGTGTTACTCGTGTATAAAATTCTATGATATTAATATTCAATGAAAATTCTCACACAATTCACAAAAATTTTTAAAAAACCCTTTGGAAAAACCATTAATCAAAAAGAATCTTTTGGCAAATTCAAGAAAGAATTGTTTGTCATCATCATCTATTCTAATAAAAATAATAAAAATTATCAGACAATATAAATATAAAATATATAATATTCATATTATCAGAAAATTAGAAGAAAAAAACAGTTTACAAGCGAAGAAAAAAGGTGTATAGTATTTTTCAGAGCAACACTTTACTGTGGCAAAGCATTGGTGGCAGGAATATAGCAGGGAGGATGAGAAGATGCAGGAGACAAAACGGACAGCGATGGGGATGTATGACCCAAGTTTTGAGCATGACAACTGTGGAATCGGGGCAGTGGTCAATATCAAAGGTATCAAGACGCATAAGACAGTGGAGAATGCCTTGAAAATTGTAGAAAATCTCAAACACAGGGCAGGAAAGGACGCCGAGGGCAAGACCGGGGATGGTGTGGGCATCCTTCTGCAGATTTCCCATAAATTTTTCAAGAAGGCAGCGCAGCAGGCCGGGATTGTCCTTGGGGAAGAGAGGGATTACGGAATCGGCATGTTCTTCTTTTCTCAGGATGAACTCAAGCGCAATCAGGCGAAGAAGATGTTCGAGGTTATTGTGAAGAAAGAGGGCATGGAATTTCTCGGCTGGCGGCAGGTGCCGACTGCGCCGGATAAATTAGGGCAGAAAGCCGTTGACTGTATGCCTTGCATTATGCAGGGGTTTGTGAAGCGCCCGAAAAATGTGGCTAAGGGGCTGGACTTTGACCGGAAGCTGTATGTGGCGCGCCGTGTGTTTGAACAGTCTAACGATGATACTTATGTGGTATCGCTTTCCAGCAGGACGATTGTATATAAGGGAATGTTTTTGGTGGAGCAGCTTCGCCAGTTTTTTGCGGATTTGCAGGATAAGGATTACGAATCAGCGATTGCCACCGTGCATTCCAGGTTTTCCACCAACACCAACCCCAGCTGGGAGCGTGCGCATCCCAATCGTTTTATCGTGCATAACGGGGAGATTAATACTATCCGCGGAAATGCAGATAAGATGCTGGCGCGGGAAGAAACTATGGAGTCGGAACATCTGCGCGGGGAGCTGCAGAAAGTGCTGCCGGTGGTAAATGCGGAAGGTTCCGATTCCGCGAGGCTTGACAATACGCTGGAATTTCTGGTGATGAGCGGCATGGACTTGCCGCTGGCGGTGATGATTACCATTCCGGAGCCGTGGGCGAACAATGATTTGATGAGCCAGAAAAAGAAAGATTTTTATCAGTATTATGCTACGATGATGGAGCCCTGGGACGGTCCGGCATCTATCCTGTTCAGCGATGGCGATATTTTGGGAGCTGTTCTTGACCGCAACGGCTTACGTCCTTCGCGTTACTATATTACAGATGACGATTATCTGATTCTGTCTTCTGAGGTGGGCGTTCTGGAGATTGAACCCACGAAGGTTGTGGTAAAAGAGCGTCTGCGTCCCGGAAAAATGCTTTTGGTGGACACCGTGCAGGGCAGGGTCATTGATGATGACGAATTGAAAGAAAAATATGCGGGCAGACAACCGTATGGTGAGTGGCTTGACCGCAACCTGATTAATCTTGCAGATTTAAAAATCCCTAACCAGCGTGTACCGGAATACACGAAGGAAGAACGGCAGCGGCTGCAAAAGACGTTTGGCTACACGTATGAATCTCTGAAAGAAGCCATCCTGCCGATGGCGAAGAACGGAGGGGAAGCCACGGCAGCGATGGGCATTGACACGCCGCTGGCAGCATTGGCAGGCGACCATCAGCCATTGTTTAATTATTTTAAACAGAAGTTTGCACAGGTAACAAACCCGCCGATTGACTCTATCCGCGAGGAGGTTGTCACCAGCACCACAGTCTATATCGGGGAGGACGGCAACCTTCTGGAGGAGAAACCTTTGAACTGCCAGGTGCTTAAGGTGAATAACCCCATTCTTACAAATACAGATTTAATGAAAATCAAAGCCATGAAAGTAGAAGGGTTCCACGTGGTGGAAATTCCCATTACTTATTATAAGAATACCAGCCTGGAGAAAGCGATTGACCGCCTGTTTGTGGAGGCGGACCGCGCATACCGCGATGGGGCAAATATTTTAATTCTCTCTGACCGCAGCGTAGATGAGAACCATGTGCCCATTCCCTCGCTGCTTGCGGTGTCAGCGTTGCAGCAGTATCTGATTAAGACCAAGAAACGGACGGCGCTGGCGATGATTCTGGAATCCGGGGAACCCAGGGAGGTACATCATTTTGCAACGCTGCTCGGTTACGGCGCATGTGCCATCAATCCCTATCTGGCGCAGGATACCGTGAAACAGCTGATTGATGAACATATGCTGGATAAAGATTACTATGCAGCGGTTGCCGACTACAATAATGCCATTCTTCACGGCATTGTCAAGATTGCAGCCAAGATGGGCATTTCTACGATTCAGTCATATCAGGGCGCGAAGATTTTTGAGGCAATCGGCATTAGCGCTGATGTGATAAACAATTACTTTACGGATACGGTGAGCCGAATTGGAGGGATTACCTTAAAGGATATTGAAGAGGATGTGGATGCGCTTCATTCCAGCGCTTATGACCCATTAGGGCTGGAGACGGATTTGACCTTGGAGAGCCGCGGACGCCATAAGATGAGGAGCGGCGCGGACAGCCACCTCTATAATCCGCTGACCATCCATCTGCTGCAGGAATCCACGAAGCGTGGCGATTATCAGTTGTTCAAACAGTATACACAGGCGGCGGATAAGCAGGAAAAGGATGCCAATATCCGGGGCATGATGACGTTTAAGTTTCCCAAGAAAGGCGTGCCGATTGAGGAAGTGGAGAGCGTGGATTCAATTGTGACGCGTTTCAAGACGGGAGCCATGTCATACGGTTCCATTTCCCAGGAAGCGCATGAGACTTTAGCGATTGCCATGAACCGCCTTCATGGGAAATCCAACAGCGGCGAGGGCGGCGAGAGCCCGGAGCGTCTCGTGACCGGAAGGGACGGTATCAACCGCTGTTCGGCAATCAAACAGGTGGCATCGGGGCGTTTCGGCGTTACCAGCCAATATCTGGTGAGCGCCAAAGAAATCCAGATTAAGATGGCGCAGGGTGCGAAGCCGGGAGAGGGCGGACATCTGCCTGGACAGAAAGTATATCCCTGGATTGCCAAGACAAGGCTATCCACACCAGGCGTATCTTTGATTTCGCCGCCGCCGCACCATGATATTTATTCCATCGAAGATTTGGAGCAGCTGATTTACGATTTGAAGAACTCCAACAGACAGGCGCGGATTACTGTCAAACTGGTATCGGAGGCAGGCGTGGGGACTGTGGCTGCCGGCGTGGCAAAGGCAGGAGCCCAGGTTGTGCTGATTTCCGGTTATGACGGAGGAACCGGGGCTGCGCCCGCAAGTTCCATCCATAATGCAGGGCTTCCTTGGGAACTGGGGCTTTCGGAGACGCACCAGACCTTGATTTTAAATGGCTTGCGCAATAAGGTGCGCATTGAGACGGACGGTAAATTGATGACCGGGCGCGATGTGGCTGTTGCCGCTATGCTGGGTGCAGAAGAATTTGGCTTTGCCACTGCGCCGTTAGTGACGATGGGCTGTGTGATGATGCGTGTCTGCAACCTTGATACCTGCCCGGCGGGCATAGCCACGCAGAACCCGGAACTCCGGAAACGTTTTGCGGGCAAGCCGGAGTATGTTATTAATTTCATGCGCTTTATCGCAGAAGAACTGCGGGAATATATGGCAAAGCTGGGTATCCGCACCGTGGATGAACTGGTGGGCCGCAGCGATTTGCTGAAAGTCCGGGAGGACTTGAGCGAGCGGGAAAAAGAACTGGATTTATCGGGGATTCTCAACAATCCGTTTGCAGGACCTAAGGCGAAAGTTATCTTTGACCCCAAACAGGTTTATGACTTTGAACTGGAAAAGACCAAGGATGAAAGAATCCTCTTAAAGCAGCTGAAAACGGCGCTGGAGAGTGAGCAGAGGCGCAGCCTGGACGTGGAAGTGACAAATACGGACCGTTCCTTTGGCACGATTTTCGGCTCTGAGATTACCAGGCGTTATGCGGACACTCTCGCAGAAGATACATTCTTAATTAAATGCACGGGAGCCGGCGGTCAGAGTTTTGGCGCATTTATCCCTAAGGGACTGACATTGGAACTTGTGGGTGACAGCAACGATTATTTTGGCAAAGGACTGTCCGGCGGTAAGCTGGTAGTTTATCCGCCGACTGGTGTGCGCTACCGTCAGGATGAAAATATCATTATCGGAAACGTAGCCCTCTATGGCGCTACCAGCGGAAAGGCGTTTATCAACGGAGTTGCCGGGGAACGTTTCTGCGTCCGCAATTCCGGTGCAAATGCGGTGGTTGAGGGCGTTGGCGACCATGGCTGCGAGTATATGACGGGCGGTCGGGTTGTAGTCCTTGGAAAAACTGGCAAAAATTTCGCAGCGGGCATGAGCGGCGGGATTGTATATGTGCTGGATGAGGATAATGATTTATATACCAGAATCAATAAGGAAATGGTATTTTCCCAGGAGATTACTTCCAAATATGATGTCATGGAACTCAAGGAGATGATTAAAGAACACGTCTCGTTGACTAACTCCCAGAAAGGGAAGGAGATTCTTGATGATTTCAGCAATTATCTGCCGAAGTTCAAGAAGATTGTACCCTACGATTACAACCGCATGATGATGGCGATTGTACAGATGGAAGAAAAGGGGCTGAGCTCGGAACAGGCACAGATAGAAGCGTTTTATGCCATAACGAATATGGATAATTTGGCATGAGGGAAGAGCCCTGATGTCTTGTTGAAGAGCCAGTAAGGTTAATGACATAAGGATTGAACCTAAGGAGGGAATTTATCATGGGAAAACCAACAGGATTTATGGATTATAAAAGACAGACGGCAGAGGCAATTGCGCCGAAAGAACGCATTCGGAATTTTAACGAGTTCCATACTCCGCTGCCCAGGGAAGAACAGCAGAAACAGGGCGCGCGCTGCATGGCATGCGGAGTGCCGTTCTGCCAGTCAGGCATGGAGATTATGGGCATGACTTCCGGCTGTCCATTACACAATCTGGTGCCGGAGTGGAATGACCTGGTGTATACAGGGAACTGGGAACAGGCATATAACCGCCTGAAGAAGACGAATAACTTTCCTGAGTTCACTGCCCGGGTATGCCCGGCGCTCTGTGAGGCAGCGTGCACCTGTGGAAATTATGGGGACGCCGTTTCGGTAAAGGAAAACGAGTTTGGAATCATTGAAAATGCATATGAGCAGGGTTTTGCAAAGGCACGGCCACCCAAAGTCCGTACCGGCAAGAAGGTGGCGGTTATTGGCTCCGGTCCGGCAGGACTGGCAGCAGCGGACCAGCTTAACAAGCGCGGGCACCAGGTGACTGTGTATGAGCGCGATGACCGCGTGGGCGGGCTGCTGATGTACGGAATCCCCAATATGAAATTGGAAAAACATGTGATTGAGCGTAAGGTAAAAATCATGGAAGAAGAAGGCGTGGAGTTTGTCACCGGCGTCAACGTGGGCAAAGATATCAAAGCGGCAAAACTCTTGAAAGAGTACGACAGGATTATCCTCGCCTGTGGGGCAAAGAATCCCAGGGACATCAACGCTCCCGGCAGGGATGCCAAAGGCATATATTTTGCCGTGGATTTCCTGTCGGCAACGACCAGAAGCCTACTCGATTCCGAGCTGAAGGATAACAAATATATCTCGGCAAAGGGCAAGCGGGTAGTGATTATCGGCGGCGGCGATACTGGAAATGATTGCGTGGGAACATCCATCCGTCACGGTGCGGCTTCCGTAACGCAGCTTGAGATGATGCCGAAAGCACCGGATACGCGTGCTGAGAACAATCCATGGCCGGAGTGGCCGAAAGTCTGTAAGACGGACTATGGCCAGGAGGAAGCGATTGCCATGTTTGGACATGACCCGCGTATCTATCAGACTACAGTCAAAGAATTTCTCAAAGATAAGAATGGGAAGCTCTGCGGTCTGGTAACAGTAAAGCTTGAGAGCAAGAAAGATGAAAAGACCGGGCGCATGGCGATGGCGGAAGTGCCCGGCAGCGAGAGCAAGATGGAAGCAGATTTAGTCTTGATTGCAGCAGGTTTTCTGGGCACGGAAAAATACATTGCAGATGCCTTTGCCGTTTCCCTGAACGAGCGCACGAATGTCAGGACAGAAGCGGAGCGTTATGAGACGAATGTGAAAAATGTCTTTACCGCCGGGGATATGCATAGAGGACAGTCCCTTGTCGTGTGGGCAATCCGTGAGGGCAGGGAAGTCGCCAGGGAAGTGGATGAGAGCTTGATGGGCTATACAAATCTGAATGCGTAAGGTTACAACTTCAAATGAAGCAAAGAAAGCGGAGGAAACGCATGAGGTTCTCCGCTTTCTTTGCGTGAGGTTTTGGATGTATGCAGTGAAATATTAGAATTAAATATTTTTGCATATTGTCCGATACAGTGAATTCAATGTAATTTTGGTTTTATTGACACAAATAATGCACCCGCAGGGCGCTTAGGGAAATAGACATGTTAAATATTCTGTGGGTATTACAGAGATATTTGACTGGAATATAAGAATGGAAGTTTATGAAAAAATTACGAATAAAACCAAATGAAATTTTATTATTATCGAATAAAAAAGTATTGCTATACGCTTCTGTAAGTGTTATAATCTAAAAAAATTAAAAGTAGGATGGTCAGCATGGATTACCAAAATATTTCAGATGAATTTATCAAAGAGTATCCTGATTATAAAAGCGATGTTGCAAATTTTACCGAATATTTAGAAAAATATTGGAAGAATTCTTTGACAGGGGAACCGTTTCGTATACTGCTTAAAGGGATAGATGTCGAATTCATATTAAAAAGTTTAATCTATAATGTGGAGGAAGTTAAGAGATATAAAAGTAAGACAAAAGCTAAACGCTATGCAACAGTTATTGGACAGCTTTTCAGCTTTGTTCGGAAGAACACAGATATAGCAAATACTGAACTGTACGATGCCATTTCTTTTAACCGTTTGCGGGAAAATTCATACATGAAGCGGATGATGTCTTATATTGAAAAAAGCGATATGCTTGCTGGTGTTGTTGAACAGGAAGCATTGTCATCAACACAGGCAGAGGAACTTTTAAGATGGGCTAATGAGCAGCTGGACGGACAGGAATGGGAGGATTCCACAGGGTTTAGGAAAGCGATGGCAGCTCTCGGGATAAAAATGATGATGCTTTATGGGATTACTTACCGTGAACTGAGAAAGCTAAAATGGGAGAACTATGATAATTGTTATGGATTTATTACTGTTAATGGGTTTGAACTCCGTTTGCCGCCGAAACTGACAACTCAAATGCAGAACATGAAGAAGTTTGTTTACGAGAAAGAAATTAGAAATGAGCAGGGGCTGCTGTTTGTTGACCGCTCGGGGGAACCTTGGGCAGAAATAACCTCGTATTCTGGAATTCCTGATTATCTGGGGGCACTGCTTGGCATTACGAGCGTGACAAGCGTAATTAAATATGGCATAAGGCAGCTTCTGAAAGCGGGCATAAGCGATTCGGCAATAAAAAAGATAACGGGTGCAAATGAAAAGATAATCCAGGGCTGCCTGATGTATGATGATGAAGAGTTAAAGCAAATTATCAATAACAAAATAGTTAAGGCGGAATTCTATTATGATTTTTAAGGGGAGGACATTGCTATGTTAATTGCTGATAAGCGGGATTACCGAAAAGGGTATAGAAAACATTACGGATTGTACAAGAATTTGTATCATATAAATGCAGACGTTAACAGCCGCAGACTGTTATTGGCGTAAAGAGTTGGGACAGCAAGGCAATTTTAAATTTGTTCAATTAAAAACGATTCATAAAGATTCAGTGACATCGGAAACATATCACCAATTGTATCGATATTGTATCAGACTGCAAGATAACGAGTTAAGCAAAGAGAAAAAGTTTGAAGAAACTTTAAATAAGATTGCCTGTTGGATTGCGGAAGGGATGTGAAACGAATGTTGTTATATACATGGAAAGATGTTGAAAGAAAATTATTGCTGAATAAGGATACATGGAGAGATATTATTATAAACATTGAAACTTACACAGATGAAGTAATCATATATCTAGCGTCTGGGAAATCCCCTAATGCTGCAGAAGATATATTGCATAATATATTTGGTGAAAAATACGATGATAAAAATAAAAGAATTCGATTAGACTTATCAGATGGAAACATAGAAGTTTCTTATGAAATTGGAGAAAGTACGGAAGAAAGTGTGACAGCTATCCCGCTGTTTAAAAAAGTTTTATACCAACAATCTGCATATTACGAGGAATTAGTAAATAAAGAGCTGCCGGGGACACCTGTTGTTGCTTTTCATTCATATAAGGGAGGCGTTGGACGTACATTGTCTCTGTTGGCGTTTGTTAAAGCGTGGTCTGCGGTTAAAGATTTAAATAATACAAAAAAATTGCTTATCGTAGATGCGGATATCGAAGCGCCGGGAATTACCTGGCTAACAACAGGGCAGGAAGAAGCAGCGTTTAGTTTTTTGGATCTTTTGGAAATCACGCAGGAAAAAGAGAATGTTGATGAAATTATTGAATTAGTCGTAGATAAGGTATCTGAGTTGACAATCAAAATAGAAACAGAAAAGAGTATTGTGGAGCATATTGTCTTGCCCACATATAGATATATAGAACAATTGCTGGATATGTATTCAAGTCCGGAAAGTTTAGCGCTCAGCTATAATAAAAAATATATTTTGGCAGAAGTACTGTCCAAATTAGGGGAAAAAGTAAATGCAGATTTTGTATTGGTTGATTTACGGGCGGGTTTGAGTGAATTTTCCGCACCTTTATTATTTGACCCTAGGGTTAAAAAATTTTTAGTGACATCGACTTCTTATCAATCTGTAAAAGGGACAGAAATCTTA
>CANOFO010000108.1 GCA_947565305.1 uncultured Lachnospiraceae bacterium | reverse complement strand
CTGCGATGGTTTGAAAAAAGTCGGAGATTGGTGTAAGGAGCATTGGAAAGAAATCTGTAAAGGATTCCCTCAAGGGTTCCAGCCTCAAAACAATAAAGACTACGTCCTCTCTGCGAAAGAAATATAAGCAGTATTTTACAAAGAAAAACGCAGGCAGGAGCGTAACGATTAAATAAGAAAAGTGCTGCCGCACCGATGATTGTCAATGGTGCGGCAGCATAAACTATTATCTTGCCAGACTTCCGGGGACGTCCAGATGTTTGTGTTCGAGTGGATGGATAAGGTCAGAGAAGTAATTGAAAAGAACCTAAGCACCATTGTCATAACTGTGCCCAATCTCTCATACATTATAAAAAAAGCGATGTATGAGGGAATTTCGTTGAAAGGGTACATAGAAGAACGGGCAATTAATATTGCTAATTATATAATTGAGGAGAATGCTACAGTACGTCAGACTGCTAAGAAATTTGGGATTAGCAAGAGTACGGTACATAAAGATGTTACGGAACGCCTTGTCCAGATTAATCCAACCCTTGCTGCCCAGGCGCGAAAGGTCCTGGATGTAAATAAGTCAGAACGTCATATTCGGGGAGGTTTGGCGACCAGAGAAAAATATCTTCACCAAAAAGGGGCTGTCTAGGAACAGCCCTTTTATGGAAGAGTAAAATAAATCAATAAAAATGATTAAATTTATCACTATACAAGAGGTTTTTTGTGTGTTAAGATAAGACACATGAAAAGCGGAGAAAAGGAAGAGTAGCTGTGGCGGGGCTTACAGAGAGCTATCGGTGGTGGAAGATGGCAGCAGCAAAACAGTGAACTGGCCTTGGAGCTTCCGGCTGAAAAATTTAACCAGGCGGTAGAAGATGTTTGTTGAGGCTGCACAGTCAGGACAGTAAGGTATATCTGTTGAGGCTGCACAGTCAGGACAGTAAGGTATATCTGTTGAGGATAACTAAGCGACAAATATATCTGCTATTGGTTGAAGAAGTAAGTCAGGACGGGTTCTCCCGTTACAGAGATATGCATAGAAGTGGGAGCTGATTTCTTAAAGGCAGGCACGGAGTGCAGATAAGGGCATGGAAACATGAAGTAGAGTGGTACCGCGCAGGATTGAGTTATCTTTCGTCTCTATTATCGTTTGATAGTGGAAGCGAAGGATTTTTTTGGTTGTTTAAAGGGGAAAGGTTTAATTGAACAGTACTTGAATTACAAAATGGGGAAACTCAAATTAATAAAATTACGGAGGAAAGAATCATGGAGAATTTTCAAAAGTATCAGAGACAATATTTTATGCCGCCTGAGGTGACTTACGATTGGGTAAAAAAGGAATATATTACAAAACCGCCCATTTGGTGCAGCGTTGATTTGCGGGATGGAAACCAGGCATTAATTGAGCCCATGAGCTTGGACGAGAAATTAGAATTTTTCCAGCTTTTGGTGGACGTTGGATTTAAGGAGATTGAGGTAGGGTTTCCGGCGGCCTCTGACACGGAATATAACTTTATGCGTGCACTGATTGAGCGGGATATGATACCCGATGATGTGACGGTGCAGGTTCTGACCCAGGCGAGAGAGCATATTATCCGCAAGACCTTTGAAGCCGTAAAGGGCGCGCCCCATGCGGTGGTGCATTTATATAATTCGACATCTCTGGCACAGCGGGAACAGGTTTTCCACAAGAGCAAGGAAGAGATTAAAAAGATTGCCGTGGAGGGTGCGGTGCTGTTAAAAGAGCTTGCCGATGAGACGGAGGGGAATTTCACTTTTGAGTACAGTCCTGAGAGTTTTTCCGGGACGGAAATGGATTATGCATTGGATGTCTGCAATGCAGTGCTTGATGTATGGAAGCCAACTTCAGATAGAAAAGCAATTATCAACCTTCCGACCACCGTGGAAAATGCTATGCCCCACATTTTTGCCGGACAGGTGGAATATATGAGTAAGCATATGCGATATCGTGAAAATGTCGTGCTTTCCCTTCATCCGCATAATGACCGCGGTGTGGGAATCTGTGATGCGGAATTTGGAATCCTTGCCGGCGCGGACCGAATTGAGGGTACTTTATTTGGAAATGGAGAGCGCACCGGAAATGTGGATATCGTGACGCTTGCCATGAATATGTTTTCTCATGGCGTTGACCCTGAATTGGATTTCAGCAATATGTCTAAAATTGCTGAGACATATGAGCGGTGTACGCGTATGCAGGTGTCACCACGTCAGCCTTATGCAGGGGAGTTGGTGTTTACGGCATTTTCAGGCTCCCATCAGGATGCGATTGCCAAAGGCATGGCGTGCAGAGAGGCGAACCCGCAGGGTCCGTGGACAGTGCCTTATCTGCCGATTGACCCAAAAGATGTGGGACGCACCTACGATTCAGATGTCATCCGTATCAACAGCCAGTCCGGCAAGGGTGGGGTTGCTTATATCCTCAAGCAGAATTATGGAATTACCATTCCAGAGAAAATGCGTGAGGAAGTGGGGTATACGGTAAAGGGCATATCAGACCGCCGTCATATGGAATTATCACCGCAGTTGGTTTATCAGATTTTTGAGGAGCATTATGTGAATAATATGCCGCATTTTCAGATTCCAGAATGTCATTTCCGGCAGAAAGACGGCATTGTGGCAGAGGCAGTGCTTTCCCATGGCGGACAGGTGCGCACCGTTACCGGAAATGGAAATGGACGCCTGGATGCGGTCAGCAACGCGCTGAAGCAGTATTTCAATGTCAGCTATGAATTGTCTGTTTATGAGGAGCATTCTTTGTCCAGGGGCTCTTCGGCTAAGGCGGTCTCCTATGTAGGGATTTCCCATAATAACCAGCTTTTCTGGGGAGTGGGAATTGATGAAGACATCATTTCTTCATCAATTGAAGCATTGTGCGTGGCAGTAAATAAACTGGAGCATATCAGGGAAACGGAACAGTGCCGCGATGAGCGGTTAAATGAAATTATGAATTATATCCAGGAGAATTATCTGACAGTCACATTGGATGAACTGGCAGAAAAAATGCATTTATCGAAGCCGTATCTGTCGAAATATATAAAAGAGAAATCAGATAAGACATTCAGTGAAATTGTCAAAAATGTGCGCATGAAAAAGGCGCGGACGCTTCTCAAGAACACCAGCATGACCGTGGAAAGCATTGCGGACAGCGTAGGTTATCAGAATGTGGAGCATTTCAACAGGTTGTTTAAGAAAAAATATGATGTGACGCCGGTGCAGTACCGTAACAGTAAACAGGGAATAAAATAGGGAATGCAATATAGTACCAGACCGCATTTGTTGAAGAGTGGGTAAAAATGATATTTCTCTTGTAAATATGAACGGCGTCCTTTATAATAAGGAAAAGATATGGAAGTCTGAAGCTGTTTCAGTCAAAGTGTCCGTACAAGGATAATACAGGAGGAAAAAACGTTGAAAAAAGAGACAGTGATTGTGCTTGATTTTGGCGGGCAGTACAACCAGCTCATTGCCCGGCGCGTACGGGAATGCAATGTATATTGTGAAGTGAAGCCATATACTATGAGTCTGGATGAGATGAAAGAGATACAGCCCAAAGGGATTATTTTTACAGGAGGTCCTAACAGCGTTTATGCTGAGACATCACCGCGTTATCAGAAAGAAATATTTGCATTGGGAATTCCCATTCTTGGAATTTGTTATGGTTCGCAGCTGATAGCACATACGCTGGGGGGGACGGTTAAGACAGCCCCGGTCAGTGAATATGGGCATACAGAGGTGGAAATAGACACGACGGACGTAATTTTTGAAGGAGTGTCCCCTAAGACGGTCTGCTGGATGAGCCATACTGATTATATTGAGACAGTGCCGGAAGGGTTTCGTGTCACTGCCCATACATCCGTGTGTCCTGTGGCGGCTATGGCGTGCCCCGAGCGTAAAATATATGCGACACAATTTCACCCGGAGGTTATGCATACCAAAGAGGGCATGAAAATGCTTGCCAATTTTGTTTATAAAGTCTGTGGCTGTTCTGGTGACTGGAAAATGGATTCTTTTGTGGAGACCACGATTGTCAGTCTGCGTGAGCAGATTGGGGACGGCAAGGTTCTCTGTGCATTGTCGGGCGGTGTGGATTCTTCCGTTGCAGCAGTACTGCTTTCCAAGGCTGTGGGCAAACAGCTGACCTGTGTTTTTGTAGACCATGGTCTCCTTCGCAAAAATGAAGGGGATGAAGTAGAGGCAGTGTTTGGTCCTGACGGAGCATATGAACTCAATTTTATTCGTGTAAATGCGCAGCAGCGGTATTATGATAAATTGAAAGGCGTTACGGAACCAGAGGAGAAGCGCAAAATTATTGGTGCAGAATTTATTCGGGTATTTGAGGAAGAGGCAAAGAAAATCGGGGCTGTAGATTTCCTCGTACAGGGTACGATTTACCCGGATGTCATTGAATCTGGTCTTGGCAAATCTGCAGTCATAAAGTCCCACCATAATGTAGGCGGGCTTCCTGATGTAGTAGATTTTAAGGAGATTATTGAGCCATTGCGTATGCTTTTTAAAGACGAAGTGCGCAAAGCCGGGCTGGAGCTTGGCATTCCAGAACATCTGGTGTTCCGTCAGCCATTTCCGGGACCAGGGCTTGGCATCCGCATTATCGGTGAAGTCACCGAGGAAAAGGTGAAGATTGTCCAGGAGGCGGATTACATTTATCGGGAAGAAATCGCCAAAGCTGGTCTTGATAAAGGGCTTGGGCAGTATTTTGCTGCCTTGACCAATATGCGTTCGGTAGGTGTGATGGGAGACTTTAGAACCTATGACTATGCTGTGGCGCTAAGGGCAGTGAATACTTCTGACTTTATGACGGCGGAGGCAGCGCAGCTTCCGTGGGAAGTTTTGAATAAGGTGACAAATAGGATTGTCAATGAGGTCAAGGGGGTTAATCGGGTAGTCTATGATTGTACTGGGAAGCCGCCGGGGACGATTGAGTTCGAATAATTTGATGAATCGAGAAAATCCAGTGTTTATGCGGGGTGCAAACAAAATAGTTTAGCGACTGGCAACGATTTGGCAACACTTTTTTCTTATTCAGAGAATGATTTATATATTTCAATATAGCACATAGGGAAACCTTGCTGATTTTCAGGAATGAAAACTGAATATCAGCAAGGTTTTTCTTATTGCATTTTCTTCAACTTCTTTTCAGATTTCTTGACGAGGTAATCACTCATTTCTTGGGAAGGTGTCTTTGCCCAATGCTGGCTGTTGTCCAGTTCCGGGTATCTGTAACGCCATTCGTCATATTCCTCCCTGCTGATTTCACCGTTTTCAAGTTTTTCTGCCTGCTGCTGCCATTCCCTGAGCATGTTGCTAACCGTATCAACAGGGGAAGAATTGGAGGAATCCCGGCACAGGCAGATAAGACCGTCTTTTTCAATTATCCTGAATCTGTATATGTCCTCCAATGCAAAGAGGGTATGTAGGAAACCAATGTATGTGTCAATGTCCGGCACAGTCAGGGCATGGGGGCTGACGCCGAGTATGCCCGCCATTTCTTTCACAAGGTTTTGCTTTGGGATTCTTGCCTCCGATTCATACTGCGCCATGCGCACGTCAGAAGTCCTGCCCAGAAAGCCGAGCTGTTCGCCAAGCTGTTTCTGCGTCAGGTTCTTCCTGTTGCGAAAAAATTTGATGCGTTTTCCGATTGCCATATGCAGACCTCCGTGTAGTTGGTTAAACAAATTTGTTGGGTACAGTATAGCATGAGCCAGTAGAGATAGCAAGAGAAAGTTAAATAAAATAATTTAACATTTTTCTAAAAACCCCTTGACTTAAATTGCTAAGTTTAGTAATATATGGAATACATAGACTAAACAAATGAATTTAGTCACTTTTGGGAGTGCCGGTAAAAACTGCTGGTTGGGATTGATAGGAAGATTTGCGAGGGCAGACGGAGGAATTGGGAATAAGACAGAGAAAGGGGGAAACACAGAGGAATTGGGAATAAGTCAGAGAAAGGAGAGGATGGATAATGGAAGGCAAAAATTTTATGACGGTTGAGGAAGTGGTGCAGGAGCTGAATGTCTCAAAATCCTATGCCTACAAGGTTGTCCGGGAGCTGAATGCGGAAATGCGCGAGCTTGGCTACCTGACAGTATCGGGCAGGGTGAATACTAATTTCTTCCGCAAGAAGTTATGTTATAGCGAGTAGTGTAAGAGTCTTTAATGTACTGCCGGGGTTGATTGGCAGATTTTATCATTTCTGTAGTCAGCTCTGGGGAAAGGAGCGTGAGGGTATGGCTGTATATAAAGATGGCGACAAGTGGCGTGTCATCTACCGATACACGAATTACAAAGGGGAAAGGAAACAGACGCAGAAAAGGGGCTTTGCGACCAAGAGGGAGGCTTTGGGCTGGGAGCGGGAAGTCATGCTGAAAAGCGAGTCCAAACTTGACATGACGTTTGCCAGTTTCTTTGAAATCTATGAGGCGGACAAAAAGAAAAGGGTAAAAGAGAACACATGGGAATCCAAGAGCCATGTGATACGCACGAAGATACTGCCCTATTTCGGGGAGCGGAAGATTGCGGAGATTGAGCCGAGGGACGTGATTGCATGGCAGAATGAAATGCTTGCCTATAAGGGCGAAAATGGAGAAGTCTATTCCCCAACCTACCTGAAGACCATCCATGCACAGTTGAGCGCAATTTTCAACCATGCCGTAAGGTTTTACCATCTGCCGGGCAACCCGGCACAGAAAGCCGGTACGATGGGCAGCGAGGAACACAAGGAAATGCTGTTCTGGACAAAGGAGGAATATCTGAAATTTGCGGACGCGATGATGGACAAGCCATTATCCTATTATGCCTTTGAAATGCTTTACTGGTGCGGCGTCCGGCTGGGCGAAATGCTTGCCTTAACGCCGTCAGACTTTGATTTTGGGCGTAATACCGTGACGATAAACAAGTCCTACCAGCGGTTAAAGGGGAGGGATGTCATCACTCCTCCCAAGACCGCAAAGAGCAACCGGACGATAAAAATGCCGCATTTCTTATGTGAGGAAATGCAAGAGTATATCGGTATGCTCTATGAAATCAGTGGGGATGAAAGGATGTTCCAAGTCACGAAATCCTACCTGCACCACGAGATGGACAGGGGAGCGAAAGCCGCAAATGTGAAACGTATAAGAATCCATGATCTGCGCCATAGTCATATCAGTTTATTGATTGAGATGGGCTTTTCGGCATTAGCCATAGCAGACAGGGTGGGGCATGAGAGCATAGACATCACTTACCGCTATGCGCATCTGTTCCCTAACAAACAGACAGAAATGGCGGATAAGCTGGATATGGAGCGCATGGAAAGTCTTACACAGTCAGATAACCATGCAGATATACAGTTGAATACAGATAGTGAATTTGAACCGGAAAGGAGAAAGGGGGTTTGAGATTATGGAAAAAAGGCTTGATTACAAAGGAAGATGGAGGAACAAGACAGTGGCATTCCATGTCTCGGAGGAGGAAGGAAAGCTGATTGACCGCTGCGTGAGCCTGTCAGGACTTACCAAGCAGGACTATATCACCCGGCGTCTGCAGTGTCGGGATGTAGTGGTGCAGGGCAACCCAAGGGTGTATAAAGCACTCCGCAACCAGATGGCAGAAATCCATGAGGAATTAAAGCGTTTGGAAAAGTGCAGTGGGGACAGTGATGAACTGCTCTACACGATACAGTTAATTGCAGAAACCATGAACGGACTGAAAGGGGAAAGTTGATTGCAGTCAGCCCTATATTTACCAGCCGAAAAAGAACAATTATAGAGGATACTCGTTTAATTAATACCCGATTTTTCCACTAAAAACATTCTATTTTTCAGGTAGGATTGGAACAATTTTAGAGAAAAGGAACGAAGAATTTACAGACAGGGCATCCGAAACCAGGAGAATATCAGGCTGCCGGACAGGAGGAAATCATGGGAAAACACATCGTTGATGAAAATGGAATCAGCTATACGAAGGGAACAGATGGGATTTATTACCCGAATTTGAAACTGCCAGAAGGGGAAAATTATGAGATTGGCAGATATGGGAACATGAGGCTTGAGTATCTGAAGAACCACCACAAAGGGCTGTATCTGGATTTGCTGACAAGCGGAAAACTCAACGAATGCTTGCACAAGTGTGACGAGGAGTGCCACAAAAAGATGGAACTTCTCACGGAACAGATGAAAGCCAGTGCAGGGATTACGGAAGAATTAAAGGCAAAGGAACAGATGAAATGGGTTGGATTGATGAACAATGTCCGCTCAGCAGCGGAGGAAATTGTGCTGAAAGAGCTGGTATTTTGTTGATGGGAATTGCGTTGAGGAATTAGAAATATTGCTGAAGAAAATGGGGCGGGTAACCGCTCTATTTTCTTTGGAGAAGTAAGTATTTTAGACTTATACATGGTATTTTTGCAAAATGCGGAGGTTGAAATGGCTGTTAAAAAATTTCTTTTTTCGGATGGTAATACCAGAGGTATCAGGGCAGAAAGTGAACGGAAAATTAATATACAATACCAGCAAGCAACGCCTTTGGATTGCCATGCCCTTATGGGGCAGTGGCAACCTCCGGCACTTGTTAGGGGAAATCCCCTAGCCCTTTTTTAGCAATCATGCTTTTGGAATGTCCCATTATAATATGTGGAAAAATTCAGGTTATTGTTTTGTGGAATCAGGGCTGAAATTCAATTGCTCAGATTTTGGCTTATCGTTTTCTTTGGCACATTCCATAAATAAAGACCAAGCATATTTGAATCCCAAGGTAAATAGTAGTTCGTCATTTCTTGCGCTATACTGTAAAATAATATTTTCCAGCTTTCGGTAATCTTTCATATCCAGAATATCCTCTAGCCAGTCTATGTCGAAATCGTTGTTCATAAGAATCTCGTCATATTCCCAACTACTGGCATACTTTTCTTATGGCATCTTCAATCCATTTTTGTGTAAATATCATAAAATTTCTCCATTTATTCAACTTATTTTTTTACCATTATAAGTAGAAAGCTGACATTGTACCCAATGATTCGGTGGGTCTACTTCACAAGATACCACAATGCAATCTTCTGAAATACTTTCAACTATCACTCCATCAACAGCAATGCGC
>CANOFO010000107.1 GCA_947565305.1 uncultured Lachnospiraceae bacterium | reverse complement strand
CACAGTTTCTACTGCGGCTATCTTCGCTAACATATTAAAATATTTATGGGATATTTTATAAGTTCAACGGATTTCCCCTCCTCTGCCAGCGGCAGACTAAACCGGGATTCCTAGTATCCCTAACTCCGGGGAGGGGCTGATAATATTAACTTCTTCCTAACCGGATGCCGTATCACCGTCTTCAGACGTTCCGGCGCAACCCGCCTGGCATCGCTTAGGTAAATCTCATGATGAAATCTTTCCTCTGTGATATCCAACTCATATCCCTGTTGCTCCATAAAGCTATGCATCAATTGAACCGTCGCCGGTTCGTCATCATATGCGCCTATGTGCATACACTGGACGCATATCCCTTCCTCATAAGCAAAAAATTCCACCTTGGAAAAATCCTGCTTCTTTTTCTTCGTTGCCTCCTCTCTTGCCCATTCAAAATCCTCCCGCGTCACAAAATCTGGCAAGCGTATAACCGAAATAAAACGGAAATCCTCTTTCTTACTGTAATCGATGCCTTTGATTCCCTGCTGCCACCAAAAACCTTCCAGCGGCGGAACCACATAGTCAAAATAGCCTTCTATCTGCCGTTCTCCCTTCTTGCTCATTTTGATGGTAAAGGCAATGGCATAGAGCAATCCAATGGATTGCTTATACTCGCCCCCCTCCACATTAGGGTCTCCTTTTCCACGGACAGCAAGGTAATTCATGGACGGCACTTCCACGATACCTGGCTTCTTTCCTGGCATGTAAAATTCTTTATATTCTTTCTTGTAATCAAACGCCATCTGTCATCCCTCCAAAATTTCCTGCTGCTTTTTCTTGCTGAGGCCGCCAAGCACCAGCTGGTATGATTTATCCAGCATATCCTTTAACAAATCATCCGGCACTGCGCCATCAAATTTAATGGAATTCCAATGCATTTTATTCATATAATATCCAGGAATAATGTCCTCATATTGCTGGCGCAGGAAATCCCCCTCGTTCGGCTCCAGCTTTAAAGTAATGTAGCACGGCTTGTCGTTGTCGTCCAGACAGATTGCCGCGAACATCTTGCCGCCTATCTGATAGCGAAACCATTTCCATTCTTCCTTAAAGTCTTTGGTAACTCCCGCCTTATCCAATAAATATTCATCAATCCACGTATATCTCATCTGTTCTTTCCTCCTGTTCCATACACATATACCTCATCTGTCGTTTCCTCCTGTTCCATGTGCAGCATATTTTTTCAGCATATTGCTGGCAATCGCCAAGATTTGCGCCCGCATCCCCGGCGGCTCCAACAGCACCGCCTTGTCGCCAAATGTAAACAGCCAGCTGAGCAGGTTTTCCATATCCGTATAGTCCGCCTCAAAGCATAGCTTTCCGTCCGCTTGCTTCTGAAAGCTTTCTCTGCCGAACTCCTCTATAAGCCTCCACTCACATTCCGCCTCAAAGAGAATCTTTACCTGTATGCCGCCGGGAAATATCCTTTCATTGCTCAAATCTGGCAGCGGTGCCTGCCGCTTCTCAAACACTTGTCCTGATATCCGCGTGTCTTCCATGCGGTTCAGCTTAAACAGCCGAAAATCCTCCCGCCCCTTGCACCATCCCCAGACATACCAGCTTGACCAGCGGAATATAAGATAGTATGGCTCAATATAGCGAATGGACGAGCCTCTCGGAGAATAGTAAGTAAAGGAAATTTCCCTGCACTCATCTATGCAGTTCCTTATCAATTCAATTTTAGGCGCAAGCGAGTCCTTATACCAGGAAGACAAATCAATCAGCACGGACTGATTGCCCACCATAAAATCCGAAGAGCCCACTGACAATTTTTCCATCAGCTTTCCATAACGGTCGCTCCCATTCACACTCTCCAAGCTGCGTAAACCTGCAAGCACATCCTGCAGTTCCGTCTCCGTTAGCAGCGTTCGGTCCATTTTATATTTTTCCATAATTGAAATGCCGCCATTGATTCCCTGTCTGGTGGCAATGGGGATGCCCGCTTTGCACAAATCTTCAATGTCCCTGTTGATTGTCCGCCGGGAGACCTCAAAATGTTCTGCAAGATACGGCGCAGTGACAATATCTCTTTGCAGCAATATGGATAAGATTCCCATCTGCCTGTCTATCTTCATATCTGCTCCTTTCTCAGGTGCATTATAGCACAAAAAACACGACAAGAGTATGTCATGTTTATGGTTTTATTTATTGATATTTTTTGAAGAAAGAGTATAATATAATTACAAACACATGCAAAACAACTTCAATATGTATGTAAGGAGGAATTACTATGTCAGAACAGGTTTTAATTCAATTTAGAGCAGACAAAGCATTAAAACAGGAAGTGGCAGAAATATATGAAAGGCTTGGCATGGATTTACCTACAGCTTTCCGTATGTTTATGGCTAAGAGCAAAATGGTAAAAGGGCTTCCATTTGAAGCGCTGCTGCCAGAGAATACAATAACCAGAGCAGAAGCCAAAAATGCTTTTTATGAACTAAGAAATCAGGCGGCAAATGTTCCAGAGATGTCACTTGATGAAATTAATGCAGAAATCCAGGCGGCAAGGGCAGAAAGATGAGGATAAACAATAATGGCATATTACGCAGTAATAGATACAAACGTATTGCTTTCCGCATTGCTTTCCAAGAAAGAAGATTCTGCTACAGTTAAAGTTTTAGATGCTGTTTTTGACGGAAAAATTATTCCATTGTACCACCAGGATATGTTATCTGAATATAACGATGTGCTCCATAGAGAAAAATTTCACTTGCAAGAAGAATCGATACTGAAAATACTTGAGGCAATCAGGCAATATGGCATAGAGGTGTTTCCTCAACCCACTGGCAAAATTTTGATAGATATGGATGACCTTGTATTTTATGAGGTGGCTATGGAAAAAAGGGACAATGATGCATATTTGGTTACAGGAAATCAAAAGCATTATCCAATCAGAGATTTCATTGTCACCCCTGCGGAAATGATAACAATTATTGAAACACCAGAATAGATTAGGGCGCCGGAAATCCGGTGCCCTAACATTTGTCTTATGTAAAAATTATATATAAGATTTCCCGGCCGCCAGGCGGCGCCGCAGTGCGCATAGGTAACCTTTTGTGCGAAGCACATGGTATCATGCCCGGCGAACCGGAAATTCTTACCAGGTTAAACTTTAGGTTTTACATCTTTTGCAATCTAACCTTTGCAAGTTCACCTATATCCTAACTAAGGTATTACTCAGTTGGAGCAGGTTTAGACTCATCATATAATAATTTTATATGACCCGGCAACAGTGAATCGTTATAAATACTTACTTCATCATATTCACCATTGAATGTCCAGTCAGCGGTACAAGTTCCAAGGTACATTTCACAATTTGTTCCGGTCTTCACCTTCACACTAAACTTGTACTCTCCATCCACATAGAATTTGCCCTGACCGTTGTCAACCGATAAGGTAAGCATCTTCCATGTGTCCTTCACCAGAACCCCTTTCTGATTTCCAGACTCATACTCGGCAAGACCGGATGACATCCAGGTGGAGCCACGAATCAGGAAGTCCTCGGGGCTACCCATATTAGAAAACCAGAGGTTTTCAAAACCATTGCCATTGATACGGAATACTGGCGCAAACGTTTGGTTGGCTGTCTCACCAAGCGCAACAGCGTTTACCCACATGGAAACCGTATACTTTGTCGTATCAGCAACTTTCGTGTCCAACTTAACGCCTTTTCCCTGAGGTCCGGTAATCTTCAACGCTTTGCCACTTACTCCATTGTCACTGTAGCTGATTGCTGCCGCTGTAGCCGGGTCAACATTTTTCACAGGAGCCAATAACGCTTCTTCCGCACTTCCTTCGCCAACTTCATTCTTCAAGGTGCCATCGAATTTATAGTACCCGATTTTGGCTGCCTCCATCTCCTCCTTTGCTGCCGTAGCAGAAAGAACCTGGATGCTGACAGTAGTTTCTTTTGTTACACCAGACTCTGTATAGCTGACAGTCATCTCTGTATCAGCTTCTGCCAAAACTTTGCTTTCATCCACTGTAAACTCTTCGATTACCCTTTTATAGCCATCATCATAGGTTGCCGTAACTTCCATGCCAGTCTTATCAAAGGTCTCTCCAGCTACGTATTTCGTCCTTGCTGGATTCTTGGTGACTGCAATAGATTCCAGATGAATGTCTTTCACAATGACATTGACTGTCAATGTTGTCGATACGTTATCTGCCTTAATATAACCTTCCGGCAGCGTCAGTTCCTTTGTTGCAGTATATCCGGTATCAGTTTTCGTCAAAGTCCAATCTGTATCATTCGCAAGCTCCGGTGCTTCGCCCTTATTTACCGCAACATTAATTTTCAATGCTTTCAGCGCATCCTGTATTGCTGTGGTATCTTCATTTAAGACACTATTTATAAATGTAAAGTCTTCTGGCTTTGCATCCACACTGATATCAGTAATGGTCAGGGGAACAGACTCGTAAAGTGCCTTCACCTGATCCAGGCTCAGGGAGGAGTCGTAAATGCTGACTTCATCCACATATCCGTCAAATACCTCATCATATGGGCTGCCGCTGATGAAAAGTTTCTTCAGGTTTGCCACATTTACCGCATTCGCTACCTCGAAAATCTTTTTGCCATTCATGTATACGAATATCTTGTCTTCGGTGTTGACCCAGGTTACCATGGACCATGTGCCGACATCCCAGACATCCTCTGCCGTGAATTCCTCGCTTCCGTTAAATATCTTCAGCTCTTTGGCATTGTTACGTGAGCATGTGTAGATTGCCAGCTGCCTGTTTGCGGGTGCATTCTCCGGCAGCCCATTCAGCAGCAGTGCATGGCCCCTTGCCAGCGTCCTGGGGTTTGCCCAGATGTTGATGGTGAAGTTGGCGCTGCTCACCGTGCTTCCCAGACGGATGACATTCTGGTCAATCCCTCCGTCTCTCGTCTCGCCAAGTGAAATGCCTTTGCCTTTCAGTCCGTTATCATAGGTCGGTGCATTCGCGTTGTCTGCCATTGACTTGTTCGTTGCCATGACTGCAGGCTTGCCGCCTTTGCTGTCTTCCAGGCTCTCGTCAAAGCCATAGTGTGCCGCTGCGCCGTCCTCTACCTTGACTGTAGTGATAATCAGCGTGCAGGTCTTTGTGATGGCAGCGTCCGCTTCGCCTTCGGTGTAGGAGATTTCTATCTCCTGCGTGCCAAGCTGCAGGTCCTCTGCCGTGCCGATAACTGCCTTTGCAGTCACGTCCTCATGTGCCCCATCCTCATAGTACGCGGTCACTACCATGCCCGTCTTGTCGAAGCTGTCGCCGACAATGTATTTCAGCCTGGGGTTCGTGGTGACCTTGATGCTGGAGAGCTTATGCTCGCCCTGCGGCTTCACGGTCACTGTGACGGTGACTTCGCCTACGCCGTCTGCAAACTTATAGCCGACCGGCGCTGCGACAGCCGCCTTCGCTGTGTAATCTGCTGCCTCTTCTGCATTGTAATCAGTAATTGTCCACATGTCAGCCGTGTTGCTGATGCTCCCAGGCGCTTCGCTGCCTGCTGCAACCGTTGCTGAGATTGCCAGCTTGGCAAGCTCATCCTTCACGTCTGCTTCGGGTGTGTTGTAGTCCACCGTGAGCGTGTTCGGGGTTACTGCCAGGGCAGTGATGTCAATTGGCTGCTTCACTGTGACTGCCACTTCCACCTTCACACCGTCTGCATATTTGTAGCCCGGCTTATCCTTCAGCTCAAATGCTGCCTTATAGTTGTCGCCGTCTGCCTCAAGCGTCCACAGGGACTTGGCATTGGCTATCTCATACGCGCTGCCGTCGCTTGTCGTTGTTGTGAACGTCAGTTCCGCAAGCGCCTCCTTGATGGCATCTTCCGATGTGCCGTAAGGCACTTCTATCTCTGTCTGTGACGGCGTCACCGCGGTGACCGTCACGGGGTCTTTAATCTTAACCGTGGCTTTCAGTTCCGTTGTCACGGAGAGCCTTCCGCCCAGGTTGAACATGTAGCCTTCCGGCGCCTGCAGCTTCACGGTAGCCTCTGCCTCGCCCGTGGATGTGACTGTATAGCTGTCCAGCGTCCACATATCGGATGTGGTCGTGAATGGCAAGGGTTCTTCTGAGCCTTCCACTGTTGCCTTATATGCTATCTTCACCAGCTCGCGCTTCACGTCCGCAAGGCTTGTTCCGTACTCTACCTCAACTTCTGTGCCGTTGTCCGCGGATACCTGTGTGAGTTTGGAGAACTGCTTGCCGCTGTTTTCCACGCCTTCCAGATAATATGCCTCCACGGCATCCTGCGTGAGCACTTCGCTCGTGAACACCAGCTCATCCACAAGACCTGTGTAATAGCCGTCTGCATACCATCCGGTTGCGCCGATGTAAGTCTTCATGAGCTCGTTCTTCTCGTTGCGCACCTTCCCGGAGCCAATCTTCCTGCCGTTCACATAGAACGTGGCTGTCGCGTAGTTCTCCTCTGCCACGCCGGAGTCGTCCACTACGAGCGCCACATGGGTCCACTCCGCATCTTCGCCTATGCCAATCGGGCTGGCTGTCCTGATGGCCGTCTGCCACTTGGAGTCATCGTCATAATACCAGACCTTCAGCTTCTTGTCAAAGCTGCCGGATGGGTCATTCCCTGCAATCGCGCACCAGGTCTCCGGCAAGCCGTCCGTCAGGCCGAACTTGTTGGCCGTCGAAATAATCAGCGCCTGGTTCTTCACCATCTTCTCCGGCTTGAACCATGCGGAGATGCTGTAGTTCTTGGAAGCGCTGCTGCCGGCTATCTTATCAAGCCTGAGGCCGTAGGTGCCGTCCATGTGGAGCGCATTGCCTTCTACGCCTGCCACGAAGTCGTCCTCGCCTATGACATCCGCTGCATTATCTTCCGTCGGTACTGCGTTTGTGGTCTCATTGGCACGTTTCACAGGAGTGCCGACCGTTTTTATATCCTCAAAGGTATACCTCTCACGGTATGTCGTCACCGTAAAGCCATCTACAGTGACGGACTTGCTGATGCCGCCATACCAGTAAGTTATGTCAGCGGATGTCGTCGTCAGCTCGAATGCTGCCGGGTCCACCGTACAGTCCTCCACGCTGACTTCGGCCGTCTCGCCGCTCTCAAACGTTGCGGTCACTTTCACATCGTCATCATTGAAGCATGCGCCTTCCCTCTCCAGCACGGTGTTCAGAAGCTGCGCGCTGATGGATTCCAGCGGGTCTGATGCCTTTACGAGGATTTCCACTTCTGCCGTCAGCGTCCTGCTGGCGCTTGCCTGGTAGGAAATCTCGAACATAGTCTTCTCAGCCCCTGCGGTCACTGCCAGCGGCTCCTTGGAATATGTATAGTCCGTGTCTGCTGCCAGTTCCTTCGTCCCGCCGTTGGAAAGCGCTGCCACGACCTTCATGCCTGCCGGGTCGAATGTTTCACCTTCCATGTATTCCGTCTTGGCCGGTGCATTCTCAATGGAGATGCTCTGTACCGTGGGCGGAAGGCTCACCTTAATCGGCGTTGTCGCCGTCTTGGTCACGCCGCCTTCCGTGTAGCTGACCGTCACTGCCTTATTCGTGGTCTTAAGGGGCGTATCCACGGATGGGGTGAGCGTGTATGCGTTTGCCGCAAGCACTTTCGTGCTCTTGTCCGTATAGCTTGCCGTCACTTCCATGCCCGCCGGGTCGAACTTCTCGTCCCTGTAGTACTCAGTCTTCGTGGGCGCTGTCGTGACTGCTATGCTGTCCAGCGTCTTCACTGCCGGCGTTGGCGGTGTCGGCGTTACAGAAGCTGCCTTGACCGTCACCGTGCAGGCCGCGCTCTTCTTGCTGCCGTCCTTTGCGGTTGCCGTAATCTTTGCCGTTCCTGCCTTCACGCCCTTAACAACACCGCTGGCATTCACTGTGGCAACGCCCTTGTCGGAGGTCTTCCAGCTTACTGCCTTGTTCGTTGCGTTCTTCGGTGCACAGGCTACTTTCAGAGTTACTGTCTTGCCGACGTCAAGCGTCGTGGCTGCCGGGCTGACCGTCACCTTGGACACCTTCACCGGGTTCACTACCTTCACGGTCAGGGTTGCCTTCTTCTTGCTGCCGTCCTTTGCGGTCACGGTAATCTTAGCCGTGCCTTTCTTGAGGCCCTTCACCTTGCCTTTGGAACTAACGGAGGCAATCTTCTTCTTGCTTGACTTGTAGGTTACTTTCTTGTTCTTTGCGTTCTTGGGCGTGACCTTCACCTTAATCTGGAGGGTCTTGCCCCTTACGAGTGTTACTGTCTTCTTCTTGGGGTTTGTGATCTGAATCTTCTTGACCTTGACATTCTTCGCTGCTTCTGCCGTCACTGATGGGACACTGACCGATGTAAATACCATCGCCAGTGCCAGGACAAGCGCGAACAGCTGCTTTCGCATGTTCTTTGCCTTTTTCATTATGCAGTTTCTCCTTTCCATAAGTCCCTTGTTTCACTATAAATTACTAATCCAGCACTTTTTTTCTTTTCCCTTCTCCTTTCCGTGCCAATCATGCCTATTCATTTTTTGATTTTAACACTTCTTATTTTCCTTTTCAAGCATTTTTACCAATATTATTAATAAAAATTTTATTTTTTGTGGGAATTTGTACTATAGAAACAAGATATTAGAACCATTTTCAACTTAATCTGATTATGAAAACATTACATAGATTGAAAGAATTGGCAAGAGATTTTAGAGACATGCACAAAGGCTGGCAAAAACCTGTTCAAAAAAGGACTGCTGCCCTGACAGATAGCTTGTCTGCCCAGACAACAGTCCCACGCAAGGTTCAACAGACTTCATAATCCATACAGCTTCTTGTTGCCGTATGCGGCCTGACCTTCCCATCAGCCACAGCCACATGGGCTGGATGGTTTGCATAAGTTTTCAGCGCCTCCTCATCCTCAAAGGTGGAATCCAGCATCAAATCTACATTTGAGCTTGCAAGCCCTTCTATATTAACTTTAATATCAATAAGACCTGGTATTTCCCCTTTCAGCCCTTCCAGTCCTTCCTTAATATCAAGTTTAATTTCTTTTTCCTGTTCCCCAGAATACCCATCTTTCAATTTCCATAAAATTATATGCTTTACCATGTCTTTTCCTGGTATATTGTAAATAACTCATCTAACAGTCATTTACAGATATACCTTC
>CANOFO010000106.1 GCA_947565305.1 uncultured Lachnospiraceae bacterium | reverse complement strand
CATGGCATCCGGTTTCGTAAAATGCGCATAGGCATAAACCGTGTCAAACTGATAACTGTAATCTTCCTCCGAATCCGTGGCAAACACGTCCAGACAATATTGCGGGATACGAGGACCCATCAGGAATACAATATTCACGTTTTCTTTCTGCGCACACGTATAAAAGCCCCTCAGAAGCTCTCCCGAATAGTCAGACTGCATATCGCCCAACATAATCGCAATTGTGTAGCGTTTTTTCTGTTCCTCCCTCATAGCAGCAATCCTTTCCCAGCAAACCCTTCCCAAATCTATAATTACTTTTATTTTATACTTATTTCCTCTTCATTACAAGTTGTTCCCTTTGTATAATTTTTACGAAATCCCCAGCAGAAAAATGGCAATATTTACCATGGAATTCGACACGAACTCTCAGATTACTGCATCTATCAGTGTCAAAAGGAAGCGTTTTCCCATATGTATTCAGCTAAAATTTCCGAAACTTATTGATGTCCCCCACTAACTCCTTGATGCAGCGAATCTGATTATCAAAAATTCCGGCTTTAAAAAGATTAATGAGAATCATCCCCACCGGCACGGCAATAATCATGCCAATCACGCTGCTGACCTTGTAGCCGATATACATGAAAATCAAGGTTGCCAGAGGATTCATGCCGATACTGTCACCTACTATCTTAGGCTGTATTACCTGACGCACCACCTGGGTAACTGCATAGAGAATGACAAGGCCCACCGCAATCTCATAATCAGCAGAGAGAACTTTTATCACTGCCCAGGGAATCAGCACCGTCCCCGTGCCAAAGAATGGAAGGGCATCTAAAAATGCTACCAAAAAGGCTACCAAAGGCGCATAGCCGATTCTCATAATCAATAAACCTACCACGAGAATCACATAGACCACGCCCATAATTTTGAATTGTGCCTTAAAATAGCCGCCCACGGCGCGCTTGAGGTCCGTGATTACCGCAGACGCCCTGTCCCATATTTCTCCGGGCACATATTTTTTCAGGCCCTGGATGATTTCATGCCGTTCCGCTGTAAAAAAGTAGGCAGAAAGAAGGCACATGATCATGGCAATCAGGGTACCCGGCACATTCTTGGCAAAATTCCCCACCGCCCCAACAGTAGGTTCCCCAATGGTCTGCACCAGCCCGCTCAGATATCCAGATAAGTCGGACGTCACCTGCATCAGGTTATTCTGGGTATCTCTGGGAAGCCTGTTATAGACAATCTGCAGATTCTCTCCAATCTCCTGAAAATCATTCTGCCAGTTTTCATAAATCTGCGGAAGATTCTCAATCAGATTCCCCGTCTCCGTCACCAGCTTACTAATTCCAAGGTAGCCCAGCAGTACGACAACGGCAAGAACAGCAATAATAATCATCATGGAGCCATGCTTACGCACAATCTTTAATCTTTTTTCCAGAAAACGCACGAACGGATTGGCTATCATAGAGATAATCCAGCCAATCACAAACGGCATGAAAAATGCAATCAGCCTGGGAAAAATAACACACAGAAATACAATGGTAAGCACTGCGACCAGAAGATTCATCAGTATCTTCAAATACTTCGTAGATTGTTTCAATAACAACACCTCCTACTGACTTTCATTGATACATGCTACATTCCGCCTCCACGCCACGGCAAAGGCATTAAATATTGTTGCGGCTTCCCCACCAATAAGTGGCAAAATAGATAATCGAAGCAAGGATGGCGATGGTAGGGCCCGTTGCCACATTGACATAATAAGAGATTACCAGCCCCATAATGCCCGAAAATACGGAAATCACAATCGCAAAAAAATGGTATTCCCGCATATTTTCAGAGAGATTCCTTGCCGCTGCTGCCGGAAGGATTAAAAGCGCATTGATAATGAGGATTCCAACCCATTTGATGGACACCATGACAATCAGCGCCACCAGCACGGCAAAAAGATTTTCCATCCAGCCCACAGAAATATGGAGGCTCTTCGCCAGCGTCCGGTTCAGGCTCACCGCCAGCAGCTTGTTAAATCCAAATATCCAAAACACCAGCGTAACCACGAGGATTACAAAGAGATACACAATCTCCTGCGGTGTAATGCTTAAAATATCGCCCACCAACAGACTAGAATACCTGCTGAAATTGCCCCCCTGGGACAAAATGGCAAGTCCCACGGCAATACTGCAGGAAGAGAACACAGATATCACGGTATCCGTAGCGGAGGAAACCTTACTGCTGATGAAATTCAAAAGCAGGGCAAACACTATGGCAAACACTACCATGGATAGATTGGTATTATTCACGCCAAGCACTACGCCCACGGCAATTCCGGTCAGGGCAGAATGTCCCAGGGCATCAGAAAAAAACGCCATCTTCCGATTGACAATCATAGTCCCCAGCAAGCCAAACAGCGGCGTTATAATCAAAATTGCCAGAAATGCGTACCTCATAAAATCATACTGCAGCCAGGAGAAAAAATCCATCTATGTTTCCTCCTTTCCGCTTCCAAAAACCTGTGCAAATTCCGGACTCTGAAAAACCTCGCGCACACTTCCCTGTTTACGTACGCTCCCATCCAAAAGCACTACCTTATCTGCATACTGCCTGACATACTCTAAATCGTGGGAAATCAGGATAATTGCCAGGTCATAATTCTCCTTCAGATGATAGATTGTCCTGTAAAACAGCTCCATGCCGTTTTTATCAATTCCGGAAACAGGTTCATCCAACAAAAGCAGATTGGGGGAATTCAGCAATGCCATTGACAAGAGCACGCGCTGCTGCTCTCCGCCAGATAAATTGCAGACCTGTTTGTCTATCAGATGGCTTACCTCAAAAATCTCCAAATGCTCTTCAATCTGCTGACGGATTTTCTTGCCCCGCATAAGGAAAACCGGCACATTGCTCTGGTAGGAAGCAATCATATCATAAACGCTGACCGGGGTCTGTTTCTCTATGTTCAAGGACTGCGGCACATAGCCAATTTTCAGCTTTTGTATTCGTCCATTCTCCCGATCCTTAAATTCAATATTGCCGATATGGGGGATATCCCCCAAAATAGCGCGAATCAGCGTGGACTTTCCAGCGCCGTTACGCCCAATGACAACGTTCAGGCTGCCGCAGTGAATATGGAGGTTAATATCCTTTAAGATTTCCTGCCCGCCCAAAGTGACGCCAAGATGATTGATTTTGATACAATGCAGCCCGCAGGGCACAATAATTTTCCGCAAATATATTTCCTTCTTCCTAAATACAGTTTCTTGACAAGCTTCCCAAAACTATCCATTGCCCGCAGGAAAAAACAGTTCTTACTCAACTGCAAAAGCCTGCCTTAACACTTCAATATTCTGCTGCACAGCCTCCAGGTAACTGTCCATATGATAGTCGCCGCGCACCAGGGTGTCCAGATAACAGACCTTTGCCTGCGTCTCCGCTTCCACGGTATCCCCCATTTCCCTGCCATACAATTCTTCAGCAAACACCACAGATACCTGGTTCTCCGAGATTTCGCGCATGACATCCGCCACCTCCCGGGCGCTGACCTGCCGTTCCTCGTCCAAATCCAGACAGTACGCAACATCCATGCCCAGTTCTTCTGCGACATATTCGTATGCCTCATGGAAAATCACAACAGGCTTGCCGGATGTAACCTCACGAAGCTTCTTCATCTCCTCCGTCAGCAATTGAATCTTCTCACCGTACTGGGCGGCATTCTCCTGATAAATATGCGCATGGGCAGGATCTGCTTCCATAAATGCTTCTGCAATATTCTCTACCATATGCCTGTAACGCCTAGTATCCATCCAGACATGGGCATTTCCCCTCTCCTGCATATCTGTCCCATCAGAAGTTTCCACAATCGCAAGGTCCGGATATGACTGCCCAACCTTGGCAAGAAAACTCTCTATCCCGCCGCCATTTACCAGAAACAAATCCGCCCCGGACAGCAAAATCATATCCTGCGGCGTAAGCTGGTAATCATGCAGGCATCCTGTCTGCGGCTCGCTGAGGTTTTCCAGGACAATGCCCGGGCTGTCTTTCGCCACATTGCATGCAGCAATATAAACCGGGTAGAAAGAAGTTACCACGCAAATCTCCTGTCCCTTTTGTCCCTGCGCCTCCATATTTACATACACCTTTGTAAAAATACCGCCTGCCAGTGCAATGGCAAGCAGCATAAAAAATACGAACAGGTATTTATTTTTTCCCATGATTCCCTCCCTGGGAATGCTCCTTTGGCTCTTTTGGCGCAGCCTCCTCAAATCCCAGCAGTTCATCCACCAGATTCCAGATTTCCTCCCTTCCCTGTTTCGTCAGGGCAGAATAGGGCAGAACTGCCGTCCCAGGCTTCACATTCAGCCCGGTCTTTATCATCTTCACATGTTTTGCCACCTGGCTGCGCTTGAGCTTATCCAGTTTCGTGGCAATGATAATCGGTTCATATCCCTGATAGACAATCCATTCATACATCTGCTTATCATTCGCAGACGGTTCATGGCGGATATCAATCAGCAAAAATACTGCCTGCAGCTGTCTGGAACTATGAAGGTAATTCTCAATCATCTTCCCCCATTTTTCTTTCTCCTTGACATTCGCTTTGGCATAGCCATAACCCGGAAGGTCTACCAGATACATGCAGTTATTGATATTATAATAGTTAAGTGTCTGGGTCTTCCCCGGCTGTGAGGAGGTCCGCGCCAACGACTTACGGTTCATCAGCCCATTAATCAGAGAGGATTTCCCGACATTGGATTTCCCCGCAAAGGCAATTTCCGGCTTGTCCGTATCTGGCAGCTTACTGGTGACGCCGCAGACAATTTCTAATTCCACTGATTTGATTACCATATATTTACTCCTTCACCAATGCTGTCTCCAACACCTGTTCCATATTTTCCACAAACACGATTTCCAGGCCCTTTTTGATTTCCTGGGCAATCTCTTCCACATCCGGCTCATTCTTCTTAGGTACGCAGATAGTCTTAATCCCTGCATTCTTTGCCGCGAGGATTTTCTCTTTCAGCCCGCCGATAGGCAGAACCCTGCCACGCAGCGTAATCTCTCCCGTCATCGCCACATCCTTGCGCACCTTGCGTTTCGTGATAGCCGACAACATCGCTGTCGCCATCGTAATTCCGGCAGAGGGCCCGTCCTTGGGCACTGCCCCCTCCGGAATATGGATATGGATGTCATATTCTTTGAAAAATTCTTTATCAATCTGATATTTTTCGCTGACAGAACGGATATAGCTGATTCCCGCCTGGGCAGACTCTTTCATCACATCTCCCAGCTGCCCTGTAAGCTGAAATTCTCCTTTGCCAGGCATGATATTGACCTCTATCTGCAGGGTATCTCCGCCCACGCTTGTCCATGCAAGTCCGCGGACAATGCCTACCTCATCGTTCTCATTTATTATATCATAATTATACTTTTCTTTTCCTAGCAGTTTTTCTATTCTGTTTTCTGTAACTTTAATGACCTTTTTCTTTTTCCCAGCCTGTTCCTGCCGACCTTTCTCTGATTCCGTCTGCCCTTCGGAAAACTCTTCATTATACAGTTCACGCGCCGCTTTGCGGCAGATTTCACCAATTTTCCTCTCCAGGTTACGCACGCCGGCTTCCCTGGTATAGCCGCGGATTAACTTCTCCAGGGCACGGTCACTGATAGAAAGCTGCCCGGGTTTGAGCCCATTTTTCTCCATCTGCTTGGCAATCAGGTGCTCCCTGGCAATATGCGCTTTCTCATTTTCCGTATAACTGCTGACTTCTATGATTTCCATGCGGTCCAGCAAAGGGCGCTGGATATCCTGCAGGGAATTCGCTGTGGCTATGAAAAGCACCTCCGATAAATCGAGGGGCAGTTCTACATAATGGTCACGGAACTTGCTGTTCTGCTCGCTGTCCAACACCTCCAGCAATGCTGAAGCCGTGTCACCTTTGTAATCGCTGCTGATTTTGTCAATCTCATCCAAAAGCATCAGAGGATTTTTCACGCCCGAATTCTTCAGCCCATTGGCAATGCGCCCCGGCATAGCTCCCACATATGTCTTCCTGTGGCCGCGTATTTCTGCTTCATCGCGGACGCCTCCCAGGCTGATGCGCACATACTTCTTATCCAGGGCACGTGCCACGGAGCGGGCAATACTGGTCTTGCCCGTTCCCGGCGGTCCCACCAGGCAGATGATGGGGCTGTCTCCCTTTGCCGTGAGGTTGCGCACGGCGAGAAATTCCAGCATACGCTCCTTAACTTTCTCCATGCCATAATGGTCTTCGTCCAGTATGCGCTCAGCATCGCCAAGGTTTTTATTATCCTTGGATGACTTATTCCAGGGCAATTCTAACAATGTCTCAATATAGCCCCGGATAACCGCGCTCTCTGAAGAGTTGCTGGAAACATTTTTAAAGCGCTCAATCTCTTTCTTAAGTTTATCTTTAACTTCCTGATCGGCTTCAAGTTTTTCTGTCTCTTCCAGAAAATGGTCGGCCTCCGATACAGTATTGTCCTCCCCAAGTTCCTCTCGGATTAAGCGCATCTGCTCGCGCAGTATATATTCTTTCTGATTCTTATCTACTTTTTCCTTAACTTTACTCTGGAATTCTGTTTTAATCTGGATGATATTGATTTCATTCAGCAATATAATCAACAGCGTCTCATAGCGCTCCTGCAGCGTCCCCGCTTCCAATAGCCGCTGTTTATCTTCAAATGTCACTGGAATATTGTTGCCGATATCGTCCAGCAGCCTTCCCAAATCATGGATATCCTGTATCTGTTTTGCCAGTTCTTTGCCCGGCTTGGGATTCAGGATACAATAGCGCCCAAACGTTTCTTTGACCCCGCGTATCATCGCTTCCCTGATGTCCTCAGCTAAATCTTCTTCCTGTTCCTGCAGAATCTCAATATCCGCATAAAGGCATTCCTCCACATACAGGCCTGACAGATATCCACGCTGCTCCCCTTCAATCAGTACCCGGACAACATTATTCTGCAGCTTGATTACCTGCTTGATTACTGCAAGCACTCCAACGGAATATAAATCTTCCGCTGCCGGGTCTTCTTTATTGATATTTTTCTGTGTGACCAAAAACACTTTTTGGTCCTCCACCATGGCATTTTCAATTGCCTTGATGGATTTAATTCTGCTCACATCAAAATGTGCCACCATTCCGGGAAGGATTGTCATTCCCCTAAGTGCCACTGCCGGAATTTTCTTGTATTCTTCACTCATACGTTATCACCTCAGGCAGATTTACTCTCGCTGTTATGGTAGATAATTTCCACGTCTTCTTCGCCCTCAACCACAGCCCTGGTAATCCTGCAGCCCGCTATGCTGGTATCGGAAGGCACACGGTACATCAAATCCATCAGCACTTTCTCCACAATCGCGCGTAAGCCCCTCGCCCCTGTCTTGCGTTTCAGGGTCTTATCCGCAATTGCCTCCACTGCTTCCTCATCAAAAATCAATTTAACGCCGTCTAAATCGAACAACGCCTGATATTGGCGAATCAGGGAATTCTTGGGCTCTTTTAAGATACGCACCAACGCTTCCCTGTCCAAAGAATCCAGGGAAACCGTCACCGGTACACGTCCCACAAACTCCGGTATCAAGCCAAATTTTACCAAGTCCTGCGGAAGCACATGTTTTAAAATCAATCCGATATCCTGTTCCCGCTTATCTGCAATCTCCGCATTAAATCCCATGGATTTCTGGTCCATCCTGGTCTCCACAATCTTGTCAAGACCCTCAAAGGCACCGCCGCAGATAAAGAGGATGTTCGTAGTGTCAATCTGAATCAGTTCCTGCTGCGGATGCTTCCTGCCGCCCTGTGGCGGAACACTTGCCACAGTACCCTCAAGAATCTTTAAAAGCGCCTGCTGTACGCCCTCTCCCGACACATCTCTTGTGATGGAAGGATTCTCTGACTTCCTGGTAATCTTGTCAATCTCATCTACATAGATAATCCCCATCTGGGCACGCTCAATATCGCCTTCTGCCGCCTGAATGATTTTCAGCAGAATATTCTCCACATCCTCTCCCACATAGCCGGCCTCCGTCAGCGCTGTCGCATCGGCAATGGCAAAAGGAACATTGATAATACGTGCCAGGGTCTGCGCCAGCAAGGTTTTGCCGCAGCCCGTCGGCCCTAACATGAGTATGTTGCTTTTCTGCAATTCCACGCCCAGATTCCGCGGCGCAAGAATTCTCTTATAGTGATTGTAAACAGCAACAGACAGTACTTTTTTTGCCTCCTCCTGACCAATCACATACTCATCGAGAAAACTTTTCAATTCCTCCGGCTTTAACAAGTTGATTTCCTCAACTTCCGGTTCTGCAATCATCTCTTCCTCTTCCAGCAATTCTTCTTCAATAATCTCTGCACAGATATCTACACACTCGTCACAAATATATGCACCATTCGGCCCCGCGATCATCTTGCGCACCTGGCCGTCCGTCTTTCCGCAGAAAGAACAGCGTATTCTCTCTTCAAATCTTCCAGCCATAATTCGTTCCCACCTCTTCTATTCTCTGTTTCAAATTACTTGTAATTATCCAAAACTCCCAAGCCACACAACAATCATAATTTCTCAAAAGGGACAGTGGCATACGCTCGCTGTCCCTGACTCTTACTTTCTGTTTGTAATCACGCCATCTATGATACCATATTCTTTTGCCTCAGCTGCGGACATATAATTATCGCGCTCTGTATCCGCTGCAATCACATCATACGGCTTGCCTGTATTTTCTGACAGAATGGTATTCAGGCGTTTCTTTGTCTTCAAAATATTATCTGCAACAATCTGAATATCCGTTGCCTGTCCTTTTGCCCCGCCAGAAGGCTGATGAATCATAATCTCAGCGTTCGGAAGCGCAAAACGTTTGCCTTTCGTTCCTCCTGCCAGCAAAAATGCCCCCATGCTTGCCGCAAGTCCGATACAGATTGTCTCTACATCGCACTTGATATAATTCATAGTATCATAAATTGCAAGACCGGCAGTCACCACGCCGCCTGGCGAATTGATATACAAATGAATATCCTTCGCGGGATCCTCAGATTCGAGGAACAAAAGCTGTGCCACCACAAGTCCGGCTGTTGTCTCATTCACTTCCTCGCCCAGGAATATAATTCTGTCTTTTAACAGTCTGGAATATATATCGTAAGACCGTTCTCCTCTGGCTTATCTGCCCTTAATAC
>CANOFO010000105.1 GCA_947565305.1 uncultured Lachnospiraceae bacterium | reverse complement strand
CTAAAGCGTGAAAGTGTCTTCCTATAAGATAAAAATAAGATGCGCACTCGTGCAATAGGTATTAGTCGCTAAAGCGACTTGCACTTGGCGCAGCAAAGTGTGCAAGCCCATTCCCCCAAGATTGGAGGTAAGGGGGTTGAGGTGGCTTGCCCACTTTGTTCCAAGGTTTTCTGCGAGGCGAAAATTGCTGTGGAGAAAGCAGCCTACACCATATTTTTAAGCATCCTTGCAGTAAAATCGAAAATGCAAAGATTAGGATTGAAATTGAACACTGATGGCAGGAAAGATAAGATATAATGATAAATATGAGATACCATTTTAGGAAGGAAGAGAGGAGAAGGCGATATGAAGATGAAACGGATGTTGAGCATTGCCATGGCGGCGGTCATGGCAGTGTGCTTGTTTCCCTCTGTAGATGTGTCTGCGGCAGAGAATCCCTTAGCGGAACTGACGCTCCCATATACGGACCGGGGATACAAGATTGCAGGAAATATTACGCTTCCAGAGACGCTTGCGGACGGTGTTACGGAGATTGAATGGTCGTCCAGCAATGAAAGGGTAATCAATACGGAGAAACAGGAATTTACGGCGGCGCAGAAACAAGAGTACGGTGAGCGCTATGAGGAAATTCCGGCGGGCGTGGTAACGCGCCAGGCAAAAGATACTTCTGTCACGCTCACGGCAAAGGTTGGAAGCGATATTAAAAACTTCCAGGTGACGGTTAAGGCGAAACCGCAAAAAAATGCGGAGCAGATGTATGAGGATGGAGATTTCACGGGCTATCTCTATGCATCCTTCGTGGAGCCGGAGGTCAGCGCATACCGCCAGCAGGTGTATTTTGCATCTTCCAACGACGGCGTCCACTGGGACGACCTGAACAGGAACAGGCCCGTCCTGGAATCGAAACTGGGCACGAAGGCGACGAGGGACCATTACATACTGCGCGCCCCGGAGGGAGACAGGTTCTATCTGATTGCAACGGATCTTGACTGCACAAGCGGGAAATGGGGAGAATTTGCATCAAATGGAAGCAAATACTTGATGATATGGGAATCGGATGACCTCGTGAACTGGTCTGAGCAGAGGATGGTAAAGATTGCCGATGACATGACGGGCTGCGCCTGGGCGCCGGAGACCATTTATGATGAAGTGACCGGTGAGTATATCGTCTATTGGTCGGGGCAGGATTTGCATCCGGGCAGCGACAGCTATAATAAGAAAGTCGTATATGTGTCACGTACCCGCGATTTCTACTCCTTTTCAGAGCAGCAGAAATTTGTCTATCCGAATGGGACAGATGGGGCGGTACATGGAACCAGCGACAGCTACATTGACACTACGATGATAAAGGGCTCGGATGGACTGTATTACAGGGTCACGAAGTTTGAGGACATGCCGAGGCAATGGAATTGCGGCACGAAGGTCTTTATGGATGTGGCAAAATACCCGATGGGTGAATATACCCGCGTGGAGACCAATTTATCAGAAGACGCTTTTGATGGCGTAGAGGGTCCCGGGTGGTTCCGCTATAATAAGGATGATGCCGAACGGACTGGATACAAGTATTGCCTCATGCTGGACGGCTATAATGGCAAGAATGCCGGCGTCGGCTTTTTCCCAACAGCAATTGAAGATTTGAATACCGGGGTGGAGGCAAAAGCAAATTTTACAAAGCTTGAAGGGGCTAAAATGCGTACATGGGCGAAACATGGCGGAATCATGCCTCTGACCCAGGAAGAATATGAGCGGGTCAATCAGGCTTATAAGTATGCCCCGGAGATGGACCTTACCCCTTATACCAGCGAGGAGCGCAAAGTATTTGACGCAGCAGACTGCTATACGACGGACAATAATCTGGCGGGACTGCAGGAAGCGGGATGGACGCTGCCATCCGGCACAACGTTTGATAACAGCACGAGTAAATACCTTGGCATCAATGGGAACCTTTCCATGGGAAATGGTTATGGAAAGGGCAAGGACTGGGTGGCAGTCCAGTTTTTGATGGCGAATAATTCTGCCGGCGACGCTATCATAAAAGATGTTATTGGAAATAGTATTTTCGGCTATTGCTATGCCAATACTGGATTCTGGGCAGGCCATGGCGAGCGGAGTTTTGGCGGAACCCTCATTGATAAGTATGGAATCAAGAGGCTTTCCAATTATGAAAGCACAGAAGTCGGACCGTGCTCGGAAGCAGACAATACCGGACAGGGGACGAATAACCAGGGCGCTCTGTGTACGCTGCTTTTCCAGAATGGGGAAGACATTTATACGGTCTCTGTTTATATTGGCGGCAAGCATGTGAGCACGGAGAGCTATTCCGGTTCCTTTGACGGAATCGGCGCAATCCAGACGCTTGAGAGGCAGTATTATGGTTCCCTGAAAATATTTGCCAGCGAGACAGGGAACATGCAGCAGGAGGAGCCTGTGAGACCGCCTGTGAATGCGCCTGCGCTGACAGAGGACAGAGATTTGCTTATGCATGTTACCTTTGACGAGGCGGACACAGGCACCGGCACGTTTACTGCTGCCAAAGGCGGAACGGTTACAGAGCATGGGAAAGTTGCCTATGTGGAAAGCGCAAACGGTACGAAGGCACTTTCCATCGAGGAGAATGCAGCGGGCAATTACTTAGAGTTCCCCCAAGGCATCCTGGCGGGGAAAGAGGCGGCAACCTATACATTTATGCTGAGGACCTCAAGTACGGCGAATGCGAACTGGGTATTTATGACAACACCGCTTTCGGATGGCAAACAGGAATATACCAGAGAGAAGTATTTGGGAGTAGGCGGGGTGAAAAAGAGCCAGATTGAGGCGGAGCGGCATAACGATTCTTCCAGAAAGAGCATACTGCGGGTGGAGGATGATTTTTCCAGATGGAGAAATGTCGCTGTGGTCTATGAATCCGGCGGCACGAAGGTATATTTGGATGGGGGATTGATTAGTTCTGATGCGCACCAGATAGACATCGGGCAGCTGATGACAGAAAATGCTGCCACCTGGCTTGGACACGCAAACTGGGGGGACGGCGAAGGTTTCTCGGGAATGGTAGACGATTTCCGCATCTATGGCAGAGCTTTGAATGCACAAGAGGCAGCTGCAATTGCCAGGAGTAATGAGGTTCTCTCTGCGGAATCCAACCGTTTATTGATTGAGACAACGTTTTCCCAAAATGGAAAAGAGGTCTGGTCATTGGCAGCGCAGGGAAATGCAGCGGTTAAGACAAAGGTTACAAACTACAGCAAAAGCAGCCGCAGCCTTGCTTACTGCATAACAGGATATGCGGCAAACGGAACGGTCACTGAACAGGCGCGGCAAGCTGGAGAAACGGTAAAGGTGAAATCTCTGGGAACCGCAGCCTTTACTGGTGAGGTTACGGCGAAAGGGGGAACGGCGTATTATGCGCTGACCGTAAAAGATATTACGGATGCAGGACGCGCGCAGGAATTTGACGCAGGTTATCTTCCGGTAGGGAATGCGTTGAGCGCGCAGATGATAGCCGGAACGTATCAGGCGCAGGACGGTACGCAGATAGTTGTCTCCGTAAGCGACGTGAATGGCGCGCAGGTTACGGCGGGAAATAAAACGCTGACGGCGGTTCTGGAAAATGGTGCAGTTGTGCTAAAGGATGGCGGAGCAGTATTTGCCACCAAGAACAGCGCATCTGTCTCGGGAGGAGAACTCTCTGCGGCAATTACGGCAGAACCGGTTGCGCTTACAAAGAGCAGCGGAGGAAATCCGATTTTACGCACAGACAAGGATGGAAACCGCATCTACGGCGGAGACCCGGCGGCGGTTGTCATCGGGGATGAAGTGTATCTGGTCATCGGCCATGATAACGGCCATAAGGGAAACAACAATGAAAATTATTACAATATGCCGGACTGGCAGTATTATACCTCCACGGATATGAAGACCTGGACGCATAAGGGGCAGTTCATGAACCAGGCAGACATACCCTGGAAATCACAGAATAATGTCGCCTGGGCAAGCCAGATGACGCCTTATACGAATCCAAAAACCGGGGAGACGAAATATTATTTCTATTTCTGTACGACATACAGCGGAGGAACCCATGGTATCGGCGTGGCAGTTGCCGACAATCCGGGCGGACCCTACCAGGCAACGTCAGCCCCGCTTGTCAAAGGCGCTGATACCTGGGCAGATGGAATTGGCAATGCCGGACATCACGATATTGACCCTACCGTGTGGATTGACACGGATGAAGAAGGCGAAGAGCACCGTTACCTCATGTGGGGAAACACCACCTGTTTCCTTGCAGAACTCAATGAGGACATGGTGAGCATCAAGGATGTAAACAGAGATGGTGAGATTACCATAGACCATACGGGCAGCGATGACCACGACATTAAATATATCAAGTTTGAAAACACGCTGCCCGGGCAGGGATTTACAGAGGCCCCATGGCTCTACCGCAGGCAGGATGAGAACGGCAATTATTACGGAAAATATTATATGTTTGCAGCCTGGGGCTGGGCAGAGAAGATGGGCTACGCAACGGCGGATAACCCATGGGGGCCTTGGACGTTTCAGGAAATCATCATGGAGAATACCCTGACCTCGAATACCAACCATCCGGCGGTCATCGACTTTAAGGGCAAGACATATTTTATCTACCACAACGGCTCGCTTCCGGGAGGTAACGGCGGGAACCGCAGCGTCTGCATCCAGGAGATGAAATTTAAGGAAGATGGCAGCATTGGCATGATGGAAGACCTGTCCTTAGGGCTTGGTGGAACTGCCAGTGAGATACGAACCTCTGACAACCGCTGCCTCGGGCATGTGGCGCTGGGCAATACCCAGGGATTTGTAGTAGACCAAAACGGCGGCCAGGGCGAATATAAGATGGATGTGAAGGGATTTGCCAGGGAAAGCGGATACGATACACAGTGGGAGATTGTACCGGCAAGGTACGTTCCCGAAGGGGAGGACAGCGACTATTATGTCTCCATCCAATCCGCCAATGTGACAGGGTATTTTATCAAAACGGAAGCCGCACAGACAAAGCTTGCCTCGGATAACATGGATACCATGGGCGCGATGATGAGCTATAAGACCGTGAAGGCTCTGGACGGCTCGAATGGCGTATCGTTTGAGAGCGTGGCATTTCCGGGCAGATACCTCGCCTTTGTGGGAGGGAAGCTTGTTACGACAAAGCCGGTCTCTCTGGCAGCCTGCTCCTTCACCATCGCAGAGCCCGGTACAGGGGCGGCGAATCAGGAAGCAGCCAATCAGGTTATCACATTAATCAATAAGATTGGAAATATAGGCTATAATTCTGCTAGCAAGGCTGCGATTGATGCGGCAAGAAAGGCGTACAATGCGTTGAGCGATGCGCAGAAGGAACTGGTATCACCGGAAGTATTAAAGAAACTGACAGATGCAGAGGGAAGCTATGAACGCCTGAAAAATGAGGCGGAACAGGCAAAGAAACAAAAAGAAGAGGAAGAACGCAAGAAAAAGGAAGAGGAAGAAAAGAAGAAGGCGCAGGCCGGTACTGTCGCCATTACAGAGACCCAAAAAGCCATTACCACAGCAAACACGGATAAGGGTGATGTGAAAGGCAGTACATTTGCAGCCCTGAAGGCGAAAGCGACAGGGGGCAGCAAATCTGTTACGATTTCCTGGAGCAAGGTCAAAGGAGCTTCCGGCTATATGGTATATGGGGCGCAGTGCAGCAAGAAAATGAAACTTTTAAAGACGCTTCCGGCATCCAGGAAATCCTATAAGGCAACGAAGCTGAGCAAGGGAAAATATTACAAGTACATGGTAGTTGCTTACAAAGTGATTTATGGAGAGAAACGCACGATAGCGATGTCTGTGTCTGTCCATGCCTGCACGAACGGCGGGAAATACAAGATTCCATCCAGCGTGGGCATCCGTAAGGCAAAGGTGGCTGTGAAGAAAGGCAAGACCAGCACCTTGAAACCCATATTAAAGTTGAAAGGCAAGGGTGCATTTAAGACCCATATTGCGAAGTTCCGCTATGAGTCTTCGAACCCTGAGGTTGCTACGGTGACAAAGAAAGGCAAGGTTAAGGGCATCAGAAAGGGCAAGAGCTGTTATATTTATATTTATGCCCAGAACGGCATTTATAAACGGGTAAAAGTGACCGTGAAATAAGAACAGCCATTATATGGATGATGGCAGTGTGAGCAGAGAGGGATGGTAACGCAGAAGTTATCGTCCCTTTTGCTGTGGGAAGGGAAAATACAAAAAATGAGATATTGCAGTTTATAATAAAAAATGTTATAATCGACATCGGCGATGCGCAGAATGAAGAAATTGGATAACATTGCGTTTATTTCCGCGAGGGTATTTGACTTTCAAGGACATGGGCTGCAGCTGGTTTACGGCAGCTTCTGCAGCCTGTATATAGATTGATGGATGCCGTTTCATATATAAAAGATTAAGGGTTATTTACTTTAATCGCATGTGAATCAAAATTACTGCAACAGCAGATACGATAGAAAAAATGAAAAATTATGTTAGGAGATGATTCGCTTGACAGCGGCACAGATTTTAGCAGTAACAATATTTGTTGTTATGTTTGTTTTGATTGTTTTGGACAAAATTGAGAGGCATTATGTCACATTAGGATGTGGATTTTTGACAATTGTAGGGGTATTTGGCATTATAATGAGAGATACCCATGCAATCTATGAGACATTGAATTTGCGGTGCATATTTACATTAAGGTTTTGGTATGTTACAGGAAGTGAAGGCGAGAGCACGGCAGGAATTAACTGGGCGACCATCATATTTATCGCTGGTATGATGATTATGGTGGAAGGCATGGCGAAGGCAGGATTTTTCCGCTGGCTGTGCATGCTGCTGGCGAAGGCTGTCAATTACAAGCCGATTCCGTTGTTTGTCGCTTTTATGATTATGTCGGCAGGCCTTGCAATGTTTATTGACAGTATCACTGTAATCCTGTTTCTCGTGGCGGTTACCATAGAGCTTGCAAAATTGCTGAAATTTAACCCGATACCAATGGTATTGTCGGAGATATTCTGCGCGAACCTCGGAGGCTCGGCTACGATGTGCGGAGACCCGCCAAATATTATTATTGGTACATCATTGGGCTATTCGTTCGGCGATTTTATCACGAATACGGGCGTTATGGCAGGCATCAGCCTGATTCTTATCGTATTCTATTTCCTGTTGGTGTTCCATAAGGATTTAAAGACGAAAGATGGAGAGAAGATTGATATTTCTACTATGCCGACCCCCAGGGAAGCCATTTTGGATAAGCGTGAATTTGCAATCAGCAGCGTGATATTTGCATGTGCGGTCATCCTTTTGGTGACACATGAATATACTGGGCTTACGGTGGCGTTTATCGGTACGTCGATTGCGATTGTCACATTGCTGACATCCTGGAAATATGCTCTGGAGCTGTTGAAGAAGGTTGACTATAAGACGCTTCTGTTCTTTATTGGACTTTTTATGGTAGTTGGCGGTCTGGAACAGACCAATATCCTGGAAATGATTGCCGGGTTTATCGGTAAGGTGAGCGGAGATAACCTATACATAATGGTAGCGATTATCCTCTGGATTTCTGCGGTGGCAAGCGCGCTTGTCGATAATATCCCATTTGCAGCTACGATGGTTCCGGTTATTAAGAGCCTGTCCGCTGCACAGGGCGTGGACCTTTCTGTGCTTACCTGGGCGCTTTCCATGGGTACTGATATCGGAGGAAGTGCAACCCCAATCGGCGCTTCTGCCAACGTAGTGGGAACATCGGTTGCCGCAAAGAACGGCTATGTCATTGGCTGGGGTAAATACTGCAAAGCAGCAGTTCCGGCGACATTGATTGTAATCACGGTATCTATGTTGTTTATTTTTGTACGCTACTGTTAATCAGCAGCCTGGCCAGTGGTACGATAGGCTGAAATGAAAGTCAGATAGGAATATCTGAGAGAGGAGGAATCGTGTGAGCGAACAATTAATCATTACGTTAAGCCGTGAATTTGGCAGTGCGGGGCATGAAATTGCAGAGAAGATTGCCAAGGATTTGGGGCTTAAGTTTTACGACAGAAGTATGCTGGATGAGATTGCTGAACAGATGGATGTCAACATTGAAGTCCTTGAGAAATACGATGAAAAGCCAAGGAACCGCATCCTGTCAAGGAGGGTTGGCAAATATTCAAATTCCATGGAGGAGATTCTGGCAGAGACCCAGTTTGATTTTATCAGGGACAAGGCAGAAAGCGGCGAATCCTTTGTCATTGTGGGACGTTGTTCTGAGACCGTTTTGCAGGACGTGGAGGGAATGATTTCTATTTTTGTCAACGGAGATAAGGAATGCAAAGTGAAACGCGTCATGGAGAAATACCAACTGAGCAGGGAGGATGCCTTAAAGAAAATGGAACGGCATGATTTCAAGCGGAAACGTTACCATAACAGGCATTCTGAGCATAAATGGGGAGATTCGCGTTTTTATGATATCTGCATTAACAGCAGCCCGCTTGGTGTTTCCGGTACGGTAAAAGTTCTGGAAAATTATATCAATGAGCGCGAATCCCAGCGTAAGAAATAATCAGTGGGTTTTCACATGAACCCCCAATAGTACAATGTATAAAAGCAACCACTTGTTCGCAATGCTTACAAGTGGTTGTTTACATATATTCCAGAATATGCTATGATAAAGGCAAAAATGTAAAGGAATGCGAGGAAGCGTATGTTAGTATTTATAATTGGCGGAGTAGTTTTAGTAGCAGTGATTATTGCAGTGGTAGCGTCTGTGGCAGGAGCTGTGGCAGGAGTTGTAGACGAGGAAAGTGAAGAGTAACAGGGCGTGAAAAAGGAACATGTGATAGACCGGATTTTACCAGGGAGTATCGCAGAGGAATTGGAATTGGAACCTGGTGATGTGCTACTGACCGTGAATGGCAATGAGATTGAGGATGTCTTTGATTATCATTACTATATGAATGAAGAGTACCTGACCGTAGTTATCCGTAAGGGCAATGGCGAAGAATGGGAATTAGATATTGAGAAGGAATACGAAGATGACCTGGGGATTGAGTTTGAGAATGGCTTGATGGATGATTATAGGTCCTGCCATAACAAATGTATTTTCTGCTTTATTGACCAGATGCCGCCGGGGATGCGGGAGACCTTGTATTTTAAGGATGATGATTCCAGGCTTTCTTTTCTGCAGGGTAATT
>CANOFO010000104.1 GCA_947565305.1 uncultured Lachnospiraceae bacterium | reverse complement strand
CAGGTGGTCAAGGAAGCAGACTTGGAGTTTTGACTTCTGATGTTGCGAAACCGGCAGTTGCATTTGGTGGTAAGTACCGGATTATTGATTTTCCATTAAGTAATTGTGTGAATTCAGGGATAGATACGGTAGGAGTGTTGACACAGTATCAGCCATTACGGTTAAACACCCATATCGGTATCGGTATTCCATGGGATTTGGATCGCAATCATGGTGGGGTGACAGTATTGCCTCCATATGAGAAGAGCGATAACAGTGAATGGTACACCGGTACGGCGAATGCGATTTACCAGAACCTGAACTATATTGACAGTTACCAGCCGGAATATGTGTTGATTCTTTCTGGTGACCATATCTACAAGATGAATTATGAGGTAATGCTGGATTTCCATAAGGAGAACAATGCAGATGTGACCATTGCAGCCATGCCGGTGCCGTGGGAGGAGGCAAGCCGCTTCGGTCTGGTTATCACAGATGATAACAAGCAGATTACCGAATTTGAGGAGAAACCGGCGAATCCGAGAAGTAATCTGGCATCCATGGGTATTTACATTTTTAACTGGAGTGTTCTTAGAGAAGCTCTGGTTACCATGTCGGAGCAGAGTAACTGCGACTTTGGTAAACATATCATTCCTTATTGCAGGGATAATGGCAGAAGGCTGTTTGCTTATGAGTACAATGGGTATTGGAAAGATGTAGGAACGCTCGGTTCTTACTGGGAAGCAAATATGGAGCTGATAGACCTGATACCGGAATTCAACCTGTATGAGGAATATTGGAAGATTTATACGAACAGTGACACGATTGAACCGCAGTATATTTCGGCAGATGCCGTAACAGAGCGTTGTATCATCGGTGAGGGGTCAGAAATATATGGACAGGTATATGGCTCTGTGATTGGGGCTGGCGTTGTGATTGGCAAGAACACTGTGGTGCGGGATTCCATCATCATGCAGGATACTGTGATTGGAGATAATGTGACCATAGATAAAGCTATTGTAGCAGAGAATGTTTCCATTGGCAATAATGTGGAACTTGGCATAGGTGAGCCGGCGGAGAATAAGCTGAATAAGAGCGTTTATTCCTTTGGACTTGTTACCATTGGTGAGAACTCGGTAATACCGTCAGGCGTTAAAGTAGGAAAGAACACTGCGATAGCCGGTAAGACAGAGAAAGAGGACTATCCAGACGGCCTTTTGGCAGGAGGCGAATCAATCATTAAGGCAGGTGACAGAGTATGAAGGCGTTAGGAATTATATTAGCAGGCGGAAATAACAGCAGAATGCAGGAACTTTCCAATAAGAGGGCTATTGCGGCTATGCCGGTGGGCGGAAGCTATCGTTGTATAGACTTTGCGCTCAGCAACATGAGCAATTCACATATTCAGAGGGTGGCAGTTTTAACCCAGTATAATGCAAGAAGCCTCAATGAACATTTAAGTTCTTCCAAGTGGTGGGATTTCGGAAGGAAGCAGGGAGGTCTGTATGTATTTAATCCTACAGTTACCTCAGACAATGCATGGTGGTACCGCGGGACAGCGGATGCGATGTTACGGAACATTGATTTCCTGAAACGCAGCCATGAGCCTTATGTAATAATTGCAGCTGGTGATTGTGTTTATAAGATGGATTATAATAAGGTATTGGAATTCCATATTGAGAAGAAAGCAGATATTACCATAGTATGTAAGGATATGCCTGTGGAAGAGGATGTCAGCCGCTTTGGCGTGGTACGGATGAATGAGGATTCAAGGATTGTGGAGTTTGAGGAGAAGCCGATGATTGCCCAGTCCAATACAATTTCTGCAGGTATATATGTCATCCGCAGGAGGCAGCTGATTGAGATGCTGGAGCGTTGCGCAGAAGAGAACCGTTATGATTTTGTTAATGACATTTTAATCCGCTATAAGAATATGAAGCGCATCTATGGTTATAAGATGGAAGAGTACTGGAACAATATTTCCACGGTAGAGTCTTATTATCAGACGAATATGGATTTCCTGAAGCCGGAGGTAAGGAAATATTTCCGCGAAGAGCCGAAGATTTACTCCAAAGTAGATGACCTTCCGCCTGCAAAATATAATGTTGGTTCTGATGTGCGTAACAGCCTGGTTTCCAGTGGCTGTATAATCAACAGCAAGGTAGAGAACTCGGTTCTGTTTAAGAAAGTTTTTGTGGGCAAGAATTGTGTAATTAAGAATTCCATTATTTTGAATGATGTATATATCGGTGACAATACGCATATTGAGAATTGTATTGTTGAGAGCCGTGACACACTCCGCGCCAATACTTTCTTCAGCGGTGGCGATGGAATCAAGGTTGTGTACGAGCACAATGAAAGGTATGTGATATAAGAATAAGAAATGTGCTGAGAAAAAATAGGAAATGCAAAGGGGGCGATGATCTATGAAGATAACAGATGTGCGAATCCGTAAAGTAGAGAAAGAAGGAAAAATGCGGGCTGTGGTCTCCATTACCATTGATGATGAATTTGTGGTACATGATATCAAAGTGATAGAAGGCGAGAAGGGTCTTTTTATTGCCATGCCCAGCAGAAGAGCGGCGGACGGTGAATACCGTGACATTGCTCATCCCATCAATTCTCAGACACGAGACAGCATACAGCGCATTATTTTAGAGAAATATCAGTCAGAATCTGAAATAGAAACGTAAGCTATACTCAGGAACACAGTTTGGAAAGAGTGTTCTGGAAGAATCAATGATAAGAAGCTGTGCACAGTAGATGATACATCGTGCACAGCTTCTTTTATATGCGCAGGGGCACATGAGGAAATTAGCTGCTGACGCAGCATGTGCCCCGAGCAACGAGTAGGGGAAGATGAATCTTCCCCTACTCGATTAGGAAAATCATAGGTGAACGTTTGTTGTTAGGTATCAGGAAATGCGGATAAAGCGCGCGGCAACATAACCTTTGCGGGTCTTGCCGCCTGACTTCACGCTGACTTGATACCATTTTTGCATGTCTGCCCCAGTAGTTTCTTTCAAGATAGTCACTGTTGTGTTCATGGGCAGCGTAGCAATAATCTGGCTTTTGGTACTGGCAGATTTGCGCAGATGCAGTCCGCCAGCGGCAATGACAACCCCTTTGCGTTGCGGTGTCTGTTGTCCTCCCAGGGATAAAAGGTCACTTCTGATATAGCCGGTTTTCCTTCTGCCGTTTATCGGAAAGGTGATGCGGCTCCAGGGTGTACCCGATTTGGTGTTTGTGACACAGGTTACAGTCACTCTGGTTCCGGGAGCAAGGGTGGTGAGAAGCGCATGGTTTGTACCGGCGCGCTTGCGCACATTTGCGGATACACGGACAGTTGCAGATTGTGCCGCGCCTTTGGTGCGCGCTGCAAGAATTTTAGAAAACTTGCCAGTCGAAGAACCGCGATAAGCGCGGACGCGGTAATAATATTCCCTGCCGCTCTGCAGGTTGAGGTTGCAGAAAGCCTGGTTGCCTACGGCAATATTCATAATTTTCTTATATGGACCATCGTAAGAGGAAGAACGGAATATCTGGTAACCTGAGATACCGCTCTGTGGTGTCCATGAGATATTTATGCTGTTGGATGTGGTTGTCCCGCATTTGATACCTGTGACTTTGCCTGGCCTGCCGGCTGCAAATGTGGTCTGCGGGATACAGAGAATGGCAAATAGCAGCAGCAGGAAAGAGCAAAGGCATTTCCTGAAATGACCGTATGGACAGTTGGAAGGTTGTTGTAATTTCATAAGATTCACTCCTTTACATATACACTTATCTTAATTAATAAGGAAAAGACTGGAAAAAGTCAATGGAAATTGGAAAATTCATATTTTATTAAGAAATTTAAGAAAAAGTAATGATAAAATGTTAACACATTTATTCCTAAAATTTGCCATGGTGTGATATACTATAACGGAGTTAGTTGAGAAAGGAAATCGTAGTATTATGTCAGAAATTTTAAAAGCTGTAGTTTATGGGATTGTAGAGGGGATTACAGAATGGCTGCCGGTCAGCAGTACCGGACATATGATTCTGTTGGAGAAGATTATGCCGATGGAGGTGTCCCAGGAGTTCTGGAATATGTTCCTGGTGGTGGTGCAGTTGGGCGCTATCCTGGCAGTGGTGCTGATGTTTTGGAAGAAAATTTTTCCGTTCCATTTTGGTGAGCGAAAGGTTGTTGACTGGGATATTATGGAATTGTGGGGCAAAATCCTGGTTGCCTGTGTGCCTGCGGGTGCGGTAGGCGTTTTGTTTGGAGACTGGTTGGATGAAAACCTTTATAATTATTGGGTTGTGGCAGTGATGCTGATTGCGGTAGGCATTATTTTCATTATCGTAGAGAATAAGAATAAACATAACAAGCCAGTTATCTGCAGTACGAGGGACCTTACGTGGCAAGTTGCCTTTATTATTGGGCTGTTTCAGCTTGTGGCAGCAGTGTTTCCGGGAACTTCCCGCTCGGGGGCAACAATAATCGGCGCGCTGATGATTGGTGTTTCACGTACCGTGGCAGCGGAATTTACGTTTTATCTGGCAATTCCGGTAATGTTTGGCGCAAGCCTCTTAAAGCTCTTGAAATTTGGTCTCGCGTTTACTGGTCAGGAACTTGCCATCCTGCTGGTGGGGATGGGAGTATCTTTCCTGGTGTCGGTGGTTGTGATTCGATTTCTGATGGGGTACATCCGAAAGCATGATTTTAAGGTGTTTGGCTGGTACAGGATTATTTTAGGGGCGTTGGTGCTGATATACTTTTTAACCTAAGATTTGATTACTTATTGATTTACATATCAGAAAAGGAGATAGAAACCATGTTTGTTATTGCGGGGCTGGGAAATCCCACGTCCAAATATAAAGGTACACGCCATAATGTCGGTTTTGATGTGATTGACATGCTGGCGGACCGCTATCATATCCGTGTCAAAGATAAGAAGCATCAGGCTTTGTGCGGCACTGGAATTATAGAGGGACAGAAAGCGCTTTTGGTGAAGCCGCAGACGTTCATGAACCTCAGTGGGGAGAGTATCGGGGCAGTCATTAACTTTTATAAACTGGAGCCGCAGTCAGAGCTGATTGTCGTCTATGATGATGTCAGCTTAGAGCCTGGCAGGCTGCGTATCCGTAAGAAAGGCAGCGCCGGAGGGCATAATGGGGTCAAGAACATCATCAGCCATGTGAAGACTGAGGAATTTCAGAGAGTTAAAGTTGGCGTGGGCGAAAAACCGGAGGGCTGGGACCTTGCAGATTATGTGCTTCGCTGCCCTCCGAGGAAGGAAAGGATTTTGCTGGAGGAGGCGTTTGACAATGCATGTGAGGCAATCAGCCTGATGGTACAAGGGAAAACTGACCAGGCGATGAATCGGTTTAATTAGTATAAATATGGATGATTTTCATGGATATTGGAAGCGCCGGGATGGGAGGGAAAATGAAAAGTTTTACAGAACCCTTGAACAAACTTGAAGAATTCAATAAATTAAAAGAAAAATCAACAAAAGATAAAGGAATACAGCAGGTTTCCGGGTGCATTGACGCTCAGAAGCCTCATTTCATGTATAGTCTTTTGGAGGAAGAAGACAGTGGGCTTATCGTCACGTTCCAAGAGCAAAAAGCGCGGGAGCTTTATGACATGTACCGCTTTTTTGACAGGGATGTCGTCTACTATCCGGCAAAGGACGTGCTATTTTACCAGTCGGATATCCGAGGAAATCTGCTGACAGCCGAGCGGATAATGGCGATCAAGTCGCTGGTTGAGCGGGACTCTGTCACAGTGGTCACCACTTTTGATGCTTTGATGGACCGGGTATTGCCGCTTTCAGAAATAGCCGGATTTATTCTTGAATATAACCTTGCGGATACGCTGGATATGGAGCGGGTGAAGGAAAAGCTGGTGCGCATGGGCTATGAGCGCAATTACCAGGTGGAGAGTGCCGGGCAGTTTGCCGTCCGCGGCGGAATTCTTGATATTTTCCCGCTGACCGAGGAGAATCCTTACCGTATTGAGCTGTGGGGGGATGAAATTGACTCTATCCGCAGCTTTGACGTGGGGAGCCAGAGGTCAATTGAAAATCTGCAGCAGGTGCGTCTCTATCCGGCAAGTGAGGTTGTGCTGTCTGAGCAGCGCATAAGCCAGGGGCTTGACAGGATGGAGCAGGAGAAAGAGCGGCTTTATGAGGCTTTTCGGCGGGAGATGAAGACGGAGGAGGCGCATCGGCTGAAAACAACGGTGGAAGCATTGGCGGAGGAGGTTGCGGAGCTTGGCCAGAGCAGTGGTCTTGACAGTTGTCTGGCTTATTTTGCAGAAGAGACCGTGTCCTTTCTGGATTATTTTGACAGGGACAAGACGGTAGTGTTCCTGGATGAGCCGGCAAGGATAGCAGAAAAAGGTCGTGTGTTGGGGCAGGAGTTTGCGGAGAGTATGCAGCATCGTCTGGAGAAAGGATATATCCTGCCAGGTCAGATAGAGGCATTGTATACCGGGGAAGAAATTCTGGCAAAAATCCAGCGTCAGAAGTGTGTGGCATTGACAACGCTGGATTTAACAACGAACGATATTGAAATAAAAACAAGATATAATATAACGACCAGAACTGTCAATCCGTACAACCGCAGTTTTGAGTTGCTGGTAAAGGATTTGGATCTGTACCGGAAGAAGAAGTATCAGGTAATCCTTTTGTCCGGTTCCGCTACGCGGGCGAAAAACCTGGCAAAGGATTTGCAGGCGGAAGGGCTGAACTGTTTCTACAGCGGAGAATATGACCATCCCATACAGCCTGGGGAGGTAATGGTTGCCTACGGCAAGCTGAAGAAGGGGTTTGAGTATCCGGACCTCAAGTTTGTGGTGATTTCGGAGAGCGACATTTTCGGTGGGGAAAAGAAGCGCAAGAAAAAACGCAGGATATATGAAGGTGAGAAAATCCAAAGCTTTACGGACTTGAGCGTTGGCGATTATGTCGTGCATGAACAGTATGGCGTGGGCATTTACCGGGGCATTGAGAAGATTGAGATTCAAAAGACGGCAAAGGATTATGTGAAGATTGAATATGACAAGGGCAGTACCTTGTATGTTCTTGCTACCCAGCTGGAGGCGATTCAGAAGTATGCTGGGGCGGAAGCGAAAAAGCCCAAAATCAACCGGCTGGATGGGCAGGAATGGAAAAAGACCAAGAACCGCGTCCGTGGCGCCGTCAATGAGATTGCCAGAGAACTGGTGGAACTCTATGCCACGAGACAGCAGACAGAAGGGTTCGTCTATGGACCGGATACCGTGTGGCAGAAGGAGTTTGAAGAGTTATTTCCCTTTGAGGAGACTGAGGACCAGACATTGGCAATCGAGGCAACGAAGCAGGATATGGAGAGCACGAAGATTATGGACCGGCTTATCTGCGGGGATGTTGGCTATGGCAAGACGGAAATTGCCATCCGCGCCGCTTTTAAGGCGGTACAGGAAGGGAAACAGGTAGCGTACCTTGTGCCGACCACAATTTTAGCGCAGCAGCATTATAATACGTTTGCCCAGCGGATGAAGGATTTTCCGGTGAGCGTACATCTGATGTGCCGTTTCTGTACCAATGCCCAGATGAAACAGACGGTGGAGGACTTAAAACGCGGCATGGCGGATATTGTAATCGGCACACACCGTATTTTGTCGAAAGATGTGGAATTCAAGGACTTAGGGCTGCTCATCATAGATGAGGAACAGCGGTTTGGCGTGGCACATAAAGAGAAGATTAAACAGATGAAAAAGGATGTGGATGTACTGACGCTGACGGCTACCCCGATACCGAGGACACTGCATATGAGCCTGATTGGCATTCGTGATATGAGCGTCTTAGAGGAGCCGCCGATGGACCGTCTGCCTATCCAGACTTATGTGATGGAGTACAATGAGGAAATTGTGCGTGAGGCGGTGAACCGTGAACTTGCCCGGGGCGGACAGGTTTTCTATGTGTTTAACCGTGTCAACCAGATAGTGGAGGTTACTTCTAAGATTGCAGAACTCGTGCCGGAAGCAAACGTGGCGTTTGCCCATGGGCAGATGAAGGAACGTGAACTGGAGAATATCATGTACCAGTTTATCAATGGGGAAATTGATGTGCTGGTGAGTACTACCATTATTGAGACAGGGCTTGATATTTCCAATGTAAATACAATGATTATCCATGATGCTGACAATATGGGGCTGTCCCAGCTCTATCAGCTACGCGGCAGGGTTGGGCGTTCTAACCGTACCGCGTATGCTTTTCTGATGTATCGCAGGAATAAGATGTTAAAAGAAGTGGCGGAGAAGCGGCTGTCGGCAATCCGGGAGTTTACGGAACTGGGCAGCGGCTTTAAAATTGCCATGCGGGATTTGGAAATCCGTGGAGCGGGGAACCTTTTGGGAGCAAGGCAGCATGGTCATATGGAGGCAGTGGGCTATGACCTCTATTGCAAGATGCTCAACGAGGCTGTGAAAAATCTCAAAGGGGAGGAGACGCAGGAGCAGTTTGAGACAACGCTGGAATTGAACGTGGATGCGTTTATCCCGCCAACGTATATCCCCAATGAATTCCAGAAACTGGACATCTATAAGCGGATTGCCGTAATCGCGGACAGAGAAGAGAGCGAGGAGATGTTAGAGGAACTGATTGACCGTTTTGGGGAGCCGCCGAAATCAGTGGAGAACCTTCTGGCAATCGCCCAGCTGAGGGCGAAGGCCCATAGTTGCTATTATACTGAAATTAAAGAGATGGGAGAAAAAATTAAATTTGTATTCTATTATCAGGCGAAGATTAATCCAGCAAATATCATACAGATGGCGGAGAAATATGAGGGCGCACTGAAATTTGTGCGGGATATGAAGACGCCATATTTTGAGTATGCCAAAGATAATAATACCAGGCAGAAGTCCTTGGGGATTTTAGAGCAGGTAGAGATGATACTGGATGACACGAAGGAGCTGCTGGTAGATGAAAAAAGGTAACCATTCAGCCTTAAAATAATTTTTTACAGTTTCCACAGCGGCTATCTTCGCTAACATAATAAAAATATTTTTGGGATACTTTATAAGTTCAATGAATTTTCTCTCCTTTGCCAACGGCAGACTAAACCGGAATTTCTAGTATCCCTAGCTCCAGGGAGGGGCTGATGACATTAATTTCCCCAATTCAAAACTCGCGTTTTCCCACTGGCTTGTAATATATCGCCACCAGATATGGTTTTTCCGGGGTAGGAAGCCTTTCGACAGTTTTCCTTACCAGTGGCATAAAAGCACTAATGGGTATGCCGGATGATTGTCTGAGGGACTGCCATGGAAGAATATTCCATGTTTACAGCACCAGGTGGCAGTCCCGAGTTTCAGAGGCATACCCTAATCGAAGGTGCTTGTTGCCACTGTTAGGAAAACAAGAAAGGCTGTCCGTGAGGAAAAACCATATCCGTTATGGCGATGAAATATAATTAGTAGGGAAAACGCTCAGACAATTGATATTGGGGAAATACATCCCGCCCCTCTCCTGGAGGCAAGGGATACACGAAATCCCTCAAATGTCTGCCTTTTGGCA
>CANOFO010000103.1 GCA_947565305.1 uncultured Lachnospiraceae bacterium | reverse complement strand
GCAATCTTATGCAATGTGACGCTGCTGCAATAGCAGCAGGTCTTTTTGGCATACAAAATTCGATTGCGAGTGAGCCGTAACGACTATGCAGATACCTCAAACTGAGAGTTATACAGTTCCGCATAAAAACCGTCCTTCGCCAGCAGACCCTTATGGTCGCCCTGTTCAATGATATCTCCGTCTTTCATCACAAGAATCAAATCTGCATCTTTGATTGTAGACAGGCGGTGGGCAATGACGAAACTTGTTCTGCCTTTCATTAAGTTATTCATTGCCTTCTGAATCCGCTCTTCCGTCCTCGTATCCACGGAGGAGGTCGCTTCATCTAAAATCAATATGGGATTATCGGCAAGAATAGCCCTGGCAATCGTCAGAAGCTGTTTCTGTCCCTGTGATACATTGCTGGCATCCTCATTCAGCTCCATCTGGTAACCACCCGGCAAGGTAGAGATAAAACGGTGGGCATGCGCTGCCTTTGCCGCCGCAATAACTTCTTCATCCGTAGCCTCCAGCCTGCCGTAACGTATATTTTCCATGATAGTGCCTTTAAACAGCCAGGTATCCTGCAGTACCATGCCGAAATTCTCCCTGAGGCTGCTGCGGTCAAACTCCCGCAAATCATTGCCATCTACACGGATACTGCCTCCCATCACATCATAAAAACGCATCAGAAGCTTCACCATCGTGGTCTTTCCTGCCCCGGTAGGTCCGACAATTGCCACCATCTGCCCCGACTCCACCTCACAGTTAAAGTCATGGATGATAATCTTGTCTTTGTCATATCCAAACTTCACATGTTCAAAGGACACCCTTCCTTCCATTCCAGTTTTCTCAATCGGCTGCAATACAGGCTCCTCTTCCTCCTCTTCCAGAAATTCAAAGACACGCTCTGCCGCTGCCGCTGTTGCCTGCAGCATATTCGAAACCTGTGCCACCTGGGAAATTGGCTGGGTAAATTGGCGCACGTACTGAATAAAGGACTGGATTTCCCCTACCTCAATCGTACCCCGGATAGCAAGCATTCCGCCGACAACTGCCACTGCCACATACCCAAGGTTTCCTACAAAGCTCATAATCGGCTGCATCATGCCGGACAAGAACTGTGATTTCCATGCCGACTGGAACAGAACGTCATTCGTCTCATTAAACTCCTGTAACATATCTTCTTCTTTGTTGAAAGCCCTCACGATATTATGCCCGCTGTAGACTTCCTCCACCTGACCATTAATCCTGCCCAGATATTCCTGCTGCGCCACAAAATATTTCTGCGAAAATTTTACCACAATGGCAATCAGGATACCGGAAACCGGCAAGATAACAAGCGCAATCAAAGTCATGAGCGGACTGATGCTAAGCATCATCACCAGAATGCCAACCAGCATGGTAACGGATGTAATCAGCTGCGTAATGCTCTGGTTCAGCCCCTGCCCTAAGGTATCCACGTCATTTGTAATCCGGGAGAGCACCTCTCCCACGGTCCGCGACTCAAAATATTTCATAGGCATACGGTTGATTTTTTTGGAAATGTCTTCACGGAAACGGAAACATACCTTCTGCGTTATCCCAGTCATAATATAGCTCTGAATAAAAGAGCAGAATGCGCTGAACAGGTAGATTCCCAGCAGGAATAACAATATCTCCCCGATTCTGCCAAAATCAATCGCGCCTGTCCCTGTGACTTTTGCCACCAGTCCGTTAAAAAGCTCCGTTGTGGCATTCCCCAGTATTTTAGGACCGGTGATGCCAAACACCGTGGATGCCACAGCAAAAACCAGCACTGTGAAAACACCTATTTTATAACGCCCCATATATTGCAGCAATTTCTTAGCTGTGCCCTTAAAATTCTTTGCTTTCTCTCCGGGCATCATGCCGCCCGGACCAGGTCCATGCCCATGCCTCATCCTTTGCGGTCTTCTCTGTTCACCCATCAGCTGACACCTCCTTGATTCGCAAGTTCCTGTTCCGAGAGCTGGGATCTTGCGATTTCCTGATAAGTCTCACAACGTTCCATCAATTCCTGATGGGTTCCGATGCCTGCAACTTCCCCCTCCTCGAGAACAATAATCTGATCCGCATGGAGGATGGTACTAATCCGCTGTGCGACAATTATCACCACAACCTCTTTGGTCTTCTCTGCCAATGCTTTCCTGAGCGTTACATCCGTCTTATAATCCAGCGCCGAAAAGCTGTCGTCAAAAAGATATACCTGGGGATTTTTCGCTATCGCCCTGGCGATGGAAAGCCGCTGTTTCTGCCCGCCAGAAACATTCGTCCCGCCCTGTGAAATCGGGCTGTCAAACTGCTCTTCTTTCTCCTGAATAAACTCCTGCGCCTGGGCAATTCTTGCCGCCTCCCTGATTTGCGCTTCTGAAACATTGCCCGCGAATCCAATATTAGAAGCAATCGTCCCGGAAAACAGCACACCTTTCTGCGGCACATAGCCGATGAGGTCACGCAGCTTCCGCTGGCTCATCTGCCGGATATCCACGCCATCCATGGTAATCCTTCCTGCCGTCACATCATAAAATCGGGGAATCAGGTTCAGCACGGTCGACTTGCCGCAGCCGGTACTTCCAATGATGGCTGTCGTCTGCCCTGGTTTTGCGCGGAAAGAAATATGGCTGACGGCATCTTCGTCTGCCCCTGGATAACGGAAGGAAACATCTTCAAACGCTACCTCCCCATGCCAGTTTGCCTTACTTTCATCTGCCGGATTCTCAGGGTCTAAAATCGTCTCTTCCGTGTTGATTACCTCCTCAATACGGTCTGCGGCAACACCTGCACGCGGCAGCATCACAGATACCATGGTAATCATCAGAAATGCCATGACAATCTGCATCGTATAGGTGATAAACGCCATCATATCCCCCACTTGGAGATTGCCCATATCTACGCCTTGCGCGCCAAACCAGACAATCATTACCGTGATACAGTTCATAATCAGCATCATCGCCGGCATCATCATGGACATTACCCTGCTAGTAAAAAGCTGTGTCCGCATCAAGTCCTGATTTGCCCCCGCAAACCGCTCTTCCTCAAATTTCTCCCTGGAAAATGCACGGATAACCGGAACACCAGTCAAAATCTCTCTGGAAACAAGATTCAGACGGTCCACCAGAGTCTGCATTTTCTTGAATTTGGGCATGGTGACCGCCATCAGCACACCCACCAGCAGGATAATGCTTCCCACGGCAATGCCGATAATCCAGCCCATCCCAGTCTTCGTGCTGGATACCTTCCATACGCCGCCAATGCCAATAATCGGCGCATATAAAATCATTCGCAGCAACAGCACAGACACCATCTGCACCTGCTGGATATCATTGGTGCTCCTGGTAATCAGAGAGGCTGTAGAAAACTGTTCCATCTCACTGCCCGAAAAGCGTACCACTTTATGAAATACCCTGCCTCTGAGCGTCATGCCAATCTTTGCCGAAGTCCTGGACGCAAATAGCCCTACCACGATAGCCGCAAGCATCATCACAACCGACACGGCAAGCATTTTGCCGCCGGTGCGCAGCATATAACGGTTCTGATAAGCGCCCATATCATACCCCAGAGATTCATACTCTTGCTTTACCATGAGCCGTGCTTTCTGGGAGATAATAGACTCGCTCATATCGCCCATGTTCTCCTTCACTGCATCCTCAGCCTGCAGAACCTGCTCCTTTGTCATCTGACCACTGTCCAGCATTGCCTGCAGGTCACTGACTTCCATGCCCATCTCCTGCGTCATGGAGGACATTGCCACCATTGGCAGGCCAAGCATTGCCTCTAAGTCCTGCAATTGCTCTTTCTGCAAATCTTTCAGTCTATAATTCCCATCTTCTGATTGCTGATAAAATTCCTGCAGCCTGGCGGCATCCTCCTCTGACAGAAACAGGCAGAGCCCTTCCATCGTCTGCGCGCGCATCTCCTCCGGCACAGCATATTCAATACCGCTCTGCTGAATTCCAATATCCACAATATCAGACATATATTGGGGAAGCGACAAATCACAGTACGCCTGCACAATCAGCAGTAAGAAGATTGCAAATACCGCTGCTTTGTGTTCGCCTAAATATTTCATTATCTTTCCCATGTCTTCCTCCCTCTTTTACCGTTTTCCGTTCATGCTATTCTTTTTCCCAGTATTTGTCAATATTGCAAATATTAAACATTCTAAAATTTTTATAAACAATTCAGCCTTTGCCAACCATAGATAAGTACCCAGCTGTCATAAAAGCCCATAGCGCTCACAGGCCTTGTATATCCCATCCTCCCATAGCGGCGCCGTCACATACTCCGCCACATCTTTTGCCTGCTGCATCCCATCGCCCATACAGACAGAATGTGCCGTATATTCCAACATATCGAGGTCATTGGTGCTGTCCCCAAACGAATATGTATCTTCATGTGCAATAGCAAGCAGCCGGCAGATTTCCTGTATTCCAGTTGCCTTGTTAAAGCCCTTGGGCACAATCTCCATAAAATCCCCTCCCCGGTGTATGACCGTATAACCTGGCTCTAACACACGCTCTAATTCCTTCTGTTTTGCGGTCTCCTGCAGATAGTTTGCGCAAAACTTGCTGACTTCAAGCCGCTCTTCATTTCCAGTGACACGGATAAGCCTGTCCCCCATGCTGATTTTTAAGTTTTGTGGAAATACGGATTCTTTTGGGAAACGCTCTTCATCCAGATACAGGTAATGCCTGCCCTCCAAAACATATGCCGCATCCACGCTCCGCAAAAAATCATTGACACGCCAAATTTCTTCCTGCGGAATCTGATGGTAAAACTTAACCTCTCCCTTGAATTCTCCATAAGTGCCGCAGCCTGCCAATATACCGTCAAACCCGAGGGGCAGAAGTTCCTTGTCCGGAATAAATACCCTAGTTCTGCCACTGCTGATAAACAGGTAATGTCCCCTTTCTTTCATCCTACGAAATGCTTCCCTCGTGCTGTCAGGAATCCTGCGGCTGTCATCCCAGATAGTTCCATCAATATCAAAAAACAATGCTTTTCTCATATATCTTCCTCTCCAAATCTAAATTCTTAGGTCATTTTACTTCTTTGGCTGCTCTTAGAGACCTAAGGCATCCTCCCACTTCGTGGGTCCCTCCTTAGGTCATTTTATCACAATTCCGGCCAAACTTCCACACAGCCGACCTTTCATTTTAACATTAGTTATGATATAATATTAACAATTTAGGGTATCTTATATACTGAATGAAATTACCCGCAATCATTTCAGCAGGAGGTTATCATGAGAAATCACGTAGAAGAATTTCGAGGAGATTTAAAAGAATTTGATGAGATGACGGACAAGTTCTACAAAAAAGAGATTAACGTCGCACAATACAAAGGATTCTCCGGCGGCTTCGGCAGCTATGCCCAGAGAGGCGGCGGGGCGAGTATGCTGCGTCTGCGCCTTACCGGCGGCGAAATCACCAAAGAGCAGCTTCAATTTATCGCGGACAGCATTGAGAAATACGACATTTCACTTACCCACATTACAACCTGCCAGAGCTTACAGCTCCACAACCTGTCCGCTGAGCAGGTCTGTGAACTTATTCAGGAATCCTTTGACCACGGCATCATCACCAGAGGAGGCGGCGGGGACTTTCCGCGAAATGTCATGTGTTCGCCGCTTTCCGGCGTACAGATGGGCGAGTATTTCAACGTCCTTCCCTATGCAGAGGAAGCTGCAGATTACCTGCTCGGCTTTATCAAAAAAGTAAAACTTCCCCGCAAATTAAAAGTATGTTTTTCCAACTGCAAAGAAAATGTCACCCATGCCACATTCCGCGATTTGGGATTTGTAGCAAAAGAAAACGGCTGCTTTGACGTATACAGCGCCGGAGGGCTGGGCCGCGAACCCCGAATGGGCGCTCTGGTGGCATGCGATGTTGCCCCCGAAAAGACACTCTACTATATCAAAGCAATGATAGATACCTTCCTTGCCCACGGCAACTACGAAAACCGTGGCAAAGCCCGCACCCGCTTCATGCAGGAGACCCTGGGAACGGAAGGATACGTGAAGGCATATCAGGAGAAGCTTGCCAAAGTTCTGGATGAGGAAGATTTGGACCTTGCGGTTACCATCCCCGAAATAACCAAACAGGGCGATAATGGCAGCCTGGACAACCCCAGGGTCATCCCCCAGAAACAGCCAGGGCTCTATGCCGTTTCCTACCACCCAATCGGCGGCAGCCCCAAGCCTGAATTTTTCCGTAAATTGTACGATGCCATTCTTCCGATGGAAGATGTGCGGGCGCGTCTCTCCCCGGACGAAGGAATGTATATCATAAACCTGACGGCTTTTGAGGCTGAGAAGATTCTGGCTCTTACCGCTGACAGCGCTGAGAACACCTTTGAGTCTTCTATTGCCTGTATCGGAGCTTCCATCTGCCAGGTGGGGGCAAGGGATTCCCAGAGTCTGCTCCACGCCTGCGTAGAGCGGGTTCGCAAAGAAAACTTCGCGGACGGCGTCCTTCCCCAAATTCATATTTCCGGCTGCCCATCTTCCTGCTCTGCGCACCAGATAGCGCCTTTGGGATTCCGCGGCGGCGTAAAACAGACGCCGGACGGTCCCAAACCAGCTTTCGCAGTCTTTGAAAACGGCTGTGAAATTCAGGACGAAGAATCTTTCGGTGAAGATTTGGGCGTTATGCTGGAATCGGAAATCCCTGAATTCCTTGCCGAACTGGGGAAAGAAATTGCTTCAAAGAACATGACCTATGAACAGTTTATTGCAGAACATCACGATACCTTTATGGAGATTGTGAAGAAATATATTTAAGCTAACTATGAAGGCATGGGGAATTACTACCCATGCCTTCATCTGCTATGTATTCTATGAAGCTTCAAACTTCTTTAAGTTCTGTTCGTAAAATGTCTCTTTATCAACTGGCTTTCCATAGTAAAAACCCTGTATATAATCTGGTTCCAGTCTCTTAAGCTTCTGCAGTTCCTCCTCCGTCTCAATTCCTTCAAAACAGACCTGCAGACCAACGCTGTGCGCCATATCCACAATATGGCCAATCAGGTTGTAATCAAAATCGTTGACAACTGCCTTGGACGTAAACCCACGGTCTAACTTCAAAAGGTTCACTTTGAGATTCTGCAGGTACGCCAGAGAAGAATACCCCGTGCCAAAATCATCAAGCGCTATCTTCACCTTATTCTCATTCAGTACATCCAAAAGCCGCTGCACGGAATCATCATAGGAAATCATGCCGCTCTCTGTAAACTCAAACAACACCGTAGATGGTTCAATGCCCAATTCCTCAATAGATGACATAATTCCATTTACCACATCCGACTTGCAAATCTGAATAAACGACAGATTGATATTGATCCTGAATTTGGGCATTACTTTCTGCCATTCCATCGTCTGGCGCATCGCCGTGCGGTACACCCATTCTCCCACCGGAATAATCAGACCACTTTCCTCCAAAACAGGAATAAAGATTCCTGGCGAGAGCATCCCATACTCCCTGGAAGAAAACCGCAGCAATGCCTCTGCACCCACCACCAGCCCTGTCTTTAACGAAACAATGGGCTGATAATATACTTCAAATCCCTGAAAATCATGGTTCACGCTGTAGCGAAGCTTCTCCTGAATCTTGATATTTTTTAAATATGCCTCATAATCTCCCTGTGTGAAAACATAAGAACAATTCTTGCCATTTTTTTTAGCCATGCCCAGCGCAAATTCTGAATAAGTGCGCAGTTTATCGAACTCTGTCTCTTCATAGTAAAAGCCTACTACGCCAGCGGAAATAGTATAAAAATTCTGGTATCCCTGCTCCTTGCGCTGCTCTTCAATAAGAATCCTTGTCTTGTGATATCTCTTTCTCGCTTTCTGCTCATCTTCCTCGTCCATCAACATCACAAATTCATCGCCGTCTAAACGGTAACATTGATCCTCGCCTGCAACCTGTTCCATACAATCGGCAATCATTTTCAGTACCACGTCCCCGGTATCCATACCATACCGCTCATTAATCTCTTTAAAATTATCTACGCCTATGCGCAGGAGAATTCCTTTGCCTCGTTTCCCTTCCCCCTTAAACTTCTCAAAGTCAAGCTGCAGCTGACGCTCTGCAAAAAGTCCAGTCACATTGTCTGCTTTGCGTTTGCTGCCAATCTCGGTAACCCTGCCAATTAAAAGCTTTGTCTCTTCTTCCTTGGTCGTATCCTGAATCACAACACCTCGGCAGCTAATCCACACAATCTTGCCATTCTTGTCCACCCAGCGGTATTCCAAATCATGCTCCTGGCTCTCACCGCTCCTTATCTGCTCAAGATTCTCCGTCAGGTCTGGCATATCCTCCGGGTAAATAATCTTTTCCAATACAGCTCCTGCATTGGCAAAATGATTCCCCGGCAAATCAAACCTCTCCAAAACTTTCTCCGAAATAATATATTCATCTTTGTCTAAATCAAACAAGAACAAGTAGTCATCCGTACATTTGGCAAATACTCTCATGACATCCTCAAATTCTTCTCTTCCTACCAGGTTGATTGATGTTGTCTTTCCCATATAAACCCTTTCTCAGCTTCCCTTTAAAAAACGATACTCTCACGCTCCCATCCATAATCTTATTGTATCACTTTTTTACGCCATTTCAATAAAATATGCAAATTTTCAATTTTATTTTTATTTTTTTGTAAATATTGCACAATTTTTATCCTGTCAAATTATACTAATGATGCCTTCTCCTATGGTGTCCGTCCTGCTCTATATATTCGCTATCTGATGATTCCTGCTGTTGTGCCTCCTGTCCATTTCCGCCTCCTGTACTCTCCTGCTGCATTCCGTGCGATGTCCCATCATCCACGCTGTCCTGCTGCATCCCAGAAGATATATCATCCTCTGCGTTTTCTTGCTGTGCATGATGGCAGTCCTGTCCCTGACTATGTTCACTGATCAATCCATGAATCTGCGACATGCTCATATGCCTGCATTCATCCACTGACACTGTACTGTCATATTCAGACAGCTGCAGATAGGCATTATATTTTCCTACCGACATCCCATTATCATGCGCCAGATTTACCGTTTCCATATCCGCACTGACACTATGGCTGCTGTGCCCAATATGCCCCGAACAATGGGCAACTCCTGCCTCTATCACCTTTTCCTGACTGCTTTGTGCCGCCACTGTAAATACCAGCTCGTCTTCTTTCTCCAAATACGGTGCCATTGCTTCACTGCCCACAACTAAATCAATGGCTTCTGTATATTTCTTTCCTTTTAAGGATAACCCTTGCAGAATCTCTTCCCCCTCCGGGTTATAAGCCACGGCAGACACCACTCGTTCAAAACGGTTGAGTCCCAATTCCATGGAGGGATTAATGTCAATGCTTACATAAGACACCGGCTGTATCGTCCAATGATATCCTCCAGCCACCAAAAGCAACATGGCACAGGCTGCTGCAAACGTTCTGAAAAATGCACGGTTCGCAAACAGGCTGCTTTTCTTTTGATAGCGCCCCGCAAGATATTCCTTTGTAGCCTCTTTCATTTGAGGGTCTGCTTTTATATTATCAAATGCATCATGTATGCTATTGCCCACTCCATTCACCTCCCAGCTTCTCTTTCAACATTCCCCTTCCACGAACTCAAACCGCTCGTCGCCTCCCATTCCAGGCC
>CANOFO010000102.1 GCA_947565305.1 uncultured Lachnospiraceae bacterium | reverse complement strand
TGTGAGTTAGCAAGAAACCTGATATAATAGGGGGGGCTGTCGTACCTTATATCATAGCAAATTGCTCGCGGGAATAAAAATTTGGTTTTTCAGTCAAGGTTGACCTGGCGTTTTACCAGAATCCTGCAGATAACATAAAATACAATATCCATCACCAGATAGCAGATAATCATAGATGGGAAAAGCGTCTGGAAACTTTCTGCCAGGAAATTAACCGATTCGTCTTCCAGGTAGTTTCCAATGTTGAGGATTTCCGGGATTACTACGGCAAGCGAGGTAAGAATCTGGATTACCATATAGATGCCGAAATAAATGGCAACGGCTGCTGCTAGTTTGTTGCGTTCCATCCGCTGCCCGAAAAGTACGCTTACATATCCCATCAGCACAGAAGAGAAAGAGCTGACAAGCAACATGACGAACAGGATGAACAGAAACATTGGCAGTGAAAAGCCAAAAATATCTGCAAATGAGAAGGAATCCGGAGTCTGCCCTGTGGAAAGAAGAAAGTCGTTTATGAAGGACTCCGATATCTCGCCGGACCTCTCTTCGACAGCTTCATGAAATCCTAGGGAAGCACCCAACGCCATGGTTGATAAGGTTGTAAGCAGGCTGTTTAGGAAGAACCAGAAATAGCCCATGATAAGCTTGGAGTGGAACAGCTGCGTATGGGTAACCGGAAGCGTATGCATCAGGTAGCCCTCTGCCGTGTACAGGTTTCGGTAAAAACGCGTGTATACATAGACTAATGTGATGCAGGAAAAGGTTATGATAGCCAGTATATAGAGGACCAGCAAGGGGGCGGCAAGCAAAAATCCCATCTCCGAATCAAAAATGCTGGTGCTCAGCATGATGCAGCCGATAATCGTTATCAGGACTACGGCGAGATTGATGGGAAGCAGTAATTTTCGGGTGTCTTTCCATTCATATTTCAGCAGTTTTTTTAACATTTGAATACCTCCCGGAAAATAGTGTCGATTGATTTGTGGTCCTGTTCGCGCAGTTCATCCACCAGGGCGTGTGTGTGTAAATGGCCGTCCTTGATAAAAATCACCTCATCCAGGATGTTTTCAATATCTGAGATTAAGTGGGTGGAAATGAGGATGGAGGCATCTTCGTCATAGTTTGAGAGAATCGTATCTAAAATATAATCTCTGGCGGCAGGGTCCACGCCCGCTAAAGGTTCATCCAGGATATACAGGCTGGCGTGGCGGCTCATCACTAAAATGAGCTGTACCTTCTCCTGTGTGCCTTTGGACAGCGTTTTAAGTTTCTGGCAGGGATTAATCTGCAGTTTTGCCATCATATCGTAGGCGCGCAGAGAATCAAAGTCTTCATAAAAGTCCGCGAAGAAATCAATTATCTCCCGTACCAGCATATTGCCGTTTAAATAGGTGTGGTCAGGGAGGTAAGAGATAAAGCTTTTGCTGACTGGACCGATGGGCTCTTCCTTGACATACACAGTACCGGCAGTGGGGCAAAGCAGCCCTGTTATCAGTTTAATCAGTGTGGTCTTGCCGCTTCCGTTGGGACCTAAAAGCCCGATGATATGTCCGCCGTCAATCTGCAGGCTGATGTCGTTAATTGCGGTGAATTTTCCATATTTTTTTGTAAGATTTTTACATTCTAACAGTGTCATGGTCGTCTCCTTCGATGATTTTAGAAATAAGGGGAATTACTTCTTCCTCCGGTATGCCGAGTCTTAACATGTTATCTAAAAACTGTGTCACAATATCTTTGGCTAGTGTTGATTTTAATTCCGCAATCATGGCAGTATCCTCCGTAATATATCGTCCGCTGGTTCTCTGGGAATAGACTAGTCCGGTCCGCTCCAGTTCTGAGAGCGCTTTTTGCATTGTGTTCGGGTTAACCGATGCTTTCTGGGCGAGTTCGCGGACAGAAGGCAGCTTATCTCCCGGAGCATACAGGCCGGAAATGATATCCATCTGGATTTTTTCAATGATTTGGATAAAGATAGGCCGGTCAGAATCCAAATTCCATGGCATTTAATCACCTCGTTTCCAAATATTTTGGATTTATGTATTATTGTACTATATAAATAACACAATAGCTTTTTTTGTGGGAAATGTCAAGTATATATTTTCGTATTTTCTTAATGATTTCGTAACATTATGAAAAACCTCTTGTAATAAACGAAAAATTTCGTTACAATAGAATAGATTCGTGAATAGGGCTTTTCTCATCCGCCAATAGATAGAAAGGTGGGAAAAGTTTGAAAATTAAATGGAAAATCATATTCATGCTGGCATTCATCATCCTTATGGCGGGATGTGCAGGACAGAGACGGGGAGAAGAGCTGCTGTTATCAGAAGCCGATTCTATATTGCCGGATGAGGCTGACGCTGAGGCACAGCAGGAAGATTTCGGTGAAGCTGGCAAAGGCACTGCGGAGCATGGCTCTGACAAAGAAACGGCATCCACTGGGGATTTACAGCCGTTGGTTTATGTGCAGGTATCAGGCGCTGTCAGGAACCCGGGGGTCTATGCATTGCCGGAAGGCAGCAGGGTGTTTCAGGCGGTAGAACTTGCCGGGGGGCTGACAGAGGAAGCCGACCTAAGGTCTTTGAATCAGGCACAGCCCCTGACAGATGGAGAGATGATTTGGGTGATGACTGCCAGCGAGGCTGCCGTTCAGGGGAATCCTGCTGGATATCTGTCCGGTAATTCTGAGTATAAGGACGATGGGAAAGTGAATCTTAACACTGCCACCAAAGAAGAACTGATGCAGCTTCCGGGAATCGGAGCGGCGAAGGCGGCAAGTATCATAGCCTGGCGCGAGGCGAACGGCAGTTTTGCTCAGATTGAAGATTTGATGAAAATAGAAGGGATTAAAGAAGGCGTGTTTTCCAAAATAGAAGACTACGTCAAAGTTCAATGAGGTGAAAGAATGGCAAAAAAGGTTCTTGTAGTCGATGATGAAAAATTGATAGTGAAAGGGATCCGTTTCAGCCTGGAGCAGGATGGAATGGAGGTGGACTGTGCTTATGACGGCGAGGAAGCCCTCAGGCTTGCAACAGAGAATACCTATGACATGATACTTTTGGACATCATGCTTCCTAAAATGGATGGGTTTGAGGTGTGCCAGCAGATTCGAGAATTTTCCACAGTGCCGATTGTCATGCTGACGGCAAAAGGGGACGATATGGATAAGATTCTCGGTTTGGAATACGGTGCAGATGACTATATCACGAAGCCGTTTAACATTCTGGAGGTAAAGGCGCGGATTAAGGCGATTATGAGAAGGACTTCCCCCAAACCGAAGAAGGAAGAGAATCTTAAGATTGTAGAGAACGGAGATTTGCGTCTCGACTGTGAGAGCCGCCGCCTGTTTATTTTGGGAAACGAAATCAATGTTACGGCAAGGGAGTTTGACTTGCTGGCAATTCTGGTTTTGAATCCCAACAAAGTATACAGCAGGGAGAAACTTTTAAATCTGGTATGGGGCTCGGAATATCCGGGGGATGTCCGTACCGTGGATGTGCATGTAAGGCGTCTGAGGGAGAAGATTGAGGAGAAACCCAGCGACCCCAAATATGTGCATACGAAGTGGGGCGTAGGTTATTATTACCATGGCTAGCTGCCAACATAACAGCGGAGAAAAAGATGAAGAAGTTAAAGTTTATCCACAGCCTGAAATTCAGGCTGTTCTTGATTATTGCACTGATTGGGATTCTTCCCAATATTGCGTTGCGTTTTGGAGTTCTTGCCACCTACGAGAAACGTGCCGTTTCCAACCGCAGCATCGATGTCTTAAGCCAGACGAAGATATTGGCAAACCAGGTGGTTACCTATAACTATATGGCGGATTTGTCCATGGAGATTATCAATGCCCAGTTAGAGCAGGTTTCTAATATCTACGATGGCAGGATTATGGTGATTAACAGGCATTTTCAGATTGTCAAAGATACGTACGGCATTGACACTGGTAAGACTATTATTTCCGGAGAAGTGGTGAAGAGTTTTCAGGGGGAGGAAATCAGCAAGTACGACCCGGACAGCCGTTATATTGAACTGGCGGTTCCCCTGAAGAATGCAGATACCAAGGAATCCTTAGGCGTCATGCTGGTAAGCGTGTCTACGGACAGTATCATGATGAATTACGATTATCTGAAAAAGAATGTACAGATAATCGAGATGGTAAATGCGGTCATAGTTCTGGCTATCGCATTTTTCTCTGCGCGCCGCCTGGTGCTGCCGTTTAAGAAAATGACGAAATCTTTAGAGGAAATCCAGGCAGAGAATGAAGAAGAGGAACTGATGATTTCCGATTATACGGAGACGGAAGCAATCTCAGATGCCTTCAATGAGATGCTGGGGCGAATGCGGGGGATAGATAATTCAAGACAGGAATTTGTGTCAAATGTGTCCCACGAACTGAAAACGCCGCTGACGTCCATGAAAGTGCTTGCAGATTCCCTGCTGGGGCAGGAGGACGTACCGGTAGAACTGTATAAGGAATTTATGAGCGATATAGCGGAGGAGATTGAGCGGGAAAATAAGATTATCAACGATTTGCTGTCTCTTGTGAAGATGGATAAAGCGGCAGGGGAACTGAACATTTCTGTGGTAAATATCAATGAACTGTTGGAAATGATTATGAAGCGCCTACGTCCCATTGCGGAGAAACAGAATATTGAACTTGTATTAGAGAGTTTCCGCCCGGTCAGCGCGGAGGTAGATGAGGTGAAGCTGTCTCTGGCACTGAATAACCTGGTGGAGAATGCCATCAAGTATAACAAGAAAGATGGGTGGGTGCACGTGTCTTTAAATGCTGACCACAAATATTTTTTTGTGCGTGTGGAGGATTCCGGGATTGGAATTCCCGAAGAATATTTAGAACATATTTACGAAAGGTTTTTCCGTGTGGACAAATCTCATTCCAGGGAGATTGGCGGAACAGGATTGGGCCTTGCTATTACGAGGAATGCCGTACTCAAGCACCGGGGTGCGATTAAGGCGCACAGCAAAGAGGGTGAGGGAACGGTTTTTACAGTCCGCATACCGCTGAATTATATTGGAGGAATTGCATGAAACTAGCAAAACATACACTGCTCCTGATAGGAATATCATTGATTGCGGCTTTGTCTGCAGGTTGTGAGAGCGCTCAGGAGGAAGTTTCAGATTATTATATTTATTATATAAGCGCAGATAAGACGAAGACGGTTGCTGAAGGATATGAACCGCAGGAGCAGGAAGCGGAAGGCATGATTAAGGAGTTTTTAGAGAAGCTGCGTTGGGAAGAAGATGGAGATTATTTAGATTATCAACGACCGATTCCCAAACAGGTAAGGCTGGATTCCTGGAAGCTGGAGGATGGTCAGTTATATCTCTATTTTAACAGCGCTTATCTTGAGATGGACAATATAGAGGAAGTGCTTTGCCGGGCGGCGGTTGTCAGGACATTGATTCAGATAAAAGGCGTGGACTGTATCTCATTCTATGTAGGAGATTCGCCGCTGGTGGATGATGAGGGGACGTTGGTCGGGCTGATGACGGAAGAGAGTTTTATTGAAAATCCGGGGGAACAGATTAACGCCATCCAGACAGCGAACATTACCCTGTATTTTTCCAACCCCGAGGGAACGGCGCTCTTGCAGGAGGTGCAGGAAATTCATTACAGCAGTAACATTTCATTGGAGAAACTTGTGATGGAGCAGCTCTTGAAAGGACCCCAGGGAGACAATGGGCGTTCAGCAATTCCAGATGGCACGAAATTGGTTAATGTGTCCGTGGTGGACGGCGTATGTTTCGTGAATCTTGATGAGGGCTTCCTCAATCAGAATTATGAGATTGCGGAACCTGTAGTTATCTATTCCATTGTCAATTCCCTGACAGAACTGACCAGCGTCAATAAGGTACAGATATCTGTAAATGGGGACAGCAATTATCGTTATCGGCAGAATTTGGATTTAAACACCATGTTTGAGCGGAATCTGGATTATATGGATGAGAACGCGCAGACCCAGGAGAAACAGATAGAAGAGGGCAAAGAGCAGGTGGTAAATGCAGCAGGAGGGGTTGAGTGATTAGACGGACCATATGTTGCCTGTGTGTGTCTCTGATACTGGGTATACTGTACGGCAGAAGCCAGCAGTGGTGGTTTCTGATGACGTTTTTCTGTTTGCTGGCGGCTGTGGCAGCGGCGGTGCTCCATCTGAAGGAACATGCATGGTGTACGGTCTGTGTGAGAGTGGTTTTCTGTATCGTTCTGTTTGCTGGGGGAAGTATCCACATGCAGTTGCAGCAGGACGTGAGGGATTGTTTGGAGGCAGCGCTTTCAGCAGGCGATACAGTTACTGTTCAGGGCAGGGTTATGCGGATGGAGCAGTTATCTGCGCAAGGCAGGGCGCTATGGAAAACAGAGTCATCTGTGCAGGACAGGGCGTTACAGGGAACAGAGGCAAAGAACGCACAGGTTATTTATTATCTTTCGGACACCCAGGTCTTTTCGGGTGGCAAATCTTATCCCGCTTTTGGGATTCTTATCTATAGTTCAGACAATCGGTACCAGCCAGGGAATATCCTTAAAGTTACCGGCAGATATATGCCGTTTCAGATATCCCGCAATGAAGGGAATTTCAACGAAAAACAATATCAGCAGAGCAGAAAATGGGATTTTAAGGTTTATGCGGAATCTGAACTGCTCCTTTCGGAAAACATAGACAGTTATGCCATATTTCTGGGGAAGATGAGAGCAAGAATGCAGGAGGTGTATGTATCGTCTATGGCTGCACAGGAGGCCGGGGTGATGGCAGACATGGCATTGGGGGAGAAGTCATTGCTACTGGCGGAAATAAAGGACCTGTACCGGTCTGCCGGTATTTCCCATATCCTTGCCATTTCCGGCCTGCATGTCTCTCTTCTGGGCATGGGCGTGTTTTCCTGTCTGCAGAAACTTGGCTGTCCCCGAAAATGGAATGCGCTGCTGTCGGCAGGAGTAATTTATAGTTTTGGCATTTTTTCTGGTATGGAGGTGTCTGCCGTACGCGCCATAGGTATGTTTGGTCTGATGATGGCAGCGCAGGTATTGGGTTATGCTTACGATTCCCTGACGGCGCTCTCGCTCTGCGCGATGGTACAGTTATGGGGAAATCCGTTTTTGCTAGATTATGTCGGGTTTCTTTTTTCCTATGGGGCAGTGCTGGGAGTGACTGTGATTTGGACGGTTATCCGCGAGGCAAAAAAGGAACAAGAAAAGGATGAAAATGTGCAGAAAAAAACAGAGTTTTCCATATTGCATATAATGGCGGGCAAATTGAGGGACACGCTGTCTGTCAGTATTTGTATCCAGATGGCAACTTTGCCTTTGTCTTTATATTTTTATTACGAATTCCCGCCTTACAGTGTGCTTGCCAATGTCTGTGTCCTGCCCTTTATGGGCTGGCTGCTGTCATTGGGAATTCTTGGCGGGGGGTTGGGAATGCTGCAGCCGGTTCTGGGCGCGATATTTTTAGAGCCGGCCGGGTGGCTGCTGTCATTGAATGAACTTGTCTGCCGTATAGCCTTGAAATTGCCGGGGGCAGAGTTTATCACCGGAAAACCGCCTTTGGTACTTGTAATCATTTATTATGCAGTCTTGTCTATCTGTCTGTACCTTATCTGGTGCAGCAGGAAGAGACGCTATCTCGCAGGAATTTTCCTGGCTCTTTTGCTCGTGCTTTTTGTCCGCGAGAGCTCCCGGTTTGAGGTTGACGTGCTCGATGTGGGACAGGGAGATGGGATATTTATCCAAAATGACAATGGGGAACATTTTTTTGTGGATGGCGGCAGCAGCAATGTGAAAGGCGTAGGGGAGTACCGGATCTTACCTTTTCTCAAATCCCGGGGGATACGTTCAATCAAAGGCTGGATTGTCAGCCATGGGGATGCAGACCATATCAGCGGTCTTCTGGAGGTCCTGCGTCAGGGATATCCTGTGGAAAATCTGATTCTGGCAGAATACATGGTGCGTGACGAGGCTTTGGAAGCGCTGCTGCAGGAAGCCAGGCAAGCAGGCTGCAGGCTTCTTTATGTCTTACCGGGGATGGAATTTGGCTCCGGAGAACTATCCTTTACGGTGCTTGCGCCAGGGAAGGATAGCGCAGACAGTGCGGACCGTAATGCTGCCTCGCTGTCGCTGCTGGTAGAGTACCGTGCGTTTAGTGGCGTTCTCACCGGGGATATCGGCAGTGGGCAGGAAAAAGCTCTTGTGGAAAGCGGATATCTGAGACGGTATGGCATAGAAAACGTAGATTTTTATAAGGCAGCGCATCATGGTTCTGACCATTCAAACAGCCAGGAATTTTTAGAAGCGCTCTCCCCTAAGATGACGGTAATTTCCTGCGCCAAGAAGAATTCTTATGGTCATCCCGGTGAAGATACGGTAGGGAGGATTCGTGCTGTGGGAAGCCAGGTATTTTTTACGATGGAGCAAGGGCAGATCTGCATACAGCCGGAGGGGGCGGATGTGCGGGTATGGACATATCTTCCCCGAACTGTTACAATTAGTGGCAGGTAAAAGAAGACTGATAAAATTATGAAGGGCATTGAAACATGAAAGGCATAGATGAAGATATCAAATCAAATACATTTCAGCCAGTGTATCTTTTGTATGGCGAAGAATCTTATCTGAAAAAGCAGTATGCGCAGAAGTTAAGGAAATCATTGTCCCAGCCGGATGATACGATGAATGTATCATTCTATGAAGGGAAAAATATCAATCCCGGGGAAATTATAGATTTGGCGGAGACACTTCCTTTTTTTGCAGAGCGTAGACTGATTATGCTGGAGAACAGCGGGGTATTTAAAAGCGCTTGTGAGCAGCTGGCAGATTATATGAAACATATTACGGACACGACCTGCTTTGTGTTTGTGGAGGAGGAAGTCGATAAGAGGAGCAAGATGTACAAGGCGGTCAAAAATGCGGGGAGAGTGGTGGAATTTCCCCGCCAGACGAAGGACGTGCTGACGCGCTGGATTTTATCAAAGCTGGGGCGCGAGCAGAAAAAGATTACGAAGCCAGTCTTAGAACTATTTCTGGAGAAGACCGGAGATGATATGGAATACATCGACAAAGAGTTGGAAAAGCTGTTCTGCTATACGCTGGGGCGGGAGGTAATCTCGGCGGAGGATGTGGAGGCAGTCTGTGTAGTGCAGACGACTGGGAAAATATTTGAGATGGTGGACATGATTGCCGGCAAACAGCAGAAACAGGCGTTGGAGCTGTATTATGACCTGCTTGCCCTGAAAGAGCCGCCCATGCGTATTTTGTTTTTGATTGCCAGGCAATTCCAGATTCTATGGCAGGTCAAGGATTTAAAGCGGCAGGGGTACGACAGCAAGTTTATTGCCTCCAAGGCGAAAATCCCGGAATTTGCTGTGCGCAAGAACCTTGCCCAGGCCAGCCGGTTTAAGTTGGAACAGCTTGGGCAAGCAGTGGCAGACTGTGTGCAGGCGGAGGAAGATGTGAAGATGGGAATGATTAATGACAGGATGGCAGTAGAACTATTGATTGTCAGGTATAGCCACTTAGAGTATAATTATCATTGGCAAAAATGAAGGAATCTTGCTTCCGGCATGACTATGGAAGAAGTCTCTGTGAAAATGGACGCTTCCGTGGAGGATTTAATGAAACTTCTGAATAGTTAATGCACGGTGGAAGAATAAACAAATCGGAAGGTTGTAGAGATGATTTGAACACCATTTGATTAAACCTGTATAAAATACAAATTTCAGATAAATGTAAATTTGAAAACCTTAAATTTATGAGCGGTTATTGTTCACCATAGGTTTTCAATAAAATCCTCCGAAAGCCTTGAAAACAAAGGATTTATCGCAATGTGTCTGCCTTACCTTACCAGCCGAAAAAGAACCAACTAACCCAACCGGCAATCTTAAGACTACTGATACTTCAGCT
>CANOFO010000101.1 GCA_947565305.1 uncultured Lachnospiraceae bacterium | reverse complement strand
TTCCCCTCATGAGTGAGGGGCTAGGGGAGTTGAAGTGTCGAAGACACTTTTTTATAGATAGCAAATTTTCGTAGGCTGCTGTGCTAGGACATGCGTTTCAGGTAGCGCTTCTCCAAATAGCTTAATAGGCTGTAGAGTCCCCAGGCGAGCAGACAGAGGATTACAATGGACATGATGACCCAATCTAATTTAAAAACCTGGCTGCCGTAGATTATCAGGTAACCAAGTCCTTGCCGGGAGGAGATGAATTCCCCGATAATCACGCCCACTAGGCAAAGCCCGATGTTTACTTTCATGACAGCGAACAGGGCTGGGATATTGGCAGGAAGCACTACTTTGGCGAGTATATGGTACTTTTTTCCGCCCAAGGTTTTAATCAGCTTGATTTTTTCCGGGTCTACGGACTGAAAACTGGTGTAAAGGCTTAAAATAGAGCCAAAGACTGCCACGGATATGCCGGTAATGATGATTGTATTGTAATTTGCCCCCAGCCAGACAATGAGCAGGGGCGCCAGTGCAGATTTTGGCAGACTGTTTAAGATAACCAGGTAGGGCTCCAATGTCTCGGAAATTTTCTTGTTCAGCCATAGGATGATTGTTGTCAGGAGCGCCAGGACTGTCACCAGCACAAAGCTGCTGATGGTCTCGAATAACGTAACGCCTACGTGGGTAAACAATGTGTGGTCCAAAAGCATATCATAGGCACATAAGACCACGCCTGAGGGGCTGCTGAAAAAGAATGAATCTATCAGATTCATCCTTGCTGCGCCCTCCCAGATTGCAAGGAAAAGCACAAAAATGCACAGTCTGCTTGCTGTAACCGTGCGTCTGTGTTTTTTCTGGGCAAGCAGAAATTTCTGCTGCGCAAGGGAAATCTCACTCATCGTCATTCAGCTCCTTCCATATTTCATTAAAATAGTCTTTGAATTCCGGTAAATTCCTGCGTTCGAGCGGGCTGATGTTTTGCGGGAAAGAAATGTCGACAACGCTTTTGATGGTTGCCGGTCGTTTGCTCAATACCAGGACCTGGCTTCCAAGGCTCACAGCTTCCGATAAGTCATGGGTAACCAGGATTGCTGTTTTCTGTTCTTTTTTTATGATGGAGCCGATGTCATCGCCGACAGTAAGTCTTGTCTGATAGTCCAAGGCGGAGAATGGCTCATCTAATAACAGGATTTCCGGTTCCAGTGCAAGGGTGCGTATCAGTGCTGCTCGCTGCCGCATTCCGCCCGAGAGCTGGGAAGGTCTGGCATCTTTGAATTTATATAATCCATAAGTTTTTAACATGTCATAAACGCGTTCCTTTGCAGCCGGAGCCAGCTTGTTTTGGATTTCCAGCCCTAACAGTACGTTTTTTTCAATCGTGCGCCATTCTAAAAGATGGTCATGCTGCAGCATATAGCCGATGGTTCCGCCGCTTTTTTGGAACAATTTCTGTCCATATAGCAAAATAGAACCGTGTTCCGGCTCTATCAGACCTGCCAGAAGGGACAGGAGGGTGGATTTGCCGATGGTAGAGCAGCGGAAACACTTTCCAAGTATACCTCTATGCGCAGAAAGCAGCGCAAGAGTATGGAAACAGGTGCGGTTTAAACCAGGTCCAGCGAAGTGTTCCAGGGGATGTTTAAGGAAGCGCTAGTGTGCTGACACATTTATATTTAGGCAAACTGGTTTTCTATTACGGAACTGGCGCCTTAAACTTTGGATACAGAGATACCAATTTCTCTCTGGCATTATCTGCCGTAAAGTGCCAGCAGATGTTTGCACCGGTGTGGTTACGATCTGTTTCCCATGCCGCCAGTTCCTGCCGGAGTTCGTCGATACCCGCTATCCTCCGTGAAAGACATTGTCGTGTCATAACATTAAGCTCTATCTCTGCCATGTCCAGCCAGCTTCCATGCTTTGGGGTATAATGAATCTCCAGTTTTCTGGCGATTCGGCGTGCCTCATGAGCCGGAAAAGCCTTGTACAGAGAGGCTATGGCATGAGTATTGAGATTGTCCATGACAAGTATGATCTTCTGTTTGTCAGGGTAGCTGGTGTCTGCAAGGTATTTGATTTCCTCAGCCCAGTCGGTTGCGGTACGGTGTTCACGGACACTTACATGCCTTACGCCTCCTAGCGGCTCAACAAACACAAATATACTGCACGCACCGTTTCTGACATATTCGGAATCAATCTTTTGAGTGTCTCCTGGGCGCATCGGCAGTGGCTCCCGGACTTCGCCCAGCAGTTGGTAAGGTTTCTCATCCATGCACACTACTGGGACAGCAGGATTATATGGCATCTCATAGATGTCCAGAACATCCTCCATGCAGGCTACAAATGCCGCGTTTTCCTTTGGTGGGATGCACCAGTAGTCGTTCCGATGAGGCTGGAGTTCGTTTTTTTAAGCACCCGGCGGATTGTTTCTCTGCTTATGGGAGTCTCCAGTTCCACCCGGGTTTTTTCTTCAAGCAGCTGCAGTGTCCATCTGGAATGGCCGTCCGGGGCAGGACCACAGGCAATCTGTATAAGCTTTGCTTCTGCACGTCCATCTGCCTTTCGCCGGGATGCCGCTGAGTTTGGACTGATATTATAACGGATGATACTGTCAATGCCTTTATTCACATAATCTCTGATAAGATTGGATACAGTCGCGGGACAGACCGCATAGGTATGTGCAATCTGAGCGTGTGTCAGCCTGCAGCCTTTTGTTTCATCAAGATCCCGCAGTATCTGGCAACGTTTCAGGACTGTTTTGCAGGTGGTTTTATTTTTGATTGCTTTGTTAAGTTTAGTGCGTTCGTCATCGGTCAATCTGATGGAATATATTTTAGGTCTTGCCATAAGGGTCACCGCCTTTTTTTCTATCATAACATGCGGTGACATATATTGGAAGAATTATTTATCTAAATATAAATGTGTTTATACACTAGGTATCAAAGAAGATTATAAGGAATGGAAATCTGGGCAGGCAGGAAAAGAGGACTTTTTATCTGACATCAGTCGGATGTTAGTAATTTTGAGTTCTCTTGCCAGCTTGAACGAAAGAGCAGAGTGTAATATTTTACGACCCGCCTAACAATCTATTAAGAATAGATTTCCAACAGTTTCATAAAATAATATGAAACCTTGCTGACGGGGAAGCGGGTTGTTATGGCTTTAAGGTGTCAGGAAATCAAAATTGTTGTACATACACCAGAGAATTTGTCTGCCGTATTCCGTGCAGAAAATATGGAAGAATTTTGGATAGAGAAAATGTTGGATAGGATGGGAGAGAGCAGACTTACAAAACAGGAGTGGCAGGACTTGTTAGAGAATGGGAAGATAGTGGAACGCTGATTATTATTTATGGGTCAGGAATGCGCTGGACTGTGCATTCCGTGAGAACATGATTCACGAACGCTGGCAGTTCTGCCGTGCCAATTGTAAATCTGGATAAATTTTCTGTTTCCCCATTTTTTATAACAGCCGATATTATAGTGCCAAAAGGTCTTGCTGCCTTTGGCAGCATAGACATCTTGCACAAAAAGCGTCTGGAAAGCTAGCTTTCCATAGCGCTTTTATGTGCAAAGTGTTTCCAGCGCTTTGCGATGGAAACCTTTTGGTACTATAAAATTACAAAATGGGAAAAAATTTAGATTGACAGATAGAAAAGAAGTTTTTATAATAGACTCGTATCACATATTGGCGAGTAAGGAAAGGAGGACAATTATGATTGCAAGACATTTAGGAATGAATTATTTAACAACTAACAATAGGGAGAGGATTGTCCTTCTGACAGCATACCAGTAAAAGATACATAATCAGTTTATCTTATTCTGTTTTACTGTGGACAATCTGCATCTCTAATTATTTTAGAGGTGTTTTTTTGTGTCTATTTTGCAATAAGGCACAGACGAGAGAGAGGATTATTATGAAAACAGTAAACGGAATCTATACTTCTGCCAAAATATTCACAGACACAATAGAAGATTATGCAATCGCGCAGATTCAGCAGCTTTGCGATTTCCCGGCGTTTGAGGGTTGCAAAATCCGGGTAATGCCGGACGTCCATCCAGGCAAGGTGGGAACTATCGGCTTTACGGCAGTGATAGGCGATAAGTTGCTTCCGAATGTGGTGGGCATTGATATTGGGTGCGGCATCACGGTTGCAAAATTGAAACAGAAAAGAATGGAGTTTCAGAAACTTGACACCGTAATCAGGGAGAAGGTGCCTGCAGGGTATCGGATTAGAAAAACTGCCCATAGGCTTAGCGATACAGCTATGCTCTCTGATTTGAGGTGCGGTTGCCACATCCATGAAGAAAAGGCAAAGCTGAGTCTGGGGACGCTGGGAGGCGGTAACCATTTTATAGAAATCGACCAGGACGAAAAGGGATTTCTTTATGCTGTCATTCATTCAGGGAGCCGTCACCTGGGAAAAGAGGTGACGGAATACTATCTGCGTGAGGGGCAGAAATATCTGAAAAAAGAGGGACAGGATGTTCCCTATGAGCTGACATATCTGGAAGGAAAGCTCATGGAAGATTATGTCTACGACACACAGATTTTACAGGAGTTTGCCAGGCTTAACCGGAGCGTCATCTTAGACGAGATGGTGAAAGGCATGAAATGGAAAATAGAGGATATTTACCATTCCGTCCATAATTACATTGACGTTTCCGCAGAAGGGACAATTCTGCGGAAAGGGGCAGTGTCCGCCAGAAAAGGCGAATTTGTAGCTATTCCCATCAATATGCGGGACGGAGTTCTCTTGGGGAAGGGTCTTGGCAATGCTGACTGGAATTATTCTGCACCTCATGGCGCAGGTCGGCTGATAAAAAGGGAATATGTAAAAAATAAGTTTACGGTTTCGGATTTCAAAGCGGAAATGAAAGGCATCCACTGTTCCTGCATTGGCAAAGACACGCTGGACGAAGCACCCTTTGCCTACCGGAGCGCGGATGAAATTATGAAGCATATCAGCGAGACAGTACAGATTCAAAAGAGATTGTTTCCTGTCTATAATTTTAAAGCAGGAAAATGAGTTTTAATGTCAAAAGGTCTTATCTGCTTTGTTTTAGGAGAGTGGAAAGCCCATAGTTTAATAGAAAGAAGGAAATTGAAATGGCAAGATACAGAGAGGTTCCCTGCAAATATTATATTGCGCTTGGGGAATGTAAAAAGGGCAGGGAGGCTTGCCACAAAGCGTACTGCCAGCACTGTGGGAAATATGAGCCCAGGGCAAGGGTAAGAACCATCAACCGCAAAAAACAGTATAACGAAAAACAAAGATATAAAGACAGTATGTGTTAATGAGTTGCAATGGATGGGATGTGCCGATATTATACCAAGGGCTTTTCAATGATACTTGTAAAAAGCATAGAATTTGATATAATGGAAATATCAATATGAAAAAAGGTAGCAATATAATTGTGAATAATTATAAATTATGATACACTGAATTCAGAAAAAATTACACACAGCAAGATAAAAGTTTATGAGGTGAATCCATGGCACAGATTACAGATATTATCAAGTATGAAGGGGATAACAGTACATTTATCTGGAAACATCCCTGTGAAGATTTCAACAGTTTTACACAGCTTATTGTTCACGAAAGTCAGGAAGCTCTCTTCTTCAAGAACGGTCAGGCGCTCGATCTCTTTGGGGCGGGGCGCTATACCCTTGAGTCACAAAATATTCCGCTGATTGGAAAGGTTTTGAACCGCGCTACCGGAGGCGAAAGTCCCTTTCACTGTGAAGTATATTTTATCAACAAAACGGAGCAGATGAATATCAAATGGGGAACTGACAGCAAGGTGCAATATATCGAGCCTACCTACGGTTTTCCGATTTCCATCGGGGCGTCAGGTGAGATGAGCCTTCGTGTGGCGGACAGTCGAAGGCTGCTCTTAAAACTTGTCGGCACGGAAGATTTTCTCAGCCAGCAAAAACTGATTTCATTTTTTCGCGCATTTTTGATGACGCGTGTGAAGACTTACATTGCACAGACCATGAAACAGAACGCCATCAATATTTTTGAAATAGATGAGCATCTGACTAGATTCTCTGAATCGATTCATGGTCAGTTAATTCCTGATTTTGCAGATTATGGCGTTTCTCTGGAACGTTTTTTTGTCACAAATGTGGCAAAGCCGGATGGCGAAAGGCAGTATGAGCAGTTCAAGGAATTGTATTTCCGTCAATATGCGGATGTTGCCGAGGCAAAACTCCGTCAGCAGACTGATATTATTCAGGCACAGACAGACGCACAGAAGGTTGTCATTGACTCCAAAGCACAGGCAACGAAACGTGCGCAGGAAGGATATACTTATCAGCAGGAGCGTGGCTTTGATGTAGCGACGGAAGTAGCAAGAAATGAGGCAGTCGGCCAGTTCACCAATCTTGGCGTAGGTCTTGGGACAATGGCAGGCGTAGGCGGCGTAGTTGCCGGGACAGTTGGCGGTTCGATGAATGAGGCCATAAATATGGTAAATGAAAAAGCTCCTGCGCAAAACGTATGTGCAAAATGTGGCGCATTGTTACCTGAAAATGCGAAATTCTGCCTTGAATGCGGGGAAAAAGCAGCGCCAGCAGTTCCTGAAGGTATGGTGATTTGTCCGGAATGCAGGAAAACGGTTGTGAAGGGCAAATTTTGCCCAGAATGTGGCCATAAGTTTGTCTCTTCCTGTCCAAAGTGCGGGAAGGAAACCGTTGTGGGCGCCAAATTTTGCCTCGAGTGTGGGGAAAAACTTTGACAGGAGATGATTTCATGAAGAGAATATTTAAATTATACGCCATGGCGTGGGCGGTGATGTTCGCACTTTTCCAGGTGATTTCTTTTGCTGTTCCCGGCTGGGCAGGCGCGGAAAAATATACGCCGACATTTTGGATTGGATATTTATGTATAACGATTTCTTTTTTCGGGCAGCTTGTCTGTGCATATTTTGCATTGAAAGCGGAGGAATCAGGGAAGGCTTTCTATCGCATCTCTCTTGTCGTTACCAGTTATACTGGGCTGCTGTTGTCTTTCGTGTTTGGCGGACTGTGTATGTTGATTTCAGCCCTTCCGCTCTGGGTGGGCATCATCCTCTGCGCAATGGTTCTGGCGTTTAACGTTATTTCCATAATGAAAGCATCGGTATCCGCCGCGCTTGTGGAACGTGCAGATGAAAAAGAGAAAGCACAGGTATTTTTTATGAGAACTCTGACAGCCGATGCTGAAACATTGCTGTCAAAGGCAAAATCTGAAACCATAAAAAAGGATTGCAAGAGAGTTTATGAAACGGTTCGTTATTCCGACCCTGTGAGCTGTGAGGCATTGTCTGCAGTCGAGGGTGAAATCAATGTGAAATTTTCTGTGCTTACAAAGGCAGTGAAGGAAGACAATGCGGCAGATGTGAAAGAGATATCCGATGAACTCGTGATTTTACTTGAGGATAGAAATAAGAAATGCAGGTTACTGAAATAAGGAGGAGAAATAATGGCGCTATTTAAATGCAAAATGTGTGGAGGCGCATTGGAAATAAAAAATAGAGAAAGTGTTGCAGTCTGCGAATACTGCGGGACAAAGCAGACGATTCCGATGCTTGATGATGACAGAAGAGCCAACCTCTATGACAGGGCCAATCATTTCCGGCGTAATAATGAATTTGACAAAGCGATGGGGATTTATGAGCAAATACTGAACGAGAATGGCACGGATGCAGAGGCTTACTGGTCGCTTGTCCTTTGCCGCTATGGGATTGAATATGTGGAAGACCCTGCATCACATAAGCGGGTGCCGACGGTAAACCGCGCGCAGTTTACGTCTGTTTTTGACGATGATAATTACAAGTCCGCGCTGGGATATGCAGACGGCAGCCAGAAATCAATTTATGAAGAAGAAGCAAAGAATATCAACGAAATTCAAAAAGGCATTCTTTCCATCTCACAGCAGGAAGAACCGTTTGATGTGTTTATCTGTTATAAGGAGACGGATAATTCTGGCAGGAGAACGCCGGATTCCGTGCTGGCAAATGAACTGTATCATGAATTGACAGAAGAAGGGTTTAAAGTCTTCTTTTCTCGTATCACTCTCGAAGATAAGATTGGCTCTGCCTATGAGCCGTACATATTTGCAGCTCTTAATTCTGCAAAAGTGATGGTCGTGCTTGGCACCAAACCGGAATTTTTTCAGGCGCCCTGGGTGAAAAACGAATGGAGCCGTTATCTCGCCCTTATCCGCAATGGAGCCAAAAAGACGCTCATTCCGGCTTACAAAGATATGGATCCTTACGACTTGCCTGAAGAATTTTCCCATTTACAGGCGCAGGATATGTCAAAACTTGGCTTTATGCAGGACATTATCCGTGGAATTGCAAAGATTGCGGAAGTGGATGAACCAAGGAAGACGGTTGGTCCGGAAACTATTACAGCCAGTGCGGGTGCAAGCAAAGAGTCTTTGCTCAAGCGTGTCTTTATTTTTCTGGAGGATGGCGATTGGGAAAGCGCGGATGAATACTGTGAAAAAGTTCTGGATATGGATCCGGAAACGGCTGAGGCGTACCTTGGAAAACTGATGGCAGAACTGCACGTCAAAAAACAGCAGGAACTTGCAGACTGCGAACAAGCCTTTTTGGACAGCAATAATTACCAGAAAGTGATTCGTTATGGAAATGACGCCTTGAAAAATACAGTGCAGGGGTATATTGAACATATCAATACGCGCAATGAAAATGCTCGTCTGGAATCAATTTACCACGATGCAGTAGCAATGATGGAGGCGGCGGATTCCTCAAGAGATTATCAGAATGCGGCCTCTAAATTTTTGGCAATTGAAGAATATAAGGATTCCTCTGCGAGGAGGGAGGAGTGTCTGAATGAGGCGGAAACCTGCCGGAAAGATGCTATTTATCATGAGGCAGAGACTTTGATAAATGATAAAATCAATTTGCAAATAAGCGATTATAAGGCTGCAATCCTTAAGTTTCAGGAGATTCCCGGCTGGAGAGATGTAGATGAGCAGTTGGAGATGTGTAAAAGGGAGATTAAGGAGATACAGCGGGAAGAGGAAAGGAAAAGAATAGAAAAGGAACGGCTGGCCAGGCAAGAAATCAGGCGCAAGAGATTTTTCCGTATTGTAATCGCTGCAGCCATCTGTGCAGTATCTGCAGGTGTTGTTTTCTATAACAAGGTGCTCATACCAGAACGGAAATACCAGGAAGCAGCCGCCTGGATAGGGGAGGAAAAGTATCTGGAAGCATACGAACAATTGATGGAGATTGAAAGCTACAAGGACAGTGGTGAGAAAGCAAAAGAATTAAAGACAGAAACGATACCGGGGAAGAAATATGAGGAAGCAGTTGCCTGTATAGAGGAGGGAAAGTATGAGGAAGCATACGAACAATTGATGGAGATTGAAGATTATAAGGACAGTAGAGAGAGAGCAGAAGAATTAAAGACGGAAACGATACCGGGGGAGATATATCAGCAGGCAGTTGCCTGTATAGGGGAGGGAAAGTATGAGGAAGCGTACGAACAATTGATAGAGCTTGAAGGCTATAAGGACAGCAAAGAACAGGCTGACTCTATCCGCGTTGAATACCAAATGGCAAAAGGAAAAAAGGCGAAAGTAGGAGATTATATTATTTTTGGCTCTTATGAACTGGACGAGAACAAAGAAAATGGTAAAGAAGAGATAGAATGGCTTGTACTTGCAAAAGAGGGTAATAGAAGTCTGGTTATCAGCAGATATGCCCTTGATTATCGCGCTTACCATAAGAAAGATGAGGATGTTACATGGAAGACGTGTTCTCTGCGCAAATGGCTGAACAAAGGGTTTATGAAGAAGGCTTTTTCTAAAAAACAGAGAGCGATGATACCCACTATTGAAGTACAGTTAGAAGAGATAGATCCTTTTGCAGATTCTATGGTGACTTTTGGGAAAACCATAAAGGATAGGGTATTTTTACTTGGTGTTACAGAGGCAGTAAAGTATTTTGCTACGGAGGAAGAACGAATGTGTACGAAATATCCTATTTCAAATGCAGTGCAATGCCACTGGCCTTTACGGTCGTCTTACAACGAGTATGTTATCACGGTTGACGCTTTC